>CAIRNV010000292.1 GCA_903880005.1 uncultured Verrucomicrobiota bacterium | reverse complement strand
GCCCGTAACGAGCGAACGACGAAGGATTTGCGCAAGCAGATCGAGCAAGCACGACCGATCCAACTGAATCGTTACGGCTAAGCCGGGAGGTCTCATCCATGGCGAATGCGCCCAGGGCACACGACGTGCTTGAATCCGTGTGATCCGTGTCATCCGTGGTTCCTGGCCCTTTGCCGCTCTCGGCCGGCGTCCCACCCGAACCTCACCTGCAGGGTGAAGGTCTAGCATTCGTCCAAAAGGGCCTCTTGGCCTTGATGGGACGGCCATGTCCTCGCCCTGAAGCCCTCTTCAACTGCCGTTTCTAGTTTGAACCGTCCCGACTTCGCTAGCTCGCGCTGAGCGCGGACTCTTCCACGCCAGCCATCCAGCGCAGCAGCTTCTCGGGTTGGATTTCTGGCCTCTCTGCCTCGCCCACGATGCGCCCTTGCCGCATCACGACGACCCTTCGACTCAGGCCGATCACCTCGGGTAGCTCGCTCGAAATCAGGAGGATCGCCATTCCCCGGCTGGCCAACTCATCCAGCATTCGGTGGATCTCGGCCTTCGCCCCCACATCCACCCCCCTCGTCGGTTCATCGACGATCAACAGGCCGCATTCCATCGCGAGCCACTTCGCCAGCGCGATCTTTTGTTGGTTCCCCCCCGATAACCCCGCCACGCCCGCTTCCATGTCCGGGGTTCGGACCCTGAGTTGTCGAAGGTGCCGCCCCGCCATCGCCGCCTCGTTCTGCCCGTTGACGAACCCAGCCTTCGCCAGGCGGTTCAACACGGCCAAGGTCGTGTTTTCCCGGCAGTTCATGGTCAGCACCAACCCCTGCCGCTTCCGATCCTCTGGCACGTAACCCATCCCTTCTGCCAACGACAGCCGCGGGTGACCCAGCTTCAGCCTCCTACCGTTCACCCTCACCTCGCCCGTTGCCTCCGGATCCAGTCCGAAGATGGCTTGGGCCACCTCGCTCCTGCCCGCACCCACCAGCCCCGCCATCCCCACCACCTCGCCTCGCCTCACCGTCAAGCTCATATCCCTAAACCTGCCGGGTGACCGCAAGCCCTTCACCTCCAACACCACCTCGCCCAATGCCCCCCCCACATGCCCTGCATCATGAACTTCGACGTCCCGGCCGATCATCTGGCGTATCAGCTCGTCCCGCTTCACCGCCCCGGCCTCGTGCGTCATCACGTGTCGGCCATCCCTCAAGACCGTGATCGTGTCGCAGAGGCGATGGATCTCCTCCATGCGATGCGACACGTACAGCAGGGTGATGCGCCGCTGCTGAAGTCTTCCCATGAGACGGAACAAATGCTCGCTCTCCAGACCGGACAGCGAGCTCGTCGGCTCGTCCATGACGATCACCTTCGCCCCCGTACCCACCGCAGCCGCGATTTGAAGCATCTGCTCTTGCCCTGTGCTCAGCGTTTCCACCCGGGCATCCACATCGATCTCCGCCCCAATCTCCGCCAATACCGCCCGAGCCCGGTCCCGCAGCCCTTCACGATCCAGCCATATCCCCCTCGTGGGCATGTCCCCTAGGGAGAGATTCTCCGCCACCGTCAGGTTCGGGCAGAACGCCAGCTCTTGGTGCACCATGGCGATCCCCAACATTCTGGCTTCCAGAGGATTCCGCGGTGAGATCTCTTTGCCCGCCAGCGTGATTCTACCTCGTTCCGCCGTGTAAACCCCCGCCAGTATCTTCCCGAGCGTGCTCTTGCCGGCGCCATTCTCCCCCATCAGCGCGTGGCACGACCCTTCCCTCACCTCAAAGGTCACATCATCCAACGCCTTCACCCCTGGAAAGCTCTTCCCAATCCCCTCAAACCTCAGGAACGCCATCGCTTCCTCCTCCTCCCTCCTGCCCTTCGATACCCCCGGTTGGAGCCCGCTGTCACGGCTCATTCAGCCTCTGCTCCCAGCTTGTCGCCGTATCTGGCCCCAACCGCCCCTGCTATGCCCGCAATCCGCTCTGGTGACCCCTCGACGTTCCCGGCATCGTCCGGACCATGAAATCCCATCGAATTGGCATCATCGGCGGCTCCGGGCTCTATCAGATGGAGGGGCTTGTCCGCCCTCGCTGGCAGAAGATTTCCACGCCTTTCGGCGCTCCTTCGGACTCCTTTCTCGTTGGGCAACTCGACGGACGCGACGTTGTCTTCCTCCCTCGGCATGGACGGGGCCATCGCCTGCTGCCGTCCGAGCTCAACCACAAGGCCAACGTCTGGGCCATGAAAAAGTTGGGCGTTTCCTGGATCATCAGCGTCAGCGCCGTCGGCTCCCTCCAAGCCAAATATCGCCCCTGCGACCTCGTCCTGATCGACCAGTTCATCGACCGGACCAAGCAGTCATCCGCCCACACTTTCTTCGGGGACGGCATCGTCGCCCACATCGCATTCGCCGACCCCATCTGCGAGGAACTGCGTGCCATCTTGCTGAAGGCGGCGAAGGCCTCGCGAGCCCGTTGTCACGACCGAGGCACCTACGTCAACATGGAGGGCCCCGCCTTCAGCACCCGCGCCGAGTCCATCGCCCATCACAAGGCGGGTTTTGATGTCATCGGCATGACCAACCTCGGCGAAGCCCGTTGCGCCCGCGAAGCCGAGATTGCCTACGCGTCCCTCGCCATGGTTACCGATTACGATGCGTGGAAAACGGACGAAGCCCACGTCACGGTCGACATGGTGATCGATAATCTCCGTAAAAATGCTGACCTTGCGAAGGCCATCGTGCGCGCCGCCATTCCGTGCCTTCCCACCGTTCCTTCTTGGCCGTGTCACGAGGCTCTCCGATTTGCCATCATGACACCTCGACATCTGTGGCCCGCCACCAAGGTAAAGGACATTAAACCTTTGCTGGCCAAATACTTAGATTGAATCAGGCGCTCCCTCTCCGCCCGTCGTGCATAACCCCATGAATAAAGCCCCTCAACAACGGCCAAAGCTCGTCAACAACCCTTCCCTCTCATCGTTCCTCGCACCCATCACCATCTCATCGCCATTCTTGTCCACAGCCTTCACTCCCTCCTCAGCCCTTGCCTAGGGCCACCCCAACAGGTTGTGGGTGTTATTCACATACCATACTACGGGCTTTCCTTTCTCTCTATTCCAGTCCATCAATAAGCCCATGAAGCTGGCTATCGCCAAAGATCAGCTCCTCCATGGACTTCAAGCCGTCCAAAACGTCGCCGGTGCCCGGACGACCCTCCCGATCCTTTCCAACATCCTCCTCCGCGCTGCGGACGGGCGGCTTCACCTGACCGCCACGGACCTCGATGTCACGGTGACTTGTAGCGTGCCGGCCAAGGTCATTGCGGAAGGTTCAGTCACCGTCCCCAGCAAGAAGTTCGTCGGGATCGTCCGCGAACTCGTCGTAGCGGACGTCGAGCTTGAAGTGGACGACAAGTCAGCCGTCGTCGTGCGGTCTGGCGGTTCATACTTCAGGATCAATGGCTTGGCAGCCACCGAGTACCCACCGTTCCCAACGTTCAAGCAAGCCAAGGCCGTCTCCGTTCCCCAGGAGAAGCTCAAGGCCATGCTCAGACGGACTTCCTTCGCCGTCTCTTCCGACGAAAGCCGATTCGTCCTGAACGGCATCTTCTTCAGCCTCAAGGAGCACAAGTTAACCTTGGTCGCAACCGATGGCCGACGCTTGGCGCTCACAGATGAGGACGTCGATGTCGCGGCCGAGAGCGAGGGGGAGTTCATCGTTCCGACCAAGGCCATCAACGAGATCGGTCGCCTTCTTGAGGCTGGCGGAGTCGAGATCAAGTATGGCGAAAACCAAGTTTCCTTCTCGCTGACCCCCGCTTCCGAAGCTGGCCTCCCCATCGTCCTCATCTCCAAGCTTGTGGACGGCAGCTATCCCAACTATCGGCAGGTCATTCCCCAGGAAAGCCTCGAGCGTGTCGCCATTCCCCGGGAGGAACTCCTCCACAGCCTGCGGCGGGCGGAAATCATGACGAGCGACAAGTCCAATTCCGTAAAGCTCTCGTTCTCCCGCAACCAACTCGCCATAACCGCCAACACCCCTGAAATCGGCGAGTCCCGCGAGATCATGGCTCTCACGTACAAGGGCAAGGACATGGCCATAGCCTTCAATCCCGCCTACCTCATGGATCCCCTCAAGGCCCTCGACACGGATGAGGTCTTCATCGAGCTAATCGACGAGCTTTCGCCCGGCGTCGTCAAGGCGAGCGACCCCTTCCTCTACGTCATCATGCCCATGCGGATGAGCTAGCCGGCCCGGCTGCCAAGCCACCGGCTGTTTTCCGCCTCCGGTCGCGTGTCGATGCTGGCCGCACGCGAATGTTCAACGTACCTTGTCGCCGTTTGCGCGCGCATGAACGATGAATTGCTAGGCAAGGCCAAGGCCAACGGGTTTTCGGACAGGCAAATCGCTCACCTCACGGGAACGACCGAGGAAGCCGTTAGGGCCCGACGCAAGGCCCTCGACCTCCTCCCATCCTATAGGCTCGTCGACACGTGTGCAGCCGAGTTCGAGGCCTATACCCCCTACTTCTACTCGTCTTACGACCGTGGCGATGACGAGGCCCGACCATCAGACCGCCGCAAGGTGATGATCCTTGGAGGCGGCCCCAACCGCATCGGCCAAGGCATCGAGTTCGATTATTGCTGCGTCCACGCGGCCTTCGCGCTCAAGGAGGACGGCTTCGAGACCATCATGGTCAACTCCAACCCGGAGACCGTCTCCACGGACTACGACACCAGCGACCGTCTCTTCTTCGAGCCCCTGACCCTCGAGGACGTCCTCAACATCTATGAGCGCGAGAAATGTTGGGGGGCCATAGCCCAATTCGGCGGCCAGACGCCCCTAAATTTGGCCCTCGGTCTCAAGAAGAACGGCGTCAACATCATCGGGACCTCACCGGAGAGCATCGAGATCGCCGAGGACCGCAAGCTGTTCGCGGCCATGCTGGACCGCCTGGGCATACCCCAACCGCGCAATGGCCTCGCTACCAATGAGGCCGAGGCCCTCGAGGTAGCACGCCGAATAGGCTATCCAGTCTTGGTCCGGCCCTCCTTCGTCCTGGGGGGACGCGCCATGCAAATCGTCTATGGCGACCACGAACTTCAGCACTACATGCGCTTCGCGGTCGAGGCGTCGCCCGAACGCCCCGTGTTGGTGGATAAGTTCCTCGAGGACGCGACGGAGATCGATGTGGATTGCATCGCCGACGTCGGCCACTTCGACGACCCAACCCGCGGCACCATTGTGATCGGGGGCATCCTCGAACACATCGAGTTCGCAGGCGTGCATTCCGGCGATGCCGCCATGGTCTTGCCACCCCACACCCTCTCTAAGGAGGTCATCGATACCATTCGGCGCCATACCCACGCCATGGCCACCGAGCTCCGAGTCGTCGGCCTCATGAATGTCCAGTACGCGGTCAAGGACGACGTCGTCTATGTGCTGGAGGTCAACCCGCGGGCATCCAGAACCGTGCCCTTCGTCTCAAAAGCGATAGGCGTCCCCCTCGCCAAGCTGGCCGCCAAGGTCATGGCCGGCAAAAAGCTATGCGAGCTTGGCTTCACTTCCGAAGTCTGGCCCTCGTACTGGGCCGTCAAGGAGTCCGTCTTTCCCTTCAACAAGTTCCAGGGCCAAGACATCATCCTCTCTCCGGAAATGCGCTCCACCGGCGAGGTCATGGGCCTCGACCAAGACCTCGGCATCGCCTACGCCAAGGCCCAGATGGCCGCCAATGCACCGCTTCCACTCAGGGGAAGGGTCTTCATCTCCGTGGGCGACGCCCACAAGAAGCATGTCGTGGATGTCGCCCGACAATTCGCCCAGCTAGGCTTTGACATCGTAGCCACGAACGGAACCGCAGCCGTCCTCTCCGCCGCAGGCCTCAAGGTGGAGAAAATCCAGAAAATCGGGGAGGGCCGTCCCACGGCCATCGACTTCCTTAAGAACAAGCAACTCCAGCTCGTCATCAACACGCCTTCCGGCGCAACTCCACGCGCCGACGAGGTCCGCATCCGGACCACAGCCGTCATGACCGGAACGCCCATCATGACCACCCTCAGCGGCGCCAAGGCCGCCGTCATGGGCATCGCGGCCCTCCAGAGGGCGGGATATGCCGTCCGAACCGTCCAGGAATACCACTGACCACCCCGCCCTATGGCCGAGTATCGAGTCCACTTCGAGGTCTTTGAAGGCCCCCTCGATCTCCTCCTTCACCTCGTCAAGAAGCAGGAGGTGGACATCTATCAGGTCAACCTGACCCGCATCGCCACGGAGTTCGTCACCTATATCGAGCAAATGCGCGAGCTCGACCTCGACGTGGCGGGAGAGTTCGTGGTCATGGCCGCCACGTTGCTCTATATCAAGAGCCGCGAACTCCTGCCCGCCGACAAGCAAGCCATCGTTGAAGGCGACGAGCCAGACGATGAAGACCCACGCTGGGAGCTCATTCGCCGCCTCGTCGAGTACAAGAAGTTCAAGGACGCCGCCGGCCAACTCCAAGAACGCGAGGCCAACATGGACCTCGTCTATCCACATCAGCCATCGCGGTTTGAACTGCCCCCGGAGCCCGAGATCAACCGCCCGACGGCTTCCATCTTCGACCTCGTCCAAGCCGTCGCCGTCATCCTGAGGCGCCATGGAGAACGAACCGACGTACGGGAAATCCAGGCCGACCCTCACACCGTCAGCGATCGAATCGACTACATCCGAAATCTCCTGGCCGCGCGCCCAGCCTTCCGATTCGGCGAGCTGTTCGATGCAGCCAAGTCTCGGACCGAGGTCGTCGTCACCTTCCTAGCGCTCTTGGAACTGATCCGACTCAAGGTCGTCGTGGCAGCCCAAGCCGGTGAATTCGGCGAGATATTCATCGAGGCGGCCCCCCCGAACCACGAAGCAGCCCAACTCGAAATGCCGGTCCTGGCTGAGGCCGCATCCCACGCTACCCCGGACGCCGAGCCTGCCATCCACCCCCGCCCGCGTGCCGATCCGGAGTATCCGCCCGCCGACTTCGTTCAGCCCCCTGAAATCCGCCCCCCCGGCGAGCCGCCCGACCCGAACCCCTTGGGTTCAGCCCGCGAACTCCCCACTCCAGCGTGATCCATGGAACTCAAGTTTATCCTAGAGGCCTTGCTCCACACGGCCCAAAAACCCCTCAGCCCGTCCGAACTCAAGGAGATCCTCCACAAGGCGGGTGAAGAGGAAGGCACGCCAGAAACGGCCAAGCAACTCGGCCAAGCAACCACTGACGCCGTCGATGCCGCCCTCCGAGCCCTAGCCGCCGAGCATGAAGCAGCCGGTCGATCCTACCGGCTCGCTTGTGTAGCCGGCTCGTGGCAGTTCGTAACGTCGCCAGCCTATGCGCCATGGCTCAAGGCGTTCCTCGGCGTGAAGCCACGCCCCTCGCGCCTAACCCAGCCAGCCTTGGAGACTCTGGCTATCATCGCCTATAGACAGCCCATCACCCGCGCCGAAATGGAGCAAATCCGCGGCGTCGCCGTCGATGGCGTCATCGCCACCCTTCGGGAAAGAAACCTCATTGAGGAGGCAGGTCGAGCCGAGGTCATCGGCCGTCCCATGCAGTACGCCACGACTCAGGCCTTCCTCGAATACTTCGGCCTGGCCAACCTCAATGACCTTCCAGCAGCCGACGAGCTCCGATTGATTCCAGTCCAGAGGCCGCAGTCCCTCCTGACCGTAGACCCCACCCTGTCCACAACGCCGCAAGCCGTAGCCCAGCCCGAGTTGCCCATCGAGGCTCTAGATACCTCTCTCCCAGCAGTCGCCAGCCCCGAGGACACCGCATCTGGGATAGCCGAGGGACAATCAGCGAGCCCGACTGAAGCAAGAGGTTACGACCAGCCGACAACCTAGTCCTGGCGGAAAACGCGGGGCCTAACTCGTGGAAACGGCTGTCGGGGCGCCGGTCAACAAGGGAAAACCCAGCCCAACAAGGCCAAGATGCCACGCCTTAGCCGGGACGATTCAGTTGGGAGGGAAGTGATTGCGAAGCAGATGCTTGCGCAAGCCGAGGAGTGAGCGAGGCGCGGGCCGGTACGAGGCCCGTAACGAGCGAACGACGAAGGATTTGCGCAAGCAGATCGAGCAAGCGCGACCGACCCAACTGAATCGTCCCGGCTTAGGAGTAGCGCGGGGCTCGGGCGCCCCGGGGGCGGCTTACTTCTGGTTGCCGCCGACGGGCCCGGTGGCGGCGGAGGTGAGGCCGGGGCTTTGGTACACGCGGCTGGAGGTCGCCGTGGTGACGGCATACTCGAATCCAGTGCCCGTGCCGGCCGCGCCAAACCGCCCGGTGCGGTCGATCGCGACGAAGTTGATGGAGAGGTCGAAGCCCTGGGGATCCAGGCGCGCGATGCGGCGGATGGCCTCGATGCACGCCTCCTGCGGGTGCAAGCCCTGCCGCATGAACTCCACCACCAGGAACGAGCCGCAAAAGCGCATGACGTTCTCGCCGATGCCGGTGGCGCCGGCCGCGCCCACCTCGTTGTCCACGTACAACCCCGAGCCAATGATGGGCGAGTCGCCCACGCGCCCGGGCAGCTTGTAGCCGCGCCCGCTCGTGGAGCAGCCGCCATAGAGGTTGCCGTCCGGCCACAACGCCACCATCGCGATCGTGTCGTGGTTCTTCTCCGCCCGCGCCCGCGCCTTGCGTGCCTCCTCCGCCTTCCACTTGGCCCACGCGTCTCGCTGCCCCGGTGAAACCTTCGGCCCGCGCTCGAACCCGTTGCGCCTCGCGAACTCCATCGCGCCCTCGCCCACGAGGAACACGTGCCGCGTGGTCTCCATCACCCGCCGGGCAATCGAGATCGGATGCCGGAAACCCTCGACGGCCGCCACCGCGCCCGCCCGGTGCCCGGGCCCGCTCATGATGCACGCGTCCAGTTGAACCACGCCGTCCGCGTTGGGGATGCCGCCCAGGCCCACCGACGAGTTGCCGGGGTCCGCCTCCGTCAACTGGATGCCATGCTCGATGGCATCCAAGCCGCCGCCGCCCGACTGGTAGGTGAGCAACGCCCGCTCGTTCGCCGGCTTGCCAAACGGCCACGTGGAGACAAACAACGGCGCCCGGGCCGTCATCTCGGCCAACGAGGGCGAGGGCGCGCCCATGGCCCTGTGCAGCGCCTTCCCGGAGGCGACGGAGGCGGTGGCGGCAGCAAGAAACCGGCGGCGTGGCATGGCACTCATCTGGCGCAGGTTGCCACGGAAGGCCAACCGCTGGGAAGCATCAGGGCGATGGAGGAGGACGTTCCCCGCCGGGTCGCCCGCCCGGCCCCCCAAAGCCCGGGGGCGGCGGGAACGCCTTGCCCAAACCCTCGCCGAGCTGCGCCTCGTTCAGCTTGCCCGCGCCCGAGGCGTCCCATTCCGCCCACCATTTCTCCGCCAACGCCCGCATCTCCGCCGCCGTCACCCGCTCGTCGTGGTTCGCATCCGCCAGGTTCTTGAACGGCTCCGACAAGAACATCCCGGGACCGAACCCGCCACGGCGCCCGCCCGGTCCGCCCGGTCCACCGCGCGCGCCGATGGGCAGGCCCTCGGACGTGCCGGCGAGCTGCGCGGCCACGGAGGCATGCCGCGCGACGACGAAGCCCTTGATCGGCTTGGGCGGCTGGCCAAACGGAAAGCCTCCGGGACCGCGATCACCACGAGGCCCCTCGCCGCCCGGACGGCCTCCTCCACCCGGTCCACCCGGTCCACCCGGGCCGCCGCGCCCGCCTCCAAACGGCATCATGGCCACGGCCTCGCCGGCCACGACCTTGTCGAACCGCTCCAGCTTCTCGGCGGATTCGGCCTTCACCGCGCCGCGGATGACCGCCGCCACCTCGTCCACCTGCCGGGCGATGCGGCCCGGCTCGAAGATCGTGCCTTGGAATTCCTTCATCCGCGCGAGGTAGGCCTCCCGGACCGCCGGCACGCCCATCACCCTCTCGAAGAACCGGTTCTCGCCCGACCAAGGCTTGCGCACGCTCAACTGCTCGCGCTCCTCCTGGCTGCCCTGCATGCCGAAGTTGCCGAACGAATGATCCAGGTCCCACGGGACGAACACGAAGCGGTCCGTCACCGGGTGGAGGTACACGACATAGTTCTGACCCAGCGTCAGGATCGAATCGAGCGTGCTCAACCACACCGTCACGGCCATGAACCGGGCGAACTCGTCCACGTCGATGAACTCGGGCAGGCGCCGCGCGAACGTGGCGTCGTCGCCGGACGTGAGGAGCCGGGCGAAGTCGATGACGCGGCGCTTCTGCGCGTCCGTCAGGTCCGTCTTGGGGTCGTAGGTCTGCTGGTACGCCTTCCAGTCGTCGCCAAGGTCCCGGAACAACGTGGGCGTCACCGGCTTGAAGATCGCGCCCTTCTTGCTCCCAAAGTTCGCCTCGGCCCACGCGCCGTCGGGGTTCTCGACGATGGAATACAGCCCCAGGTAGGCGTGGTCATGCACGCCCGGCGCATGGACGGTCACGCGTGCATACGAGGTGCGCGGCGCCGGGACGCCCGCCGCCCGGTACAGCGCATACGACAACGGCTCGTTCATCCACGAGGCATCCGTGACGTTGTTGTGGAGGTTGAGCTTGCCCAACCCCGCCAGCTTCTGCCCCTTCACGAACTCGTTCAGGTCCACCTTGAGCGACTTCTTGTCCGACATCCGCGAACCCATGAACGTGCCGTTGCCCTTGAACCGGACCGCGACGTTCGTCAGCCGGACCCCCCCCATCTCCATGTCCGCGTGGACATACTCGAAGTTGAGCCCGGCGGCGCCGCTCAAGCCGTTGCGACGTCCCTCCTCCGCCTGCAATCGCGGAACAAAGCCGCCCCCAGGACCGCCAGGACCCGGCCCGGCAAAGGCCTTGTTCATGCCCTCGCGAATGGACTCCAGCGTCAGATGCCCCTCCTTCTTGGCGTCCCATTCCGTCGCCCACCGACCAAACGCCCCCATCCATTCGTCCCTCGCAACCCACCCATCCTTGTTCCCGTCCAACGCCCCCATCCAAACCGGGGCCATGAAACGCGCCGGATTAAACCCGCCTGGCCCCCCTGGCCCGCCCGGACCTCGTCCCGGCCCGCCGCCGGGTCCGCCCGGCATCCCACCGCCCCCGCCCTTGGGCTCCAACCCCTCCCACTGCCCCGGACCGAACGTCAGATTCACTTCCCACACCCGATCCAGTCGAAACAGGTCCACGGCGTCCTTCGGCGGCGCTGCCAAGCCGGGAACACCCATCAAGACCACCCCGGCCCACTTCAAAAGAAGGCGATTCATCGTCCATGGGAAGACCCGAGGACGACGCCTGGGTTACGAAACGGAATCCAGACCAAGACGGATCGATGCCGTGGGGGGGGAGTCATGGCGCGGCAGATGCTTGCGCACACCGAGAAGCGAGCGAGGCGATCCCGCCTCCCGTCTCCCGCCTCCCCGCCCGCGTCACAAGTCGTCGTCGTCGTCGTCGTCCTCGACCTTCATGACCGCCCATTCCGGGTACGGCTCCGACGAACCCTTCATGGCGCGCCAGAGGATGCGGTTCAGGACGTCCTCCGGAGCCTTGTCCACCTCCCGGAAGTTGAGGCGCGAGGACACCACCGCGTCGCGGCGCAGGACCGGATCCACGACCGCCTTGGGGTCGGGGTTCATCTCGTCGAGCGCCACGTTGGCCGGCACGACCGTGTAGGGGGAGAAATCGGGGGTGTCCGTGAAGCAATCCCACATGGGGGTGGCGCTGCCGTCGAAGGCGTTCATGGGCGGCAGGCCGAGGATCTGCTCCATGGTGCGGATGAGGCTCGTGGTGTTGTACTGCGTCGAGACCACGGCGCCGCGCTTGGCATAGGGCGAGATGCAATACGCGGTCGTGCGATATCCCGAGACATGGTCCCAGCCTGCCTGGGGATCGTCCTCGATGGCGAAGATGGCCATCTCCTTCCAAAACCGGCTCTTGGACAACCCCTCGACGATGCGCCCAAAGGCGAGGTCGTTGTCCGCGACGCACGCGGCGGGCGTGGGAGCCCCCTTGGCGGTGCCGCTGGTGTGGTCGTTGGGAAGGCAGATGATCGTCAACCGCGGGAATTCCCCACGCGCCTCGTACGCCGCCAGCTCCCCCAAGATGAAGTCCGCACGGTACTGATCCGGGACGGACATTTCCCACCCCACGTAGTGGGTGGGGGTGAAGGCACGGATGGTTTCAATCATGGGCGTGCTGCCAAACCGGACCTCGTCGGCGACCCCCCGCCACTGGCGGTAGCACGCGGTGAAGTCGGGCGTCCCCTTGCGGCCCGGCGTCTTCCAGCGGACGTCGGGCGCCGCGAACTCGCCGTAGTTGCGGATCGACAGGCCGTGCCGGAGTGCGTTGTCCCACAGGAAGCCCCCGGGCGAGTACGCCATCGCGTCCGCCTCGTCCTCGCCCATGCCGTCGGGATAGCTGCGCGGGAAGCCGGCGAAGGACTTCTCCATGTAGTCCGTGGAGAACGCGGTGGTGCTCCATTGGTGGCCGTCGGCGGAAAGAATCCCGGAGCAGTAGGTGTTGTCGAGGAGCACGAACTGGGTGACGAGGCGGTGTTGGTTGGGCGTGATGCGTTGGGGGAAGATGCAGAGGCGAGGGTCGCCGTTGCCTTGGGGGAGGTCGCCGAACACCTGGTCGTAGGTGCGGTTCTCCTTGATGACATAGACGACGTGCCGGATGGGGCTGGGCTCGCCGATGCGCTCCGGGACGGGCCTGGGCGGCTGCCCCGCACGAGGCTTGAGGCGGCTTTGCTCGATGGCGTCCCGGCGCAGGTTGCGCCACACCGTCTCCGAAAGCCGGGGCAAATCGCGACGGGACGGCAAGGGCACGAGGGAGACGGACCCCGAGTAATGATGCGAGTTGAACCCCTCCACCCGGACGCCGTTCTCGGACTTGGTCTTGGGCGACAGGGGATGGCCCTTGATGTTCGCAACGCAAAGCTGGCGTCGAACCGGGTCCAGGACGAGGGCCCCGGGGTACCACCCCACCGGGATCAAGCCTTCCATGCGCGACTCGCGGTCGGCGGGGTCGAAGCGGATCACGCCCACCGCGTTCTGTGCACCGTTGGCGACGTACAAGGTCTTGCCGTCGCCCGAGAACACCAGCGCGTTGGGCGAGGCGCCCACCAAGTCCGAGGGCTTGGGGCGGCACCAGACGGTCTCCACGACGGCGTCGGTGCGGGTGTCGATGACGGTCAGGTGGTCGCTGTTGGCGTTGGCGCAGACGACGTGGCGGGCGTCGGGCGACACGGCGAGGCCCGAGGCATGAAGGCCGGCGGGCAACTCGCGCGCGGATCCCGTGCCCAGGTCGATGACGGACACCGACCCGTCGTTGGCCACGTGCCGGACGGGATCCACCCGCACCTCGGTCCCGCGTCCAGCGGGGCCGACGACGTCGCCGGGGCCTGGGATGCGGCCGCCCCAGTTGGAGACGTAGGCGCGGCCGCGGACGATGCGCACGTCGTAGGGGAGCGCGCCGGTCTTGAAGCTCCGGAGCACCCGGCCGGTCGTCGCGTCCAGCTCGTGGAGCTGGTTGGAAAGGTTGGCGCACACGTAGATCCGCGTGCCGTCCGGCGACACGGCCAAGCCGGACGGAATCTCGGGTTTGCGTCGCGGTGCATCGGCCTCCGGCAACAGGAAGGCGCCCAGCCCGGAAACCGTCCCGTCCAACGCGACGCCAAACACCTTGATGCTTCCATTGACGTTGGACAGGTACACGCGCCGACCGTCCGGAGAGAAGGCAAGGCCCGTGAAGCTCACCTGCCCCGACGTGTCCGGGGCCAGGATGTTGGGAGACACCACGTCCGCCCCGGGTTCTCGCTTGTCGTTCGGCAACGGCACGCGTTGCCGGATCGATCCGTCGCCCGGATCGAGCACGAGCAGTTCGCTGGTCTTGCCGCTCACCAGCAACAAGCGGCCGTCGGGCGACAAGGCGATGGCCTGCGGGCGAAGCCCGGGGAGATCGATGAATTTTCCAGCCGGGGTGATGCGCTGGTTCACGGGCAGGACGGCATGCGATCCCGTCCGCCCGACGCGCTCGGTGTTGGGCTTCGATCCGCGCGGGCCCTGGATGTCGGCGCATCCGGTGACCCATCCTCCCACGGCCACGACCACGGCGGCGGCCAGCCCCATCGACAGGGGTTTCCTCCAATCTGATTGCATGACCCGGATGTTGCGACCGACGCCGGCGCGGGCGGCAAACCAAATCAGGCCTCACGCACGTGTCTTTTCCATGACGCCGCGAGGCGAACTCCCGATGAACCCGGGCATTACCCAGGAACCAAGAAGACGGTGCCCGCAGGCGGGGAATGGCCATCGAGGCGTTCCGCAAGCACGGGATGACGAGCGAACGGCGAGGCGGCTTCATGGACCCGATGAACGCCCCGAGGGCTGCGCATAAATTCCCCGCGTCGTCGCGGGTCCGTGTGCTTGACTTCGGAGGGGTGCCATGCGATTCCGGGCGGGCGAATGGGCGAGCGCAAACCTCATGGTTTGCCATGGCGGCTTTTTTGGCGGGCAAAAGGGTCGCCCCAGATATGCCGTCAGCCCATCCCCCGATGAGGGGCGCGCGAGTTTTTCAAGAGTCAACCCGTAAGGTTAGTCAGGACAAACGAGTACCATGAAGATGAGGATGCAATCCGGCCTTGGATGGGGCATTGCGGCGCTAGTTGCCGTGTTCGCCGCGTCGTCGGTCCAGGCGCAAAAGACCCCCGAACGCGACATGCGCACACGCGGCCGCCAAAACTACGACGTGGTGGTGGGCGAGGTGTACACGGGTCGGTCCCCCTACTTCCGCGGGACGGAGCCCCAGGTCGCACAAGCCAAGCCCGCCACCCCGGCCAAGCCCGCCGTGCCGTGCAGCACGGCCACCACGGGCCTCGTCAGCCTGGCCAAGGCCGCCCCTTCGGACGCGTCGCTCGGCGAGCCCTTCACCTACGAGCTCAAGGCCCTCGCCTCCGGTTGCGCCGGCAATGTCATCGTCACCGACACCCTCCCCGAGGGCGTCAGCCTCGTCAGCAGCCAGCCCGAGGCCTCCGTGCAAGGGCGCACGTTGACCTGGAACCTCGGCAACCTCGACGCCGGCGAAAGCAAGACCCTCAAGATCACCGTCAAGCCCGAGAAGGAAGGCACCCTCACGAGCTGCGCCACCATCAAGGCCGACCCGCGCGTCTGCTCCCAGACCGTCGTGGGCAAGCCCCAGTTGGCCATCGACAAGACCGGGCCTGAAATCGCCCAGCTCGGCGCCGACGTGGACTACAACGTCACCGTCAAGAACGTCGGGTCCGCCGTCGCCAAGGGCGTGGTGGTCACCGACAAGATCCCGGCCGGCCTCGCTGGCGGCGAGAAGACCTTCCAGGTGGGCGACCTCGCCCCGGGCCAGGCCCGCACCATCCCCGTCAAGGCCAAGGCCGCCGAGCGCGGTCGCCATTGCAACGTGGCCGTCGCCTCCTCCTCCAACGCCGGCACCGTCCAGGACGACGCCTGCACCACCGTCGTGAAGCCCGGCCTCAAGCTCGCCAAGTCCGGCGACGAGAAGCGCTTCATCAACAAGCAGGCCTCCTACAAGATCGTCGCTTCCAACACCGGCGACACCGAGTTGACCGGCGTGGTCGTCACCGACACCGCACCGCCCCAGACCAAGATCGTGAGCGCCCCCGGTGCCTCCGTCGCGGGCAACACCGCCACCTGGAACGTCGGATCCCTCAAGCCCGGCGATAAGAAGGAGTTCACCGTTGTGTTGACCTCCGTCCAAGCCGGCCGCTGGTGCAATGTCGCCTCCGTCAATTCCACCCAAGGCCTCCGCGAGACCGCCGAGGCCTGCACGACCTGGATCGGCGTCTCCGCCGTCCTCGTCGAGGTCGTCGATGATCCCGATCCCATCCAGGTCGGCGAGTCCACCACCTACACCATCCGCATTACCAACCAAGGCAATGCCGACCTGACCAACATCAAGTCGTCTGCCGAGTTCAAGGCAGAGGTCAGCCCCGTCTCGTCGCAGGGCGGAACGGTGTCGGGCAAGAACGTCAGCTTCCCCACCATCCCGCGCCTCGGAGCCAAGCAGGCCGTCACCTACACCATCACCGCCAAGGGTGCCAAGGATGGCGACCATCGCCTGATCGTGAAGGTCCAGCCTGACGGCTGGGACGTTCCGATCACCGAGGAAGAGTCCACCCGCGTGTACTAATCCCACGGCTTCCATCGAAGCCTTGCAAAGGCCGCCCTGTCATCAGGGCGGCCTTTTTTGTCTCGAAGCCCCGCCCTCCGCCGCCAAGCATCCCGCCATGGCCTCTCGCTCGGGTGCATCCATGGCGTTCCTCGCCGCGCTGGCTTTCTTCCTCATCCCCTGCCGTCTGGCGGCCCTCCCCCCCGAGCCACCTCCCGCCGCCGATTCCGACGACGCACTCCTCGATGCCATCCAACGCGCCGCCTTCGGCTTCTTTCGTGACGAGACCCATCCAGGCAACGGGCTCGTGCGCGACCGTTCCCGACCCGACTCGAAGTGCAGCATCGCCGCCGTCGGCTTCGGGCTGAGCACGTGGTGCATGGCCGTCGAGCGCGGATGGGCATCACGCCAGGAAGCCGCCCAACGCGTGGACGCAACCCTGCAAACCTTCCTTCGCGGCCCCCAAGGACCCCAGGCAGCCCAGGTCATGGGCCACCGGGGCTGGTTCTATCATTTCCTCGAGATGGACACCGGGCTCCGCGCATGGAAATGCGAGCTTTCCTCGATCGACACGGCCCTCTTCCTCGCGGGCGCCCTGGACGCCTCCGTGTTCTTTGACCAACCCACCGCCATCGAGCGCCGCATCCGAAAGACCGCCGACGCCCTGCTGGCCCGCGTGGACTGGCGCTGGATGTGCAACGGATCCGATGTCCTCTCGATGGGCTGGCATCCCGAGAAGGGATTCATCCCCCGGTGTTGGGTGGGCTATAACGAGGCCATGATCCTCTACCTGCTCGCCTTGGGAACGGATGCCCGCCCGCTCCCCGCCACCGCATGGGAAGGCTGGACCCGCGGCTACTTGATCGCCTCCCACCACGGCCAGCGCTACGTCGATTTCCCCCCCTTGTTCGGCCACCAGTACTCCCATTGCTGGATCGATTTTCGAGGGATCACCGACCCATGGATGCGCACCGCCGGATGGGATTACTTCGAGAACTCGCGTCGGGCCGTCCTCGCCCAGAGGGCATATTGCATCGAAAACCCCCTGCGCCATGCCGGCTACGGCCCGACGCTGTGGGGCATCACGGCGTGCGACGGCCCCAACGGCTACGCAGCCCGCGGCGCTCCCCCCGCCGAGAACGACGATGGCACCCTCGCGCCAACGGCCGTCGTGGCTTCCCTGCCCTTCGCACCCGAGGTCGTCCTGCCCACCCTCCGCGCCCTGCATCGTGACTGGGGCACCCGCCTCTGGACCCGCTACGGCTACCGCGACGCGTTCAACCCCGGCAAACAATGGGTGGCCGAGGACGTCCTCGGGATCGACCAAGGACCCATGGCCCTCATGATCGAAAACCACCGAACCGGCGCCACCTGGCGAAGGATGTCATCGCATCCCGTGATCCAACGCGGGTTGCGGCGCGCGGGGTTTTCCACGCGGCAAGCCCCGTGACGCGGCGCACGGACCGCTTCCGGGCTCACGGTTGGGCGCGGCGCACCCGAAGCACGACATCCTGTTCCGCGTAGGCCCCGGACCTGCCCCTTGCTTGGGGCTTGGCGTCGTCATCGCGCAGATCTCTCCCAATGCTATGGAGCGTGTAGCCTTGGGCGGAGGGCTTGTAGCGAATCGGCTTTCCATCAAATGGATCGACGGGGACGGATGCCAGGTACGCCGGCACCAATTCCTCGAGACGACCGGGCAACCGGTCCTCGTGGGCGGCGCGGAACCGCTCGATCGCAAGCATGGCGGCGCCCAGCCGCAGCCGGGCGATGGACTCGCCTTCCTTCGACATGGCCGAGGCCAACCCGCTCAGGATCATCCGGCTCTTCATGCGTCCCTTGAGCGCGCCCGCAAGGCCGCCATCGGAGTCCGAAAACAATTCCTCCATCCGAGGCGACGCCTTCAACGCGTCCGGCCACGGCAATCGCGACGCGTCGATCTTCTGCTGGATCGTCGAGACATAAAAGCGCTCGTCGGCCGCGTTCAGTCCCGTGGCGGAGTACAGCGCCATGAGCGTCCCG
This sequence comes from uncultured Verrucomicrobiota bacterium, assembly GCA_903880005.1. Classification (GTDB taxonomy): domain Bacteria; phylum Verrucomicrobiota; class Verrucomicrobiia; order Limisphaerales; family UBA9464; genus UBA6176. The sequence continues at coordinate 4,856 of CAIRNV010000292.1, read as the reverse complement.
GCCGCCAGCTGCGCGCCCGTCGGCGTCGAGGCCGTCAACCCGCCGGCGCCCCACACCCGGGCCTGGCTGATCGGGCTGCCATGGAAAATCTCCATCACGCACGACAACTCCCCGACCATGGCCTGCGCGTAGCGATTGGTGGTGGCGAAGGACTCCAACCGACGCTGCATCCGCTCCAGCGACTCCACGGGCAGCGGCCCCGCCGAAAGCACGTCCGTCGTCGCGTCGAGCACGATCGACAGGCAGGCCACCGCGACCAACTGCGAGATCAGCAACGGCTCCGGCAACAACGACTCATGGACGAGCAGCCCATCCTCCAGCGCAAGGGCCGCCTCCGGGGCCTTGCCGTCCTCCATCGCGACCAACGCGCGCAAGCTGCACGCCTGGACGAGCAGCTTCGTCTGGGACAGGTGGGGCAACAACGTCATGAATCCCATGCGCAGATCGATGGGGTAGCGCGACAACCGCCTCCCCCGGGCCCTCTCCATGGCGGCCCACGCCTCGGGCATCCCGTCCACCACCTTTCGCCACCGGGCCAGTTCGTCGGGGGAGACCGGGTGGGGGGGCCCGGCAAAGGCGTTGGTTTGGCCGGGCCATGGCCCGCGGCCGGAAAAGTAGGGGAAGTTGGAGCCGCCCTTTTGCACCGGTGACCGCACGGCTCCGGCCGCCTCCAGGATGGGCAACGCCAGGTTCTCCCGGGGCGGCACCTGGGCATACCAACGGTTCAGCTCGGCCGGCGACGTGGGAAGGCCCTGGGCCCTGAGGCGGTCGAGCATGCCGCGGCTGGCGACTTGGTTGCGCAACGACCATGCGGCGATGGGAATCACCACCACCAACACCGCCATCCACCAACGCCAACGCCAACGCGGCCGCAACGCTCCAGGCGATGCGGGAGGAACCTGGGACGAATCTTCCATGGGAGGCCCCATTCAGCGCAGGCCCCAAGGAACCAGCAAGCCCGGGCAACGGCGGCTGCGGCATCAATCAAAGATCGTCCGGTAGCAAAGGCTGTCGTTGCTCCGCTGGTTGTCGTCCGCCTTCCCCGAGGTTCCGTTGACGAGGCCGAAGTCCCGGGCACGGAGCGTCGCGGCCTTTCGGTACTCCGCATGGCCGTCCACGAACAACAGGTTGCCCCCTTGGTTGTGCAGGCTCGAGTACCAGTCGAGGCCCGGCTTGAGGTTCACGTGCCAGAAGGTGAACTGCCCCGGGCACATCCCGAAGTCCGCCCCCACCGCCGGGCGCAACGCCGTGAAGCTCACCAACCGGATCGTCTCCTGGCTGAACACAATCCCGGATGGGTTCGGGATGGCATCCAGGGTGCGCTCCATGACGACGCCGTTGGGAAGGTAGCCCGTGGCGCTGTTCGTCGTGGCGTCCGAGCCATCCCCGGGCTTCTTGGCGCTGGGGCATGCATACACCTTGGAGCTTCGCCCCTTCGCCGCCCCCTGGAGGTAGGGCGCGATCGCGTAGAGGCAGTTGTTTTGCCAACCCGGCGCCCGCGGGTTCATGAAGTCGGGAACCTGCGACGCCTTGGGCGGCAGCCGCCGGTGGTCCGCCTCGTACATCACCAGCGCGATCCCCATCTGGCGCAGGTTGCCCAGGCATTGGGTCATGCGCGCCCGTTCCTTGGCCTTGGCCAACGCGGGCAAGAGCATGCCCGCAAGGATGGCGATGATGGCGATCACGACGAGCAACTCGATCAGGGTGAACGCACCCTTCTTGCGTGCATGCATGGTGTGTTTTTCCTCCGGGGAACGCCCGCCAGCCTGTCCCCAAGCCCCGCGAAACGCCAGAGGTTGCTTCAAGCCGCGCTGCGCGACCCGCTCACGGCCCCGCCCAACCGATGGACCTCGCCATCATGCGGGACCGACCCAGCAACAGAAACCCGGCCCCTTGCCCTCAATCCCCAGGGTCGTCGCAGGACGGGGCGATGCGGAGGGGATCGGGGGCATCGCGCAGCAGATTCCCCCGCAAGACGAGGGGCGCGCGTGGCGTCCCGCATGCGCGGGATGACGAGCGAGCGACGAAGCCCTTGCCTCCCGGGTGCGGGTCCAGCGTCCCTTCACACCCCCCAATTTCAGGGGATGCACTGGCGGCGATTTCCATGACAGCCTGAGCCCAACGAAATGAGCGAAGTCCAACATCTTGCCTGCCTCGTCGCGGGCCAACCCTTCACGGGCGGCCCGTCCTTGGTCGTTCGCAACCCGTACTCGGGCGAGGTTTCCGGGACCGTGGCCACCGTGGGCCGCGCCGGGGCGGACGCAGCCCTGGCCGCAGCCCTGGGCTTTGCATCGACGCCGACGCGTCATCAACGCGCGGAGATCCTCGACCGGACCCGCGCCGCCTTGGAGGCCCGTCGCGAGGAGTTTGCCCGCACCATCACGTCCGAGGCCGGCCTGGCCCTGCGCGAGGCCCGGTATGAGGTCGGCCGCACGGTGGACGTGCTGCGCTTCGCCGCCATGGAGGCCTTGCGGGACGACGGGCAGGTCTTTTCCTGCGACGTCTCCGCCCAGGGCAAGCCCCGCAAGATCGTCACCACGCGCGAACCGCTGCGCTGCGCCGTGGCGATCACGCCCTTCAACCACCCCCTCAACCAGGTCGCCCACAAGGTCGCCCCCGCCATCGCCGCCGGGACGCCCATGGTGTTGAAGCCGTCCGAGAAGACGCCCTTGGTGGCGCTGCGCTTCGCCCAGCTCCTGTACGACGCCGGCCTTCCCGGGCCCATGTTGTCCGTCCTCCTCGGCCCCACCCACGAGGTCGCCGAGCACCTCGTCCGGCACCCCGACGTCGAGGTGGTCGCCTTCACGGGCTCCGTTCCCGTGGGCAAGCGCATCGCCGCCACGGCCGGCTACAAGAAGCTGGTCCTCGAGCTGGGCGGCAACGACCCCCTGATCGTCCTCGACGACGCGGACCTGGACCTCGCCGTCACGCTCGCGGCCGAGGGCAGCTACCGGAACTCCGGGCAACGCTGCACCGCCGTGAAGCGCATCCTCGTCCAGCGCGGCATCCTCCACGCCTTCACCGATCGCCTCGTCGCCCGCACCGCCGAGTACGTCTGCGGCAACCCCATGGACGAGGCCACGCGCGTCGGGACCGTGATCGACGAGGCCAGCGCACGTTACCTCGAGGAGACGGTCGCCGATGCCGTCAACGCGGGCGCCCGCGTGCTCGCGGGCGGCAAGCGATCCGGGGCGCTCCTCCAACCCACCGTCATCGCGGATGTCCCCCGCGACGCCCGCATGGTCGTCTGCGAAAGCTTCGGCCCCCTCGCGCCCATCCTCCCGGTGGACGACCTCGACGACGCCTTGCGCCTCGCCAACTCCACCGCCTACGGGCTCAGCTCCGGCGTGGTCACGCGCAACCTCGAGCACGCCATCAAGGCCATCCGCACCCTCCGCTGCGGCACCGTCAACATCAACGAGGTGCCCGGCTTCCGCATCGAGTCGAGCCCCTTCGGCGGCATCAAGGACTCCGGACTCGGCATCAAGGAGGGCGTCATCGAGGCCATCAAGGGCTACACCTTCGTGAAGACCTTCAGCCTCCCATGGTAACCACCGCCCACGCCCGAAACTCGACGGCAACCAAGCCGGGCTTGCGGTGTTTTCCCCGCATGCTGCAGCCTGTCCCCATGGAACGTCGCACGGCCCCGTCCCGCCCTGGCGTCGTCGCCGCCATCGCCCTGATGGCGGCCTTCGCGCCACCTGCGGCCGCCCAAGACACACCCGCCCCGGCCAATACGGCAGCTCCCGCCCCAGCCACCCCCGCCCCAGCCACCCCCGCGCCGGACGCCGCCGCCACCAATGCCCCCGCCGCCGCCACGGCCAACCACCCCTTCGCCATCATTCCCAACCGCAACGCCTTCCGCATCCAACCCCCTCCTCCACCGCCCCCCGCCGTCGAGGAAGCCCCGAAGCCGCCGCCACCGCCCCCCTCCAACGTCACGCTGACCGGCTTCACCGTCTGGAAGGGCAAGAAGCAGGTGTACCTGCAAGTGGCCTCCGCCGCCGGCAAGTCCGCCGACTACCTCACCCTGGGTGAGGACGAGGCCCAGGGGGACATCCACGTCCTCGAAATCAACCCGAAGGCCGAGACCGTGAAGCTCAGCAACGCCGGCCAGGAAATGACGCTCAACTTCAAGGAAAACGGCGCGAAGGCCACCGGCGCCGGCCCCGGCGCCCCGGGCGTCCCCAACTCCATCCCCAGCCCCGTCGCCTCCGCCATCGCCGCCAACAATGCCCGCCTCTTGCAAGGCGCCGGGCCAGCCCCGGGCGGCGGCCCCACCATCATTGGCCGTGGCGGCGTCACGGACGCAGGCAATGCCGCCGTCTTCGCCCCCAACCCCACCCCGGGGAACTTCCCCAACAACGGCGGCGTCGCCGTGCCCATCTCCGCCCCCGCCTTCAACAGCACCCTTCCAGGCTTCAACTCGGGCATCCCCAACAACTCGGCCGCTACCGCGCCGAACAACTCCATCACCGTCGGAGGCCAGGCCATCGAGTCCACCACAGCGATCCCCATGGTCCCAGGCCAGGATCGCATCATCAACGGACGCCGCATCCCCGCCCCGCCGCCCCTGCCCCTGCCGCCCGAGCCGGTGCCCATCCCGGGCAACTAGTGTCGTGTCTCACAAATCGCTGGTGTTGGGTTGCTCCAAGCCGGGACGATTCAGTTGGGAGGCAAGTGATTGCGCCGCAGATTCTTTCGCAAGACGAGGAGTGAGCGAGGCGCGGGCCAGTGCCAGGCCCGTAACGAGCGAAGGACGAAGCTCTTGCGAAAGAAGATCAAGCAAGCACGACCGACCCAACTGAATCGTTCCGGCTAAGAATGCCCCGGGGCAAGGCGTGAGGACGGAGCCT
>CAIRNV010000291.1 GCA_903880005.1 uncultured Verrucomicrobiota bacterium | reverse complement strand
GCTTGCTCGATCTGCTTGCGCAAATCCTTCGTCGTTCGCTCGTTACGGGCCTCGTACCGGCCCGCGCCTCGCTCACTCCTCGGCTTGCGCAAGCATCTGCTTCGCAATCACTTCCCTCCCAATTGAATCGTTACGGCTTAGCCGGAACGTTTCAGTTGGATCGGTCGTGCTGGCTCGATCTGTCTCCGCAGATCCTTCGTCCTTCGCTCGTTACGGGCTTGGCACTGGCCCGCGCCTCGCTCACTCCCCGGCTTGCGGAAGCATCTGCTTCACCATCGCTTCCCTCCCGACTGAATCGTCCCGGCTACGGGGCCTTGGCGGGGACGGTGGCACGGAGCCGCAGCAGGTCGCGATCGCCAGCCGTCGTGGGGGTGGCTGACGAGTACGCGTCGGGTGAGGCCTTGTAAGCCTTCTCGATCTCCCTGGAGGCCTCCAGGATGCGCGGGCCCACCCACCTCCAGACCTCGGCGTGGCCGTCTGCAAACGAGAGGACCCCGGCCCGGTGGTGGCGGCTGGCGGGCAAGTTCCAGAACTGGGCCACGCCTGTCCCGTCCGGCTCGATGCCCAACGCGCCGTTTTGAATGCTCCAGGCGTCCTCGTCGAGGAAGACCGAGGCGTTCGCGGGGGCGGGAGCCATGATTTGTTCCATGCGATAGACCGGCCGGGGAATCTTGTCTGGATTCAGATGAGCGACCCCGGTGCCCATGGCGACGCTGCGGAACCTCGGCAACTGGGGTCGGCCCCGGACCTTGGATCGGTCGGTGGGGCATCGGTAGATCGCGATGGAGCGGTTGTAGGGGAAGAGGCAACCGGCCTCGATGTTGCGGGGGGTTGCATCGGTCTTGGCATCGCCATGGATCCACGAGCCAGGAAGGCTGACCTCGCCGGATGCCTCATTGGGAGCGAGCCAGCCCCGGTGGTCGTCGGCATACATCTGCCAAGCCAAGGTGAGTTGCCGGAGGTTGTTGAGGCATGCGATGCCCTCGGCCTTGGCCTTCGCCTTGCCCAGAGCCGGGAGAAGCATCCCGGCCAGGATGGCGATGATGGCGATGACGACGAGCAGCTCGATCAGGGTGAACGCGCATGCCGGGCCTTCGCTTCCATGGGTTCCTTGGATCCTCATTTTGGTTTCGATGGCCACCCAGCCAACGGCTGAGGTCAAAGGGCGGGTGCCGTGGTGTAGAAGGTGGACTCCGACTGCACGGGCAGGGTGGCCTCCGCCTTCCCGGACTGCGGGACCGTGACGGTCGTGACGGGGTTGAAGGCCGTTCCGATGCCCGGGGTGGCCAGGATCCGATAGGAGGCGCCGGGCGTGCCCTGGAGCGTCAGGACGGCCTCGGTGGGGGCGACCAGCCGGATGGATAGGGTGGCCGGTCCCGCAGCCGGGGCGTCCTGGAGCCGGTAGGCCTGGATGCCGTTGTTGCTGTTCAGGGCGACCACGCGGTCCTTGCTGATCCCAATGGCCCCGGTGCCATTGATGTTGGGGCGATCCAGCAGGAACAATTCTTGGTCGAGCAACGTGGGCACGTCGGGGGACGTGACGTCGAACAGTTGGAGGTTGTCGGGGTTCTCGAAGGCGATCCCGGCGACCATCGAGCCGTCGGGCGAGCCGCCGAGGGGCCCGAGGGAGGTCGTGGCGAGGGATCCGGGCAAGGATTGCAGGACGGATGCGGTGCCGGCTTCAAAGTCGAATCCGATCTGGATCAGGGGCTTGCCCGAGGCGGTGGCCCACAGGGTCGAGCCCTTGCCGAAGGCCAGGCCCAGGCCGAAGTCGCCGGCCGCCAGTTCCGGAAGGGGGAACACCTTGGCCTGCAGGGTGGCCCCGCCGTCGGAGACCTGGATCAGCGCAAACGATGTCCCGTTGCGCGATGTGAGGGCCACGAGCGTGTTGTTGCCGGAGCCGCGAACCGCCATCGCGTCGCCCCATCGCTCCGCCACCGCCAGCTCGGTCAGCTCAGGCAGGAGCACAGGGACGGTGTCCGCCGCGTCATGGTCCCAGCGGTACAGTCGGAACGGGGTCGTCGAGCCGTCGGTGGTCAAGTTGCCTACGAAGACGGCGCCGTCGTCGGAGACGCCCACCATGTTGACGGGGAATGTGCCGCCGGAGATGGGCGTCTCGTCGCCGAGCACCGTCAGCAAACGGTGCTTCTCGGCCCCGGTCTCGCCATCGAGGACGACGACCTGGTTGGAGCCGGAGCGCGACACGAGGAGGACGTTTCCGTTGGCAGGGTTGATGGCGAGGCCACGCTGGGAGTTGTCCTCGTTCACGTAGGGGCGGCTGCCCGGGGCGAGGGACCAGAGTGGCGAGAGCCGCGTGGACGAGACGGGGGACTTGATGGAAAGGGTGGCATCCCGGCTGGTCACGGAGCCTGCGGAGTTGGTCACCACGACGGAATAGGCGCCCTCCTGATCGAGGGTGAGGTTGCCGAGGAGGAGCTGGGAGGAGGTCTTGCCGGGCAAGTTCACGCCGTTGAAGCGCCATTGGTAGGAGAACGGGGGCGTGCCTTGCACCGACACGGCCAACGTGTGGTTGGCGGAGGCATAGACGGTGGCCCCGCTCGGTTGGACGGCGATCACGGGAGGTGCTGCGACGACCGACTTCTCCACCTTGGCGGCAAGGAGGCCGTTGTTGGTGTCGAGGCCCACGACGAGATCGCCCCGGAGCCCGGCGGCGCCGGTGCCGTTGCCATTGGCGTTGGAGGTGGGGAAGGGCAGCGGGGAACCGATGGCGATGGGATTGGCGGGGTCGGAGAGGTCAAACACCGAGAGGGTGTGAGCCGTGTAATGGACGGCAGCGAGCCGCTTGGACACCGGGTCATACCCGATGCCCGTGACGTTGGAGGGGATGATCGTGGTGGAAATGGGGCGGGTTGTGGTGGCCTTGCTGGCGGCGATGTCGAGCTGGAGCAAGGTGAGGGGTTGGCCGTTGAGCTTGGCCCAGGCCGTGTTGCCGTCACCAAAGGCCAGCCCCAGGCCAATCTTGCCCGTCACGTCGGTGGTCAGGACCTTGGGTGTGAAGGACTTCCCATCCTGGGTTTGAAAGAGGAGCAGGTATCGGCCCGATCGGGCGCTCAGGAGGATCTCAGTCTTCGCGCCGCTTCCCCGTACGGCCAGCGTGTCGCCGAAGCGGAGGTCATTCGCGGTGCCTGGGTTGGCGATTCCCTCGAGGGGGTTGCCGGAGTACGCCAGTTCCACGGGCGCGTCGGTCTGGTCGCTCCCCCAGCGGTAGATGCGCAGGGGTGACGTGGTGACGTTGACCGACAGGTTGGCCGCGAACACCGCCCCGTCGTCCGCCGCACCCACGAGGTTCAAGGCCAAGGTTCCACCCACGACGATGGCCTCCCCGTTCGCGTCGCTGGACATGAGAGTCCGGGGCGACCCCGCCACGGATCCGTCGTCGCCCGACGGGCCATCGAGCACGTAAACGGCTGTGCCCCCAGCCCGACTCAGCAACAGCACGTTCCCGTTCGCAGGGTTGACCGCCACGCCACGCTCGGTGTTGCCGGAGGACACGTAGGAGCGCTCGCCGCCCGGGGCGATCTTCCAGGCCTCGGCCAAGCTGTCCGCCCGGAGCGGACGGGCGACGCCTGCCCAGGTCATGAGGAGGATGCCGACAACGGGCAAGAATGATGAGGGACTGCGGTCATGCGCGCGGTTCATAGGCTCTGAAATCTCCGACAACGGCCGCATCCTGCCTTGGGTCAAGATTCTTTCAAGTCGTGCGACCCGTGCCGCATCCACGCGCAAATGTTTTCTTGAGCCCCGGATCGTGTTCATCCTGACCGCTCGCCGCGTGACCCGTGCATGGGGACGGGAAGGGGCCATGGCGTGGCACGCGTCGCGAGGACCGATGGCATCTCCTTCGTGACCACATTGGGGGAGGTGGCCCGCGCCTCCCTCACTCCTTGGCTTTCGGAAGCATCTGGTTCGCAATCACTTCCCTTCCAACTGAATGGTCCCAGCTGCGGCGACCGGTCTCTTTCATGCCGGAAGGTGGTGGTCCTCTGGGGACAAGGGCCCGGGGTCCCATGCGATAACTTTTTTGAACGGGAGCTTGCACGGAGGGGGGAGATTGTGATTTTTTTCACGAGTCGTTTGCGCGTGATCCGCGTTGGTGAGGTTGCCGGGCAGTGCGCCCCGGTCTTGCCGAGGTCCTGAAAGGGCCTCGGCTTGGCTTTTATGGGCGGTCTTCGGAGGCAGGCCTTGCTTGGATTTGGTTCCGCGCTGCGACACGCGAGAAGACGAGCGCAAGGTCCCGTGATTCGGGGCCAAGACAAGACAAGGCATGGCCAAGCTCCATGGGGCTGCGGACCACGCCGATGAAAGGTTGATCGAGCATGTCGGACATCTTCCCGAAGTGGACGAACCGGTTGCCGCTGATGGCGGCGGTGGCAGCGCCGATCCTTGGGCTGACGGCGATTGCCGGAATCACGTATTACGTGACGCCCAAGTACACGCGTGTCGGCTACCAGCCCAAGCAGCCCGTGGCCTTCTCGCATGCCATCCACGCCGGCCAGCTCAACCTCGACTGCCGTTACTGCCACAACGGCGTCGAGAGTTCTTGGTTCTCCAACATCCCGTCCACGTCCACCTGCATGAACTGCCATAGCCAGGTGAAGAAGGACTCGGACAAGCTGGCCCTGGTGCGCGATTCGTTCGCCTCCGGCAAGCCCATCGAGTGGGTCCAAATCCACAAGGTCCCCGACTACGTCTATTTCAACCATTCCGTGCATGTGAACCGCGGCATTAGCTGCGTCCACTGCCACGGCGAGATCCAGAAGATGGACGAGGTGGCCCACGCCAAGCCCCTTTCCATGGGCTTTTGCCTCGAGTGCCATCGCGAGCCGGAGAAGTACATCCGGCCCAACGACCTGGTCACGAAGCTCGACTGGAAGAACACGGGTTTTGACGGAAAGAAGGCCGTTCATGACTGGAAAGTCCAGCCCGGCCAAAGCTGCTCCACCTGCCATCGCTGATGAAAACTGTTCCCCCGCCGTGCCCGGAGCCGGAGGTCGGCCCGAAATATTGGCGTTCGCTGGACCAGCTCGCCGACAAGCCCGAGTTCCGCCAATGGATGGAACGCGAGTTCCCGGCGGGCGCGAGTCTTGCCCCGGAGGGCGAGACCCGGCGTGACTGGATCAAGCTCATGTCCGCGAGCTTCATGCTGGCGGGCGTGGGGGGCTTCGCGGCGGGCTGCCGTCGTCCGGAGGAGGTTCTAACCCCGTTTTCCAAGCAGCCCGAGGGGTACGTGCACGGCAAGGCGCAGCACTTCGCCACGGCCTTGCCCATGCGCGGGTCCGCCATCCCCTTGGTGGCCAAGTCCCATGACGGGCGCCCGGTGAAGCTCGAGGGCAATCCCTTGGTCCCAGGGGCCGGCGGCACCGACGGCTTCGCGCAGGCCAGCCTCCTCAACCTCTACGATCCCGACCGTTCCTATCGCCATCTCAAGGCCGGCGGGGACGCGAAGGTGGAGGCGGTGCGCGACGCGTTGGCAGACGTGGCCAAGAAGGCCGCGGCCAACGGCGGCGAAGGGTTGGTCTTCCTGGCGGAACGCTCGAGCTCCCCGACGCGTGCGCGGTTGCAGGGTGAAATCGCCAAGAAGTACCCGAAGTCCAAGTGGCTCGTGCACGAGTCCGTGGACTTCGGCGTGGCGAACGACGCCGCCAGCATGTTCTACGGCGCGGACGTCCAGGTATTCCATGACCTCTCCAAGGCCCGGCGCATCCTGTCCTTGGATTGCGATTTCCTCGGGGCCGAGGCGGAGGCGTACCGGCTGATCCGAGGCTTTGCCAAGGGACGCAAGCCGTCGAAGGAATCGATGTCGCGGCTTTATGTCGTCGAGTCATTGATGACCCTGACCGGCGGCGGTGCCGACCATCGTCTTCGGGTTCGGCCGACGGACGTGGTGCGGGTTGCGGCGCGCATCGGTGTCGCCGTTCTAACGCAGGCCGGGGCGACGGGCGAACTGCTGCCAACGTTGCAGAAGCTCGCGGCGGGCGCGCCGGTGACGGACGCCTGGGCGGACGAATGCGCCAAGGACCTGCTCGCGGCCAAGGGCGCGGCCGTGGTGATGGCTGGCTATGCCCAACCCCTGGCGGTCCATGTCATCGCTCATGCCATCAACGCCACCTTGGGCGCGCATGGCGCGGTGGTGCACGCGATCCCCTCGACGGTGCCCAAGGCCGATGGCGGCATCGCCGAGTGCGTGGCCGAGCTTGGCAAGGGCGTGGACACATTGGTCATCCTGCATGGCAACCCGGCCTATGACGCTCCGGCCGACCTCGCGTTGGTCGAGGCCTTGAAGAAGGCCAAGACGGTCATTCGCCTTGGCCAGCAGGAGGATGAGACTTCGGCGGCCTCGACATGGCATGTGGCGGCGGCGCATTTCCTGGAGTCGTGGGGCGACGCCCGCACGGCCGACGGCACGTGGGTGCCCGTGCAGCCCTTGATTGAGCCTCTGTTTGGCGGCCTCACGGACATCGAGGTGCTGGGGCGCATCCTGGGCATCGAGAAGCCCCTGCCGCTGGACCTGGTCCGCGCCACGTTTGGGCAAGACGACTCGGCGTGGCGTCGTTTCCTGCACGACGGCTTTGCACAAGACAGCGCCCCGAAGCCCTTGGAGGCCACCGCCGTTCAATTAGGCAAGGCGACATCCTACCTGGCTGGCTACACCGCCCCGGCCGCATCGGGTTTTGACATCGTTCTGCAACGCGACCTCTCGGTCGATGACGGTCGCTTCAACAACAATGGTTGGCTGCAGGAGATCCCGGATCCCATCACCAAGGTGACGTGGGAGAACGTCATCCTGGTCTCGCCGGCGACGGCTCGTGAGCTGGGCGTTTCGGACGCCGCGCACGCCAAGGACGGCCAATATCGCCAGCCTGTCATCACGGTGACCGTGGGCCAACGATCCGTGGAGGGCCCCGTTTGGATCCAGCCGGGCTTGGCGGACAAGACGGTTGGCCTGGCGCTTGGATATGGGCGCAAGGCGACCGGCCGGGTGGGTCGCGGCAGCGGGTACGACGCCTATCCCCTTTATCTTAAGGACGCCCGGCACGTGGCGACGGGCGCGAAGGTGTCCGTGGGCAAGCGTCGGCACTTGGTCGCGGTGACGCAGGAGCACGGCCTGATGGAGGGTCGCCCGGTGATCCGCGAGGCCAACCTGGAGCAATTCCTTGGCAAGCCTGGTTTTGCCAAGAACATGGATCTCGAGTCCCACCTGCCGCACTACGTCCCCTACAAGGACAAGCCGGACGGCCGGGGCTTCGAGAAGCGCCCGCAGAACATCTACGAGCATCCCTACGACCAGAACCCCGAGACGATGTCGAAGGTTCACCAGTGGGGCATGGTCATCGACCTGTCCCAATGCGTGGGTTGCAATGCATGCGTCGCGGCATGCCAAAGCGAGAACAACATCCCCATCGTCGGCAAGGACCAGGTGGCCCGTGGTCGCGAGATGCATTGGATGCGCATTGATCGCTACTACAGCCACGACCCGAAGGCCGACGTCAACTCGGACACGGCGGCGGAGGATCCTCAATTCGCGATCCAGCCGATGCTGTGCCAGCACTGCGAGGCGGCCCCGTGCGAGAGCGTGTGCCCGGTCAACGCGACGGTGCACGACGAGGAGGGCCTGAATGTGATGGCTTACAACCGCTGCATCGGCACGCGGTACTGCGCCAACAACTGCCCGTACAAGGTCCGCCGCTTCAACTTCTTCGACTACAACAAGCGCGAGTCGGACTACGCGTCGGCGCAGGACCAGCATCTCCTCAACCTTGGCAACCTCTACAAGGGCCCGGCGGGCATCAATCGCAACGCCGCGCCGGAGTGGGAGATCATCAAGCTGGTGCGCAACCCCGACGTCACGGTGCGGATGCGCGGCGTGATGGAGAAGTGCACGTTCTGCGTGCAGCGCGTCGAGCAGGCCAAGATTGCACGCAAGGTCCTCGTGGGGAACAACGGCGACGTTGCGGTGCCGGACGGGACGATCCAAACGGCGTGCCAGCAGGCATGCCCGGCGGAGGCCATCACGTTTGGCAACATCCTGGATGCCAACAGCGCGGTGTCCAAGCTGCGCAACGATCCCAGGAACTACACGGTCCTTGGCTTCCTCGACATCCGGCCGCGGGTTACCTACCTCGCCCGGGTTCGCAACCCCAACCCGGCCATCGCGAAGTCCGAGGGACGTGGCGAGCCCGACTCGCTCCGCGACTACGAGCGGTTCCGGCACGAGAGCCCATTTGAGCAACACGGGCATGGCGAGGGCCATGCCCCCGAGAAGCACGCCGGGGTTCCGGCCCAGAAAGGAGACGCCTAATGGCCACCGCAGCCTCCACAGCCGCCGCCGCCATGGCCAAGCATGACGTCCACCACGCGCCGCCGGTGATCGCCGACCCTCCCAAGGAGCTGGCCCGCGAGCCGTTGGTGCTCAACAACCGTTCCCTGGGTTGGATCACGGAGGCCATCGCCGGCATTTGCGAGAAGCCGATGCCAAAATGGTGGTGGCCCGCCTTCGTCCTGAGCGCGGGCGGCATGAGCATGATGTTCGCGATGGTCGCCTACCTCATCTCGACCGGCGTGGGCGTCTGGGGCCTGAACCAGCCGGCCGCATGGGCGTGGGACATCACCAACTTCGTGTTTTGGATCGGCATCGGCCATGCGGGCACGCTGATCTCGGCGGTCCTGTTCCTGCTTCGCCAAAAGTGGCGTACCTCGATCAATCGCGCGGCGGAGGCCATGACCCTGTTTGCGGTGGCGTGCGCCGGCATTTTCCCGGTCGTCCACACCGGCCGCGTCTGGTTTGCCTTGTACCCGGGCTTCCTCTTCCCCGTGCCCAATGCCAACGCCATCTGGCCGCAGTTCCGCTCGCCCCTCCTTTGGGACGTGTTTGCGGTCTCGACCTACGGCACGGTGTCGCTCCTGTTTTGGTACGTGGGGTTGATCCCGGACCTGGCGACGCTCCGCGACCGGGCCAAGTCCACGTTGAGGAAGTTCTTCTACGGCCTGTTCGCGTTGGGCTGGACCAACTCAAACCGTCACTGGAGCAATTACGAGAAGGCGTACCTCATCTTCGCGGGCCTCAGCACGCCGCTGGTGCTGTCCGTGCACTCCATCGTGTCATTCGACTTCGCCGTGTCGCAGGTCCCCGGATGGCACACGACGATCTTCCCGCCGTATTTCGTGGCGGGCGCGATCTTCTCCGGCTTCGGCATGGTGTTGACGCTTCTGATCCCCATGCGCGCCTTGTTTGGCCTGCATGACATCATCACCACGCGCCACATCGAGCTGATGTGCAAGGTGCTCTTGGCGACCGGGTCGATCGTTGGGTACGCCTACGGGATGGAGTTCTTCATCGCCTGGTATGGCGGGAGCCCCTACGAGCTGTACGCGTTCAAGAACCGTGCCTTCGGCCCCTATTGGTGGTCCTACTGGTGGATGATCTCGTGCAACGTGATCAGCCCCCACCTGTTCTGGTTCAAGAAGCTGCGCACGAGCGCTGTGTTTGTCTGGGTGGTGTCGATCTTCGTGAACATCGGCATGTGGTTCGAGCGCTTCGTGATCATCGTGACGTCGCTGCACCGCGACTACCTGCCGTCGAGCTGGGGTTACTTTACGCCCAGCCTGGTGGACATCCTCACGTTCGTGGGGAGCTTCGGCCTCTTCATGACGCTGTTCCTGCTGTTCATCCGGTTCCTGCCGGCGATTGCGATCAGCGAGGTCAAGGGCGTGACGCCCCAGGCGGATCCCCACCACCCGTTGGGCGGGGCAAAGGACCATCACTAAGGCAGGCGAAAGGAATCCAGAGCATGAGCGCCACAGGCAACAAGCCCCACGGCATCCTGGCCGAGTTCGACACGGCGGCGGGCATCATGGACGCGGCCATCCAGTGCCGGGATGCCGGCTTCACCCAATGGGACGTTTACACGCCCTTCCCCATCCATGGGATGGACGACGCGATGGGCGTTAAGAAGTCCAAGGTGGGCTGGTTCACGTTCGTGGGCGGGGTGACCGGCTTCACGACGGGCATGAGCATGATTTGGTTCATGAACAAGTTCGACTACGGCCTGGTGGTGGGCGGCAAGCCGCTCTTCACGCCGTTGTTTGCGTTCCCGGTGTCCTATGAGCTGACGATCCTGCTGGGGTCGTTTGGGACGTTGTTTGGGATGCTGTTGCTGAACGGCCTGCCTCGGTTGCACAACCCGTTGCTCCGCAACAACCGCTTCAAGAAGGCCTCCGACGACCGCTTCTTCATCTGCATCGAGTCGGGGGATCCCAAGTTCTCGGAGGAGGCGACGCGCGCCTTCCTTAAGGACAAGTGCCATGCGAGCGCGGTGGAGATCGTGGAGGCCTGACATGCGCAAGTTCCTCGTATATTTCCTGTCCATCTGGGCCCTGGCGGTGGTCACCGTGGTGAGCGTCGCCGGCCTGCGCGGCGGGTTGTCTCGCAAGCCGCCCCTCGAGGTTTTCCCGGACATGGACCGGCAGCCCAAGTTGAGGCCGCAGACGACGGCTGGGTTCGCGGGTTTTGCCGATGGCAAGAGCAGCCGCGTTCACCCGGCGGGGACCGTCTCGCGGGAGTCCGCCCGGGCCCTTGACGAAACCGCCACGGGAAAGAAGGCGGACGGTGCATGGGTGGATGCCAACCCGTTGTCTGTGACGGCGGAGTTGGTCCGTCGTGGGCGTGAACGCTACGACATTTACTGCGCCCCCTGCCATGGATTGGCCGGAGACGGCAATGGTTTCACCACGAAGTTTGGGATGGCGGCCGTGGCGAAGTTGCATGACGAGCGGCTCATCAAGATGGCCGACGGCGAGATCTTCAACACGATCACTTACGGGAAGAACCTGATGTACCCTTACGCGGACAAGCTGGTCCCCAATGATCGGTGGGCGGTCGTGGCCTACGTGAGGGCGTTGCAAGTGAGCCGCCTCGGCAAGAAGGAAGAGGTTCCTGACGCGGTGCGGGCGACGTTGAAGTAAGGATTTCGATGAAGACGCTGATCAATTGGATGCGGCCGCTCGTGGCGGTGCTGGGGCTGTCGCTGGCGATGGTCGTTGGCCTCGGGAGGGCCATGGCCGAGGACGCCCCGGCGAAGGCCGAGGCCAAGGCAGGCGCGGCAGCCCACGGCGAGGCCAAGGCGGCATCGGACGACGGCCATGCCGGGCACTCGCATCCGGGCGAGGCCCCCTCGTTTGCCCGGGTCTTGGGCCACCGATACCTGACCGCCTACATGTTTTGCCTGAGCCTTTGCATCGGGTCCCTGTTCCTGGTCTTCATCCATCATTTGTTTGACGCGGCGTGGTCGGTTCCGGTGCGCCGCGTGGCGGAGCAGTTGTCGAGCCTGTTGTTCCCGTGGATGGCGGTGTTGCTCGTCCCGGTCCTTGTGCTGCAAAAGGACATCTATCCTTGGTTGTCGATTGACCCGGCGACGGACCACTCCTTGGACGTCAAGAAGGTCCTCTTCAACAAGTATGGCTTCAACCTGTTGCTGCCCGCCCTGGTGCTGAGCTGGGGCTGGATTGCCCGCACATTTAGGAAGTGGTCGTTGGCCCAGGACAAGGACGGGGCCGCGATTTGGACGAGGAAGGCCCGGGTGTTGGCGGCGGGCGGCATCTTCTATTTTGCCTTCTCCCTGACCCTGGGGTGCTTCTACCTGATGAAGTCGTTGCAGCACCAGTTCTTCAGCACGATGTACGGCGTTTACTACTTCGCCGGGAGCGTCTGGACGACGTTGATCACCGTTTGGGTGATCATCCTTTGGCTGCGGGACAAGGGCACGTTGAAGGGCGTGGTCCACAAGCGTCAGGTCCAGGACGTGGGTGTTTGGTTCTTCGCGTTCACGGTGTTCTACGCCTACATCCACTTCTCGCAGTACTTCCTGATTTGGAACGCCGCGATCCCCGAGGAGACCTTCTGGTACGTGCGGCGCGAGCACGGGGCTTGGAAGTGGGTGGGGTTCACGATCTTGTTCGGCCATTTCTTCGTGCCTTTCCTGACGTTGCTGAACCAGGACGTGAAGCTGAATCCTGCGATCATGCTGCCGATGGCGGCTTGGGCATGGCTGATGCACTACGTGGACATGACGTTCAACGTGATGCCCGTGTGCTTCCCGGAGGGGCCTGAGTTCTCCCTGCTGGATCCGCTGCTGTGGCTTGGCATGGCCGGGTTCCTGGGCTTCATGTTCCTCAAGAACTATGGGTCGGCCGCCCCGTATCCCCTGCGGGATCCCCGCCTCAAGGAGGCGGTGACGCACCATGAAATCCCGGCGGCGGGCGCCGCCACCCACCATTGATCACGACCATGAGCGACAACACATGCTGCTCGGCCCGGATGCGCAAGGTTTTGGCATCGTTCGTCGGCGTCCTCGGCTCGTTCCTTATCATCGGAGCCTTGGCATGGCTGGTGGTGGGGCGGGGTGAGGGCGAGGTGGACGCCGCCGCCGCGAGGAACCGCTTGGCGGTTCGCGAAAAGCTGGAACAAGAGGCGAAGGCGGATTTGGCTCGTTTTGCGATCGACGGGAGCAAGGAAAACCTCGCCCGCTTGTCGATTGACCGGGCGATGGAGGTGTTGGTGGCCGAATGGGGCAAGGACGCCGGCCAGGGCCGCGCGAAGTTGCTGGAGCGACTGGAGGCGTCGAAGAAGACGCAGAGCTTCGAGTGATGTCGGCGGACGCACAGGATACAGAGTGACGATGACCCCGATGTTTCTCCTGATGGCGGCGGGCTCCTTGGCGGTTCCGGCCGTGGCGCTTTGGGCGTTGCGGTGGGCGGTGGGCCACGGGGAATTCCAAATGCCGGAGCGGGCGGCCTTGCTGCCGTTCGACGAGGCGGAGCCGGTGGGTGAGGCGACGGACATCATCTTGAACCAAAGGACGTCGAAGCGATGAGTGCGCCCTCCAAGACCCTTTCGGCTTTGATGCCGGGTGACGTGCCAGCCGGGGACGGCCGCCGGGCGTTGCTGGCGGAGATCGACGCGTCGTGCCGCGTGCCGGTTCTTTTCTTCGTGGTCAGCGGCCTTGCGTGGCTCTTGCTGGGCACGTTGTTGGCGTTGGTGGCCAGCATCAAGCTGCACCATCCTGGGTTTCTTGCGTCGTGGGAGTTCCTGACGTTTGGGCGCGTGCGTCCCGCTCATCTCAACACCGTGATCTACGGGTGGGCGTCGCAGACGGGGATTGGCGTGACGCTGTGGCTGATGTGCCGGCTGTGCCGGGTCCCCTTCGTGGCTCCGGGGTTGGCCACGGTGGCGGCGGTGTTTTGGAACTTGGGCCTGACGGTGGGGACGGCGGGAATCCTCGCGGGGGACTCGACCTCCATTGAGTGGCTGGAGATGCCGCGATACGCGACGCCCATCCTGTTCGTGAGCTACGCCATGATCGCCGTGTGGTCGGTGATCACGTTCCGGCTCCGGACCGAGCGTCATTTGTATGTGTCCCAATGGTACCTGCTGGCGGCGCTGCTGTGGTTCCCTTGGTTGTATGCGACCGCGCAGATCATGCTGGTGATGGAGCCGGTGCGTGGGACGGTTCAAGCCGCCGTCAACTGGTGGTTTGCACACAACGTCCTGGGCTTGTGGTTCACGCCGATCGGGCTGGGTGCGATCTACTATTTTATTCCGAAGGTCATCGGACGCCCCATCCACTCCTATTACCTGAGCGTGCTTGGCTTCTGGTCGCTGGCCTTGTTCTACAACTGGAACGGGTTGCACCACCTGATTGGCGGGCCGCTGCCCGCGTGGATGATCACGGTGTCGATCGTGGCGAGCGTGATGATGCTGGTGCCGGTGACGGTGGTGGCGATCAACCATCATTTCACGATGTGGGGTCATTTCTCGAAGCTTTGGCATAGTCCCACGCTGCGCTTCGTGGTGCTGGGGGCCGTTTGCTACACGCTCACGAGCCTCCAGGGTATCGCGAACTCGCTGAGGTCGTACAGCGAGGTGGTGCATTTCACGCACCACACGATCGCCCATGCGCACCTCGGCGTGTATGGCTTCTTCACGATGGTGATGTTCGGGTCCTTGTACTACGTGCTGCCGCGCATCACGTGCCGTGAGTGGCCCTGCCTCGGGTTGGTATCGGTCCATTTCTGGGCGTGCACGCTGGGCTTGTTCCTGTACGTGGTTCCGCTGAGCGTCGGCGGCTTCCTTCAAGGCTTGGCGATGAACGATGCGTCGGTGCCCTTCCTCAAGGTGGTGGAGGGGACGCTGCCTTGGCTCAAGCTTCGCACGTGCGCGGGTTTGTTGCTTGGGCTTGGGCACTTGGCCTTCGTGGCTAACGTGGCCTGGATGTTGGCGAGGGTTTTTGGGCCGTACCGGAAGCCGGTGGTGGCCTTGCTGACGGGCCAGGAGACGCCGGTTGTGGTTGGGAAATGAGGCCATGAACTACGGACCCCTACTGTTCCTTGGCATCTTGTTCACGCTGGCGTCGAGCTGGGTGGGCTTGGTCTTGATGCCGAACCGCCAATTGGGCGGCTTGACCCCCGACACCAGCACGAACGCGGCGGGCGTGGTGGTGGTGTATCCGCAGGCACGGCCGGGCGAGGCCCAGCAGGGTGCCGAGATTTACCGGTCCTTGGGCTGCGTCTATTGCCACAGCCAGCAGGTGCGTCCGGAGGGATTTGGATCGGACATCGAAAGGGGCTGGGGCAAGCGTCGAACAGTGAGCCGTGACTACATTTACGACAAGCCGGTGATGCTGGGGACATCGCGGACGGGGCCGGACCTGACGAACATCGGGGAGCGGCAGCCCAGCGTTGAGTGGCATCTGTCGCACTTGTACAATCCCCAGATCACGTCGAAGGGCAGCGTGATGCCGCCGTATCCATTCTTGTTTGAGGTTCGGCCGGTTGGCGCGCGCGGGCCGTCGGCGGACGCCTTGAAGCTGTCGGGCGAGCATGCGGCTCCGGCGGGTTTCGAGGTGGTGCCGACGGCGGCGGCCAAGCAACTGGTGGCCTACCTGCGAAGCCTTAAGACCAGCTCGCCGTTGCCCGAGGCGCCGTTGCCCCGCAAGGGCGAGTCCGATGACGCCAAGTCCTCGGCCACGGCCACTAATACTCCTGCTTCCAAATGAGCGCTGACAGGCACATTACCGCATCGGGCGGCGGTCCTGGATTGGATCGGGGCGAGGCGACCGACGTGGTTGAGTTGCACGCGGCGGTGTTGCGCGAGCGGCCCGAGCCGATCGAGGGGCGGGAGCCATTGAACCTTTGGCTGGTGGTCTTCATCGGCGTCCTGGTGTTTTGGGCGGGCAGCTACCTGACGCATTTCTCGGGAGGCTTCAGGGCTGACGAATTTTCGGAGACGCAAATCAACCCGGTGCCGCCGCCCGTCGAGGGGGGTGGCGGCGCGGAGGATCCGGTGGCCAAGCAGGCCAAGGCTGGGGCGATTGTTTTCACGACGTATTGCCAGCCGTGTCACCAGGCCGACGGCAATGGATTGCCGAACCAATTTCCGCCCTTGGCGGGTTCGGAGTGGGTGTTGGCGGAGGGGCCCAACCGCATTGCGCGCATTGTGCTCAATGGCCTTGCGGGACCCGTGAAGGTGAAGGGTGCCGACTACAACAACCAAATGAACGCGTTCAAGGACAGCTTGGACGACGGGCAGATTGCGGACGTTCTCACGTACATTCGCAATAGCTGGGGCAACAAGGCCTCGGCGGTCACGGCGACGGAGGTTGCGGCCATTCGCAAGGAGACGGCCGCAAAGGCCGATGCCTATGCCGCTGCGGAGTTGGAGGCGGTGCCCGTGAAGGGTGGAGGGGCGGCCGCGGGTGCCTCGGCGTCCATGACACCGGCCCAGATCAAGGAGGCCTTGCTCAAGTTGCCTGCCGCCGAGATCAAGGCCTTGGTCGAGTCGTTGCCCAAATAGGGCTGCGTCTGCCGAGCTTGCGTGACGCCCCCCCGAGCCCTGCGGCTGTGGCCGGTCAGAGGCAGCCTAACCGGTAGGGGTTCAGCAGCTCCGTCCGCCGGGTGGGGGAACCCGGCCTACTGCCCCCTTCCATAAAGGCCAAGGTAAGGTGGAAGCGGCTTCCAGCCGCTTGCCCAGCATGCACCAGCGGCAGGATGCCGCCGCCACTCCTCCCCAGGGACGCCCGGTGGTGCGGCATCCTTGCCGCCGCGTGAGGGCACGCGGCCTACAGCATGAGCCAAGCCTTTGGCTCGACCTGAGGGCCTGACGGATCCCCACACCCACTGCCGGTTTCAGGTTAAAGCCTCCCGGCTTAGCCGGGACGATTCAGTTGGATCGGTCGTGCTTGCTCGATCTGCTTGCGCAAATCCTTCGTCCTTCGCTCGTTACGGGCCTCGTGCCGGCCCGCGCCTCGCTCACTCCTCGGCTTGCGGAAGCATCTGCTTCGCAATCACTTCCCTCCCAACAGCATCGTTCCGGCTTAGGTCACCTTTGGATTCGAGCCGATCCGCCTTGGGCGAAGGCCTTGACTTGCTCGAGGGTGGCCATGGTGGTGTCGCCGGGGAACGTGGTGAGCAAAGCCCCGTGGGCCCATCCTAGCTTCACGCATTCCTTAGGCGGCTCGCCTGCCAGCAGGCCGTAGAACAGGCCCGAGGCAAACCCGTCGCCTCCCCCAACGCGGTCGTGCACGTCCAGTTCGCAGGTGGGCGCTTGGTAGGTCTGGCCGTCCATCCATGCGACGGCGCCCCAGCTATGTCGGTTGGTGGAATGGACCTCGCGGAGGGTGGTGGCGACGACCTTGACCTGGGGGAAGCTCCTGACGACGTCGTCCATCATGGCGACGAAGACGGACGGGTCGAGCTTGGACGCGGCGTGGACATCGGGGCCCTTCAAGCCGAGGCCCTTTTGCAAGTCCTCCTCGTTGCCCACGAGGACGTCCACGTGCTCGACGATGCGCTTCATGACCGACAAGGCCTTTTCCTGGCCACCCCAGATGTTCCAGAGCTTCTCGCGGTAATTGAGGTCGAAGGAGGTGACCGCGCCGGCCGCCTTGGCGGCCTTCATGGCCTCGATGATGAGGTCGCCGGTGGTTTGGGAGAGCGCGGCGAAGATGCCGCCGCTATGGAACCAACGGACGCCTGCACCGAAGATTTCGCTCCAGTTGAAGTCGCCGGGCTTGAGCTGGGCGGCGGCCTCGTTGCTCCGGTTGTAGAAGACGACGGGGGCGCGCACCCCGAGCCCTTGGTCGCTATAGACGGTGGCCATGTTGGGGCCGTTGACGCCGTTATGCTTGAACCGCTTGTAGAAGGGTTTCACGCCCATGGCACGCACGCGCTCGGCGATGAGGTCGCCGATGGGGTAATCCGCCATCGCGGTGGCGATGCCGGTATTGAGGCGGAAGCAATCCTGGAGGTTGGCCGCGCAATTAAACTCACCGCCGCTGACGTGGATTTTGCACTCGGTGGCCTTGCGAAACGGAATGATGCCGGGGTCGAGTCGATGCACGAGGGCGCCGAGGGACAGGAAATCCAGCGCCCCGCCGGAAGGGATGCTCAAGACAGGTTTCATTTCTTCGTTCCAAAAGTCGCGGGCAGCCTGCGGGGAACGGCCTGAAAGTGCAACCGCAGGACTTGGGCTTCCTCCAAGGTTGGGCCGGGACGATTCAATGAGGTCGGTCGTGCTTGCTGGCCCCTTCAGCTAAAGCCTCGTGCTTCGCTCGCCATCCCGCGCATGGGTGCCGCCCCCCCTCCCTGATCCGTGCCCGTTAAGCTGCGATGACGTCAGGGTTTCTTGGGTGGCTGGTCCTGCTGAAGGACGCCCTGGCCAAAGGGACGCGTCGTGCTTCGGGACCCGTCGCTCCATGTGGTGATGGAGCCTGTTCCATAAGGGCGCGATTGTCCCCGGACGGTTTGTTGGCCGGGCTTGGATTGGGTGATGACGGTTCCGTTGCCAAACGGACGCGTTTGAGTGGTGGTCCCGTCGGACCAGCGCGTGATCGTGCCGGTTCCGAAGGGCCGGGTGGAGGCGCTGAGGGGCTTGCCTTTTGCGGGGTGCTCGCGGGTGATGGATCCGCCGCCGAAGGGCCGGGTGGTGGAGGTGGTGGCATCGGACCGGCGGGTGATCGTGCCATTGCCGAAGGGGCGGGTGACGCCGGACCGGGCCTTGGCTACGGACGAGCGGGGAGGGGGCGGGGGTTCGGTGGGCGGTGTTTCGGGCGTTGTCTGGGCCGCCCTGGCGGCGGCGATGCATGCGAGCGCGACCAAGGCAAGGGATGCGCGGGCGTTGGGCATGGGCAGTTCGGAGAGATTAGCCAAATCGATTGGATGGGGTCGGTCGTGAAGGTTGGGGCTCCCTTGGCCAGATCCTCGTCGATGCTTGGTCCTGTGCCGCAATGCACGAAGCCCGTCCCTTAATCCCGGTCGAAGGACGGGCGGGGGGTGTCCTGGACCGGTTGGGCAAAGCGCGGGTTATCGCCGTCGGGATACTCGAAGACGCGACCCTCGAAATTGCGGACGAGGATTCGGCCGGGTTGGCGGGCGAGCGTGTAGGGGGGATTGACGGGGATTTTGCCGCCGCCGCCCGGGGCGTCGATGACGTATTGGGGCACGGCATAGCCGGTGGTGTGGCCGCGGAGGGATTCCATGATTTGGAGTCCTTGCTCGACGCTGGCCCGGAGGTGGGCGCTCCCCGCAATGAGGTCGCATTGGTACAGGTAGTAGGGCCGGACGCGGCAGAGGAGGAGCTTATGGACGAGGGCGCGCATGACCTCTGGGGAGTCGTTGACGTGGCGAAGAAGGACGGACTGGTTGCCCAGGGGGATGCCGGCGTCGGCGAGGCGACCGAGGGCGTCGCGGACCTCGGTGGTGAGTTCACGCGGGTGATTGGCGTGGATGGAGATGAAGAGGGGATGGAACTTGCGGAGGGTTTCGCACAGGGCGGCCGTGATGCGTTGGGGGAGGAAGACGGGGACGCGGGAGCCAATGCGGACGAACTCGACGTGGGGGATGGCGCGGAGTCGTCCGAGCAGCTCGGCGAGCTTGTCGTCGGAGAGGAGGAGGGGATCGCCCCCGCTGAGGAGGACGTCGCGGATGGAGGGGTTGGAGGCGATGTATTGGATCTGGCGATCGAATTCCGGGTGGAAGTCGTAGCCGCTGGCGTTGCTGACAAGGCGCGACCGGGTGCAGTACCGGCAGTAGGAAGCGCAGCGATCAGTTACCAGGAAGAGGACGCGGTCGGGGTAACGATGGACCAGGCCCGGGACGGGCGAATGCGAGTCCTCGCCGCAGGGGTCGGACATCTCCCATGGGGCACGGTGGGTTTCATCGAGGCGTGGGACGACCTGCCAACGGATGGGGCAGTGGGGGTCGGCCGGATCAATGAGGGAGAAGAAATGCGGGGTGATGCCGAGGGCGAGCTTGGATTGGCCGGCGAGGATGGCCCCGGCGCGTTCAGCCGGGGCGAGGCTTGGGAGGAGGCGATCGAGTTGCTCGACGGAGGTGACGCGGTTCTTCATTTGCCAGCGCCAGTCGTTCCAATCGGAGTCCGGGACATGGTTCCATGGCCCGCGGCCTGAAGGGCGGAAGTCCTTGAGGGCGAGGAACTCCGGGGATGAAGGGGGCGTAGCGGACGAGGCGTCGTGTTCCATGAACGGGGGGCACCCTACGGTGGAACGTCGGGGCGTCAATTGAGCGATGGGTGGTGGGTGGCTGGGCTGCGAGGCGGCGGGAGGGCGAGGACGAACCGGGTGAGTCCCGGGCGTGAATCTTCCAGGAGAAGGTCGCCGCCGAGTTGACGTGCGAGGTGTCGGCTCAAGGCGAGGCCGAGGCCGGAGCCGCCGGACTTGGAGGAGGCTTGGGGGATGAAGAGCCGTTGCCGGGCGTCCTCGGGGAGGCCGGGACCGTTGTCCTCGACGTTGATGCGCCATCCATGGTCGGGGGTGGGGGAGGCGGCGAGGGCGATGCGTCCGCGGCCATGGAGGGCTTGGGCTGCGTTGACGCACAGGTTTTCGAGGATGAGCAGGCAGAGGTTGGCGGCGCGGTTGTCGAGGGCCGGGCCGGGCTTGGCTTCGAGGTTCCATTGGATCGAGGCGGCCTCGGGTGCCTGGAGGCGGGCCTTGCGCGCGGCCTCGGCGAGGATTTCGTCCATGGGAATCTCAAAGCCGTCGATGCCTTGCTCATCGCGGAGGACGCGGACGACGTCGTCGATCATGGAGCGCATGCGGCGGGCGGGGTCGGCGGCCTCGGCGGGGTGGGTGCCGGACGCGACGGCGTGCTGGAGTGCGGCGAGGGGGTTTCGGAGTCCGTGGACGAGGTGGGAGGCGACGGCTCCGATGGCGGAGGTGCGGGCGGCGAGGGAGAGTTCGCGGTTGGCGGCCTCGAGTTCGTGGGAGCGCGCGGCGAGTTTGCGATTGGCGGCCTCGAGGCGTTGGAACGCGAGAGCAAGGGCGGCGGCGAGGAGAGAACCCACGAGCAGGAAGGCGAACCCTCCGCGACGGGCAAGGCGGCGATCGAGGATCTCGAATTCGGATGCCAGGCTGGACGCGTCGAAGGCGAGGTAGGCAATCCCGAGGATCTCGGATTGGCCGTTGGGCCGAAGAGGAAGCCAAAGGTCCATGCGAGGGGGTGGGCCCTGGAGGAACCTCGGGCTCGGGGAGGACGGGATGTTGTCGGCGCCGGACCATGGTGAATGGCCGGGCCGGGATTCGGCGGCACCGAGGAGGGTGACGAAGGGGCGGCCCTCGGGGCTGAAGAGATGGAGTTCGAGGAGCCCGGGCAATTCGGGGACGACGGAGGCGTCGAGGACGGCGGCCAGGGGATCCTCGGCTTGTCCGGGACGGGGTTCGGACAGGCGTTGTTGGACGAGAGCTGCGAGCACCGAGGCGTCGCGGTGGGCGAGTTGCTGGCGGAGTTGCTGGCGGAATGGGAGCAAGACCGCAGCGATGGCGACGGCGAGGAGGAGGAGGGCCGCGAGGATGACGGTGGTGCCGGGGTGGAGGCGGCGGCGGTTGTCCGGGGTGCCGTGGGGTTGCATGGGTGCTGAGGACGGGGGCTAGAAGTCCATTTCCATGCCGCCAAGCCACGTGTGGGATCGGTAGCGGTCGGCGGGGACGTTCGAGTCCTGTCGTTCGTGAAAGTACTCCACGTAAGTGCGAACCCGTGGGGTCCAACGGTATTCGATTCGGGCCTCGACATCCGTCTCGACGCGGGTGCGCGGGATCGGCTCAAAGACGGAGATGATCTGGCGCGCGAAGTCGTAGGTGGACCAACGAGCTTGGGAACGAAGCGCCCAGGGTCCGAGGTCGAAGCGGGTGCCGACCGCGACGCCGCGACGGGTGTAGTCCGAGTAGCCGGCGCCGTTGTCGGCGCGAGCCACATGGAAGCCTCGGAGGGTGGTCTGGAAGCGATGGGGCGCATCCCACGTATGACGCCAGGCGACCTCGTATCGCTGGTCGTGGGTGGTCAGGAGGGTGCCCGTCAGCGGTTGGCCGAGCGGATCCGTTTGGAGGCGGGTATCGAAGGGGCGGGACGTGTCTTGGAAGGAGATTTCCACGGACGAGTTGGTGCCGTAGGCGAGGCCGACGAGTGCCTTGGGGCCGTACTCCCAATGGCTGGAAACCGGGGCTTGGAAGAGCTGGCGGTTCACGGGGAGGCCGGCCTCGACATACAGGTGGGCCGGGAATCGATACCGCAGGGCCGGGGCAAGCATGATGCTGTCGCCGATGGCGCGGACGAAGCCCGGGTCGCTGGCGATCTCGGTCGCGTCGAAGGCCTGCTCGGCATGGAGGTAGGTCAAGGCCATGGAAGGCACCCACGTGCGGCCGTACCACTTGTAGGATGCTTGGGAAAGGACGGTGCGCTCGCCCCGCACGACGGCGGTGGTGGGGGAGACCTCGACGGGGTTCAGGTAGCGGCGTTCGTCGCCCGAGACGAACAAGGTGAAGCCGTGTCCATCGACGGGGAGACGCGAGACGAAGTATTCGATGCCGGCGACGAGCAGGGGGGTGTCTTGCGGATTGAAGGCGGACAAGATGGCGTTCTGCTTCTGCCCTCCGGCCGTGCGGAGGGTGAGGAGGCTGTCCCAGAAGAGGCCGACGTCGGGTTGTGGATGGACGCCCGGCAGCTCGGGTGGACCGGCCGCGATGCGCGCGGCCGCCATGATGGCGAGGATGCGCGCCGCGGCCTGCGAACCCGTTCGCCACGGCGCCCCGATGGAACGACGCGGTGAGGCGGGGGCGTTGTTGGCGGCGGAAGTCATGGCGTGGCGCGGGCCGGGCCGGGCGGCACAACGGTCATGGGGTCAAGCCTCGGGCGGGAGGGCGTGGGAAGCCGACCATAAAAAAGCCGACGCCCAGGATGCCTGGACGTCGGCGCGTGAGCCCGTTGAAGAGGGTTAGTTGCGGCCCTTGCCCTTGCCCTCGGCGCCGCCATCGATGGCCCCGCCGTTTTCCTTGAGCTTGGCGCGGAGGTCACGGACCTGCTCGCGGATGTCGGCGCGGAGTTGCTTGGTGTCCTCGAGGAACTTGTCGCGATTGGACTTGAGCTGCTCCTTGAGCTTGGCCTTGTCCTCCTCGGTGGCGCCGCGGAGTTGGGAGATGAGCGCCTTTTGCTCGTCGGCGAACTTCTTGGCGGCGTCCTGGTATTGGGTGACGAGCTTCTTCACGTCCTCGGGCAATTCGACGCCCTTGGGGATGCCGATGCGGGGGATGTCCATCCCGGGGCGGCCAGGGCCGGCGGGCCGACCCGGGCGGGAGTCGTCGGGCTTGGAGGGCGGGGTGGGGGGATCGCCGGCGAGGGTGGCGAGGGCCACTGCCGTGGAGGCGAGGATGGCGAGGTGACGGAACAGCTTCATGATGAACCTTTCTAACTGGCTGACATTTCCCGTGTTGAGGCTTGCTCTTGCGAGCCTTCCGACGGGTCTGGATTTCCATCAGCAGCCCGGATGCCAAGGGAGGCATCCCGGGTCAGGGCGCTTGAAATACGCCGAAAAAACGAGGTTTTTTTCAACGGATCGGGGTTGGCCGACCCGTGCGTCGAGACGTCGGGGTGGCGTTGGACCACGCGGGTTGGGTGGGGAATGCCCGCAGTCACCCGATGCATTGGGGGCTGGCACCCATGACGTGGCCGTGGCCGTGGGCTCGGTCGTGTCGGCTGGACGATGTCGCGGGGTTCCGCAGGTCCGGGGCGGTGGGGTCAGGGTTGGATGGCGTCCGTTGATTCCCGAGCCGCGTCGGCCTTGGGGTCGGGCTTGGGCTGCGCGAGGCGGTAGCGCAGGTAGTCGCGGGAGACGCCGAGCATGCGCGCGGCCTTGGAGACGTTGTTCTGGGTTTGCGCGAGGGCGAGGTGCACGAGGCGCAGGATGGCGTCCTCCAGCGAAAACCCGGCGTCGGGGAACCGGTAGGAGGCAACGAGCCAGTCCGGTCCTTGGACGGGCGGCGAGCCGGGCGAGGCACCGTCAAGGGGTGGGTTCGGGGCCGGGGAGGACCCGATGAGCGTGGTGAACTCGAGCTCGGGCGCGTCCTCGAAGACGAGGGCGCGTTCGATCTCGTGGGCGAGTTCTCGGACGTTGCCGGGCCAGGCGTAATGAAGGAGGCGGCGGCGACCGGTGGCGGAGATGGGGCGTGGGGGGAGGCGTTGGCGTTGCCCGATGCGCTGGATGAGGTGTTGGGCCAACCGGAGGACATCCTCGCCGCGTTCGCGCAGGGGCGGGATGGCGACGCGATACAGGTCGAGGCGATGGTAGAGGTCCTCCCGGAAGCGTCCTCGGGTGACCTCGTGGCGAAGGTCTTGGTTGGAGGCGGCGATGACGCGGACATCGACGGGGATTTGGTGATTGCCGCCGACGCGGCGGATGCGGCGTTCCTCGATGGCGGTGAGGAGCTTTCCCTGGAGGGCGTGGGGGAGGGAGTTGATTTCGTCGAGGAGCAGCGTGCCTCCGGCGGCCGCCTCGAAGAGGCCGAGGCGCGCGGATCGGGCGTCGGTGAACGACCCCTTTTCATGCCCGAACAACTCCGACTCCGCGAGGGAGTCGGGGATGGCGGAGCAATTGGCCTCGATGAAGGGCCCTGCGGCGCGCGGTCCCTTTTGGTGGAGCCAACGGGCGAGGGTGGTCTTGCCGGTGCCGGTTTCGCCGAGGAGGAGGACGGGGGGCAAGCCAGTCTCGATGCGGCGGTCGGCGAGGAGGATGCGGTCGAGTTGGGCCTGCAACGGGCGGAGGACGTCGCCGAAGAAGAAGTTGAGGTCGGGCGAGAGGGCGGCCTGGCGATGTTCCTCGGCCCGGGCGGCTTGGCGTGAGCGACGGCCCCGTGCGAGGGCGAGGGCGAGGGCCTCGGGCTCGAAGGGCTTCGGGAGGTAATCGAGGGCCCCGAGCTTCATGGCTTCGACGGCTCCTTGGATGCCTCCCTCGGCGGTCATGACAACGACGCCGGCGTGGTTTCCGAAGGCCTTTTCCTTGAGCAGGTCGGTCCCGAGGCCGTCGGGGAGGTGGACGTCGAGGAGGACAAAGTCGAAGCCGGACTGCGCGGCGTGGCGTCGAGCGGCCGCGAGGGAGTCGGCGGCGGAGACATCGGCCCCGAGGCGTTCGAGCGTGGCGGCGATGTGACGTCGGAGGAGGGGTTCGTCCTCGACGACGAGGACGGTGAGGCCGGCGAGAGGCGTGGGGGGCATGGCGGGTTCGCCTGGCGTGTGGGGGTTACTTGGTGCGCTGGGGGTTGCGCCATTCGCGGTGGTCGTTGGCGAGGAGGTCGTCGGCGGCGAAGGGCCCCCAGGTGCCGGCACCGTAGAACTCGCGGTTGGTGAGGGGTTTGCCGACCCATGCCTGGCGGATGGCGTCCACGATGCCCCAGGCGGTCTCGACCTCGTCGCGTCGGATGAAGAGGGTGGCGTCGCCGGCCATAGCTTCGAGGAGGAGGCGTTCGTAGGCCTCGGGGGTGTAGGCCCCGAACTCGGAGTCGTAGGAGAAGTTCATGCGGACGGGCCTGAGGGAGGTGCCGCCGCCGGGGACCTTGCCGTTGAAGCGGAGGGTCATGCCCTCGTTGGGCTGGAGACGGAGGGTGAGGGAATTGGCGTCGAGCCGGATGTCGCGGTGGGCGTTGAAGAGGACGTTGGGGGCAGGCCGGAACTGGACGCGGACCTCGGAAGCGGAGAGGGGGAGGTTCTTGCCGGTGCGGAGGTAGAACGGGACGCCGGACCAACGCCAGTTGTCGATGAAGAGGCGCATGGCGACGAAGGTCTCGACGTTGGAGTTGGGGGTGACCTTGGGTTCGGAGCGGTACGCGGGGCGCGGCTCGCCATCGACCTCGCCTGCGAAGTACTGACCGCGCACGACGTTTTGGGCGACGGTCTCGCGGGACATGGGGCGGATGGAGCGCAGGAGCTTGACCTTCTCGTCCCGGACAGACTCGGCCTCGAGGGAGACGGGGGGTTCCATGCCGACGAGGGCGAGGACTTGCAGGACGTGGTTTTGGACCATGTCGCGCAGGGCACCGGCCTCCTCGTAGTAGCCGCCGCGAGCCCCGACGCCGAGCTTCTCGGCGACGGTGATCTGGACGTGGTCGATGGCCTCGCGGTTCCAGAGCCGCTCGAAGATGCCGTTGCTGAACCGGAAGGTGAGGATGTTCTGGACGGTTTCCTTCCCGAGGTAGTGGTCGATGCGGAAGATCTGCTTCTCGTGGGCGTAACGGGTGAGGTCGCTATTGAGTTGCTGGGCGCTGGCGAGGTCGTGTCCGAAGGGCTTCTCGACGACGATGCGTTCCGGGGTGATGCCCATTTCCTTTTTGTGGAGCAATCCGGCGCGGCCGAGGTGGGCGGTGATCTCGGAGAATTGGCTGGGGTTTGTGGCGAGGTAGAAGAGGAGGTTGGAGCGCAGTCGCTCGTCCGGGAACCCGTCAAGCATCGCCTTCAGCCGCACGTATCCGGCGGGGTCCGCGATGTCAGCCTGGCAATAGTGGATGTTGGAGGCGAAGTCGGCCCAGACGTCGTCCTTGACGGGTTGGGTGCGCGAGAACCGGCCCAGGGCCTCCCGAAGCTCGGACCTCCATGCGTCGTCGGACTTGTCGCGACGCGCGAAGCCGATGATGCGGAAGGGTTGCGGCATCAAGCCCTCGAGCCGGAGGTGATAGAGGGCGGGGATCAGCTTGCGCAGGGTGAGGTCGCCGGAGGCGCCGAAGATGACCACGGTGCACGGCTCGACGGGGCGTCGGCCTTGGTCGAGCCGGGAGTCGAGGAGTTCATCGAGTTGGAGGACGTCGTTCATCCGTGGGGGCAGCATGGCGACGAGCCGGGCGGGGATTCAAGCGGCGGGTCTTGGACGAAGCGATCCCGTTGGGTCGGTCGTGCTGGCCCCGCAGGTGCTGCGTGCCCGACAATTTCCTTGTTCCATCCGGGGCAACTGCCTAGCAAGGGGCATGGTTCCCGGTCCCGTTTTCCCCCGCCGCGCCCCCGTCCCGTCCACTGCTGGCCGGGGCTTCACCTTGATCGAGTTGCTGGTGGTCATCGCGATCATCGCGATCTTGGCGGGCATGTTGCTGCCGGCCTTGGGTCGTGCGAAGGCCAAGGCGATGTCGATGAAGTGCGGGAGCAACTTGAAGCAGCTGGGGCTCGCCAACTTCATGTACGTGAACGACACGGGGAGGATCCTGCCCTACACCCTGAGCGGAGACCTGTGGATGCGCGGGCTCGTCAAGTTGTACTCGGCCGTGGATGCGGTGCGGCTTTGCCCCGTCGCGCCGTACAACGCCAAGAAGCCCGCGGGTTCCGCCAACACGTCGTGGGTCTGGGGGACGGAGACGCGGCCCGGGTCCAAGGAGCCGCGTTGGACGGGGAGCTACGCGCTGAATGGCTGGATGTACGCCGGGGACTGGCCCGATGGCTCCGGCCTGTTCCCGAAGGTGGCGAACGCGTTTCGGGCGGAGGCCGACATCGTGGCTCCCACGACGACGCCGGTGTTTTGCGACAGCATGTGGGTGGACGCATGGCCGCAGGAGCGGGATCGCCCGGCGTCCAACCTCCGCGAGGGCGACGCCGGGTTGAACGCCGGCATGGCGCGCATCGTCCTTGCACGGCACGGATCGGGCCTCACCGGCGTGCCGAAGTCGTTGCCGGCGTCGGGGCCGCTCCCGGCGTCCATCAACGTGGTGTTTACCGACGGCCATGCGGAGTTGGTGCGCAACGAGGGCCTGTGGTCGCTCACGTGGCACAAGAACTGGACGAATGGCGTGCAGCGGCCGCGTTAGCGTGGCGGGGGCTCGCGCGGCTCGACATGTCCGCGACGACTGCGGAGGATGAAGGCCGGATCGGGATGCTAAGCGAGCTGAGACAATTGTGGTCGGGCCTGCCCAACAAGGCGGGATTTGTGGCCGTCGCCGCCGCGTGGGTTGCCTTGTTTCACTTCCTCGGCAACTCCGTCCTCGGCTACGTGGACACTCCGTCGGTGTTTGGGTGGCTGGAGGCCCTGCATGCGAACGCGGAGCGGACGGACTCGGACGATGCGTTTGGTCGTTACGTGCCGTGGTTGGTGCTGGTGCTGTTGGTGGTGCGGCGGCGTGAGTTGATGGCGGTGTCGGCGCGGACGTGGCCGCCGGGGCTGGCGTTGATCGTGCTGGCGGTGGTGATGCACGCGATGGGCTTCCTGGTGCAGCAGACCCGGGTGTCCATCGTGGCGTTCCTGGTGGGGCTTTACGGCATCATGGGATTGGCCTGGGGACCGGGCTGGCTCAAGGCGGTGTTCTTCCCCTACTTCCTATTGGCATTTTCCATCCCCATCTCGGCCTACCTCGACGGCCTGACCTTCCGGCTTCGGCTGTTGTCCACGTGGGTCTCGACGGTGATTTGCAAGGGGCTGCTGAGCATTCGCCTGACGCGCGTGGGGACGTCGGTTGAATTTGCGGCGGTGCCGCCGCGGCCCGGGGGCGGGGCGGGGCGGGCGGGGTTCTTGTTCGACGTGGCCCCGGCGTGCTCGGGGATCCGGAGCCTGACGATCGTCACGTTGCTAACGGTGGTGTTCGCTTGGTTGAACCTGCGTGGCACGGGGCGGAGGGTGCTGTTGGTGTTGTGCTCTGTGCCGTTGGCGCTGCTGGGCAACGTGGTTCGATTGATTGTGACGTTTGGGGTGGCGGACGTGTGGGGGCAGGAGGCGGCGAGCAAGGTCGAGACGAAGGCCGGCTTCATCACGTTCGCCGTGGCGTTGGCCGGGGTTTTCAGCATCGGACGGTTGCTTCGGGAACCCGACGAGGAGGCACCGGCCGGCGTGGGGGCTTCGGGGGCACCGGGGGTGGCGGACGGCGCTCAAGGAGGGGCATCCATCCCATGAAACGTTCTTCGCATGCTTGGTTTGTCGCGGCGCTGGTGGTGGTGGGCGTCGGGGCGTTCGGGCTTCAGCACTTGAGGACCTCCGTGCGGCTGGGGAAGCCCGGGGTAAAGGTCACCAACCTGCCCGTGTTGGACGAGGAGTCGCGGGTGGCCCGGACGAACTCGGTGGCGTTGCCGGTGCGTGTGGACGGGTACGCGACGAGCGTGGAGGCGATCCCGAGGCTGGAGTTGGACTACCTGCCGCCGGACACGTCCTACGGGCGCCGCATTTACGAGCCGAGGTCGGGCAAGCCGAGGATCCAGGCGTCGGTCGTGTTGATGGGGACGGACCGGACCAGCATTCACCGTCCGGAGTACTGCCTGACGGGCCAGGGTTGGAACATTCGGACGAAGCGGGCGATGACCGTGGAGGTGCGGCAACCGCGGCCGTACCCGCTGCCGGTGCAGCGCTATGACATGCGCTTCACGGGGATGTCCGGGGGCCGACCGGCCGAGCGATCGGGCATCTACGTGTTTTGGTTCGTGGCGGACGGGCAATTGACGAACAGCCACCTGGAGCGGCAATGGTGGTTGATCCGTGACCTCCTGCTCGGGCAGGTGCTGCAACGATGGGCCTATGTGGCGTATTTTGCCGACTGCAACCCGGGCGAGGAGGAGGCGACCTACGAGGCGATCGTGTCGCTCATCCAGGCATCCATTGGAGACTTCCAGTTGACCGCCGGAAGCGCGCCCTGAATCCTGCGGCCCTCAATCTTCGGGGTTCGGGGCGGCCCCCGTCGGAAAGGAACGAGCATGTTTGGGCGCAAGCGCCACGTTTACACGAAGGTCGGCAAGATCGTTGACGCGTTCCTGTTCGGCTTTGCCTTCTGGCTGACGCACGGCCTGCGGTCGCTGGAGTTCTTCGATCCCGAGCGCATCATCCGGCCGTTCTCCGAGTACGCGTGGCTGTTGCTGGTGGTGGCCCCGTTGGCACCCCCGTTGTTGGAGACGCAGGGGTATTACCAGCGGGGTGTGCTGGGGTCGCAGAGGAAGGCCCTGTGGATCTTGCTCCGCACGTCCGCCTACATCGCGTTGGCGGCGATCCTCGTCCTGTTCTTTCGCAAGACGGAGGGCGCGCGGCTGATCTTCGCGTTGTACGTGCCGGTGGCCGCCGGCCTGATGTGGTGCAAGGAGGGGCTCGTGGGCGTCTGGAGCCGCGGCGTCGGTCGCAAGGATTCGCTCCGCAGGCGGGTGATCTTGGTGGGCAGCCGTGAGGACGCGGGGCGACTGGAGGGTTTGCTGGGCCTTCGGGGGTTGGAGGACGTCGAGGTCATGGACCGGGTGGACCTGAACGAGACGTCGCTCAAGGAGTTGGCGGACCGGATTCACTCGCACTCGGCCAACGCGGTGTTGGTGGCCCCGCGGCATTCGATGTTTGGGCAGATCGAGGCGACGATCCACCTGTGCGAGCTGGAGGGCGTGGAGGTTTGGTTGCTGGCGGACTTCTTCCAGACGCGCATTTCCCAGACAACGATCGATGACATTCATGGTCACCCGATGCTGGTGTTTCGGTCGGGCCCGGACGCCTCATGGCAGGCGTTGGCGAAGGGGGTCATTGATTTCGTGGGCGGTTGCGCGCTGCTGCTGGCCTTGTCGCCGGTCATGGTCGCGGCGGCCCTGGCGGTCCGGCTTTCATCCAAGGGCCCCATCCTGTTCCGCCAGCAACGAGCGGGCCTGAACGGGCGTCCGTTCACGATGTTCAAGTTTCGCTCCATGGTGACGAACGCCGAGCAACTGAAGCAGGAGCTGGCCGCGTTGAACGAGATGAGCGGACCCGTCTTCAAGGTCACCAACGATCCGCGCGTCACGCGGGTGGGGAGGTTCCTCCGCAAGTGGTCCATCGACGAGCTGCCGCAGTTGCTCAATGTCGTTCGCGGGGAGATGTCCCTCGTGGGCCCGCGCCCCTTGCCCGTGGACGAGGTGGCGCGCTTTGACGACTTGGCGCATCGGCGCCGCCTTTCCGTGCCGCCTGGCCTCACCTGCCTCTGGCAAGTCAGTGGGCGCAATGACGTCAAGGACTTCAAGGAGTGGGTTCGACTGGACCTCGAGTACATCGACAACTGGTCGCTGTGGCTCGACATCAAGATCCTCCTCCGGACCATTCCCGCCGTGTTCACCGGTGCCGGCGCCAAGTAGGCGTTTGCTCGCCTTCGATCGCCCTTCGTTCCAGCATGCCCCCGATGTCCCCCATTATCGACGGCCGCGCCATCGCCGCCGACGTCCACTCCGAAACATCGCGTCGCGCGCAGGATCTCCTCCGGCGGGGCGTCCAGCCCGGGATCGTCTTCGTCCGCGTGGGCGAGGACCCCGCGTCGCAGGTCTATGTCGGGATGAAGGAACGCAAGGCGCGCGAGCTGGGGATTCGGTCCGAGACCGTCGTGCTGCCGGCAGCGACCACCGAGGGTGAACTGCTCGCGCTCATGGCGCGGCTCAACGCGGATCCGTCATGGCACGGCGTGCTGGTCCAGGCACCGCTCCCGCGGCACATCGACCCAGCCGTGATCTACGCCGCCGTCGATCCCCGCAAGGACGTGGACGGATTCCACCCCTTGAACGTGGGCCGGCTCCTGTTGGGCGACGAGGGTGGGTTCATCCCGTGCACCCCTGCCGGCGTTCACCAGCTTCTCATTCGATCCAGCATCCCGTTGGACGGGGCCGAGGTCGTCGTCCTGGGCCGCGGCAACATCGTGGGCAAGCCCATGGCATCGATCTTGTTGCAGAAGGGCCGGCATGCGAACGCCACGGTGACGGTCTGCCATAGCGGGACCCGCGACGTGGCCGCGCACTGTCGCCGGGCGGACATCCTGATTGCCGCCATGGGCGTCCCGCGGTTCGTCAAGGCCGACATGGTCAAGCCGGGCGCCACCGTGATCGACGTGGGCGTCAACCGCATCCCGGACCCTGCGAAGCGTGGGGCGACCCTGCTCGTGGGGGACGTGGACTTCGACGCGGTGCGGCCGGTCGCGGGACGCATCACGCCCAACCCGGGAGGCGTGGGGCCGATGACCATCGCCATGCTCCTGGCCAACACGGTCGAGGCGGCGGCTCGCCAGACGGCGTGACCCGCGCGTATGGCTGCCTTTCGTCCACCGGGGGATTGCCCGGCATGCGACGGGCACGTGCCGGCCGGGCGTCGTGCGTGCCCGCACTGCGGGAGTTCCGCCAGCGATGGATGGTCGGACGCCGCCCATGCCGACGGCCTGGATCTCCCGGACGACGAGTTCGACTACGACGACTTCGTGGCCCGCGAGTTGGGCGAGGGCCGGCCCGGGCGTCGCAAGGGGCGCGGGCCGGGCACGGCGTGGCTGTGGGCATGGGTCGCCCTGGGGCTGGCGTTGGTCTTCGCCGGGGCCGGTTGGTTCGCCCTCGATTGAACGTCCTGGCCCGTTCCTTCCCGTGGCATGGCTTGGATTGGGTCCGGCATGATTGGAGGCTTTCCGGCAACAGGGGCCGGGGGCACGCTGGGGTGGTTATGAATCCGTGGAGGTTCGGGAGGGGGTTCGGAAAAATCCTGGCCCTGTTGGCCGTGGTGAGTGGCGTGGGGTGCGGCGACGGAGGCACCAAGCCGGGCTCGTCGATCCAGGAACGAAACCCGGCGACGGCGCCGTTGGACTACTTGGCCGTCCAAGGGCAGGCCAAGAAGCATTCGGAGGGCGTGGCCTCGTTGGCGCAGGTCCAGCAGGCATTGCAGCAGTTCCGGGCGACGGAGGACCGGTGGCCTGAAGACCTGCAGGAACTGGTCCGTTCGGGCCTGCTCGCCCGGTTGCCTCCGATGCCGGCCGGGCAACGGATGGATTACGACCCCAAAACGGGCGTGGCCCGGTTGGCGCGGTAATCCCTGGGAGCCCGCAGGCCGCATCCCGGGTCAGGGACGGACCTTCGCCGCCTCCAACCGCCCCAGCACCTGGGGCGCAAGGCGACCATCCTCGGAGCCCGGCTCGGGAAGCTCAGCGCCCACGTGTCCGTCGACGAAGACCACGCCCGCGCGGCGGCCGTGGCGGAAGTGCACGGTGGCCTCGAGGGCGTTGGTCCCGAAGTAGTAGAACTCCTCGAGCATGGGGCGCTCCGGCGACGCGGGCGGCTGGAAGTCGTTGACCTGCCCGGCGTCGGCCAGCACGGCCAACGAGGACGTCGCGCCCACCTGATGGACGTTGACGCCAACTCCGTTTCGGGGACCGAGCAATAGGTTGTAGGCGTAGCCATGGGCCGCGCCTCGTGCCTTGGGCTTGAACAACGGCGAGGCCCGGTTCAATGACGGGCAAACATCGACGCCGCGCCCCTGCAGGTAGGGCCACAGGGCGCCCGCGCTGGCGTCGAAGGCTCGCGCACCCTCCACCCCGTCTTGAAGCCAGCCAAACCAGTACACCCAGCCATCGCCACGCCGCTCCCGACGCTCGGCAAACGCCCGGCCCCCGTGCTCGTCCCAGTAGAGCTGCGCCGCGAGGCCCAATTGCCGGAGGTTCGAGACGCACCGGGCGTTCGCGGCGGCTTGGCGGGCCCGTCCAAGACCCGGCAACGACAAGCCCGCCAGCAACGCCACGACCGAGATCGTCGCCATCAGCTCCACCATGCTGAAGCCCCGCTCGCGAGCCCATGGCTTCATGGCCGACGCGCCTCCACGCGATAGAAACGCCCGCCGAACGCCGCCGTGTCCTCCATCGTCATCGGCCCGCCGTCCCCCGTCTGCGGATCCGAGGCCACGGCCCACGTCCGCAGGTCCTCGCTCGCTTGCAGCAGGTAGCGCCATCCTTTTCGCGTCCCGAACCGCACCCGGGCACCCGCCGCCGTCGCCTCCAGGCTCAGCCCCCCAACCACGGGCCCGGGCCCGCTCCATCGCATGCGGTCCACCTTGGCCGAGGCCCTCAAGGAGCCGGCATAGCGCGGATCCTGGCCTGCGTCGCTGTACGCATTCACCGACAGCGCATCCACCTCGAAACCCAGGAATCCCTCCGCCAAGACGACGGGTCGCAGCGTGACCACGGGCGCGTCGCCCCGGCTCATCGTCACGCGCAACGTGCGGTCCGACGCCCGGTACGTCAGGTCGAACCCGTACCGCAGCCCGGTCTCCGGCTCCACGAAGCTGTCCGCGTATCCCCACGGCAACCGCCCGTCCGAGGGCACCACAACGGGCGAGATGGACGCCGCGATCATCCCGGAGGGCTCCGTCCCGAACCACGCCCACTCGACCAGGTTGCGCGACGCGAGGAAGACGGCCCGTCGGAACCCCGCGTCCAGGACGTCCGCCTGCCGCACCAAGCCGATGGCCATCTGGAACGTCCCCGGCTTGCCCGGCGCCACGCCCACTGCATGCGCGTCGAGCACCAGGTCGAACCCAAACGCGAAGTCGTCCCGCTCCGTGACAGGCCCTGGCAGCTCGCGGGCAAAAAAGCCATTCGGCCGCGTTGAATCCCAATCCACGTCCAGCCAGCCGCCTACGTTCCAACGGAACGCCGCCCCGTCGCCCAAGGTCCTCCAACCTCGGGCCCCGGGATCCGTGTCGAACTCCTCCACGAAGCCCTCGGCCGTCGCGGTGGCGCAGGCGACCCCCGCGAGCACCGCCACGACGTGCGGCGCCCACGACCGCGCCGGGCGATGCCCACGCGTTGCGGACGGGATGGCTCTCCCACCCATCATGCCGCCCCTCCGGCGGGCGGACGCCCCGACGGAATCGTCCCGTGTGAACGCGCGAGCGGCCGGCCCTCGGCGTCGAAGGGGCAATGCCGGCAACCGCTTCCGCAGCAGTAACCCCGGCGCAGGTGGTACCGCTCCGTGAAGACCATGCGGCCGTCGTCGAGCAGGTAGAAGTCGTGCTCGCACGTGGCCTCCGAGGGCACGGTCCCCGGCGAGTCCTCGATGTCGGCCCAGGGATTCAACGAGCCTCCTTGCGGCCACGGGTGCCGCCCCAGGCTGCGAACAGGGCCAGGGCCCCGAGGCCGAGCGCCGTCGGCCCGGGCTCGGGCACCACCTGCACGGCCGCCACCGCATCCACCTCGACCCGGCCGGACAGCACCTCGAAACGGATCCGCGTGGCCGAATCCACGAGGGCGGGTTGACCCGACGCGTCGCGCGCCCACGCCAGCGAGTAGCCGGTGCCGCCCCCGCTGCCGTCGTAGGCCATGCGGATGCCGTCCAAGCCAAGGCCCAGGAAGTCCGAGGATTTCAGGGCCGGGTTCACGGCGCGGGTGAAGTCGCCCGCGCCATCCGTGGGAAACAATCCTTCCAACGCGGGCGCCATGGCCGGGTCGAGCGTGAGCCAAGGACCGTCCGCGTCCGCCACGGACAGGCGCAGGACGGCCCCGTCTTGCCCGAACAACGACCCGTCCGTGATGCCACCGCCGGAGTAGTCGCCATTGACGATGACAAACCCGGAGCCGCCGAAGACCAGGAAGTCGATGCCGAAGGGATGGGCCGGGTCGCGTCGGATGGGGGCATTGAGCTGCAACTCGAGGATGCTGCCCGTGCTGAGGGAAACGACTTGGTCGGGTTGCCACGGCGGGCTGAAGGGATCCACGGGGCCGCCGAAGGGCCCGGGGGTGAACCGGCTCGGCTCCCCGAGCGCCGCCGCCGCATTGGTGTAGCCCGCGCCGGTCCCGAACTCCGTCGCATAACCCGCGCCCGGTTCGTACCGGAGCACGGCCGACGCATGCTGCGCCCATGCGCGTGTGGCCATGCCTGACGTGCAGGCATAGGTGATCGCCGCCAAGGCCGCCCCGCGCAGGACGCGCGTGGCGGGCCTCGTTCCAATTTCTGTCATGAAGGGTCTTCCCGTTCCCATGCGTGACGGCCAGATGCATCACGCGATGCGTGCACGGAGACCAGTCCGGGCCGGGGGATGCGCGCCCCGTTGGCACCACATGGCGCAAGCGGGCACAAAAAAGCCCCCGTCCCGGCAGGGGAGAACGGAGGCAGCAAACGTCTCACGAGCCGTCCCCCACACGAGGAACGGCCTGGCCTCATCCTTCGCTTTGCCGGCGAAGCGGGCCGCCTTGGGCGGCCCCGACGAGCTTGGTTGGCGCGATATCCGGACTCCGGGTCTCATCCTCGCCCCCGCCTTCCCACTGCGGCGAACCGCAGCAGTGGCCGTCTTGCGACATGGGGGTTTGTAACCCGATACCGTGGCGGAACCGTCCCCGGGTCTCACGGGGTTCCCGCAACTCCATCCAAGTCTGGCATGGGCCACGCCTCAACGTCGCGGCCCCTTCAAGGAACCCCTGTGTTCAACCTCACCACGCCATGCCACGCAAACTCTTTTTCGTCCCAAAACCAATGCTTGGAACCCTCCGCGCCCGCCGATAGCATCCCCCCTCATTTTGGCATGGAAAAAGACCGCAAGCTGATCATCGCCGGGAACTGGAAGTGCAACAAAACCGTTGCTGAGTCCCTGGCACTCGTCGCCGACCTCAAGCGCGACCTCGGTTCCATCAAGGAGGTGGATGTCGTGGTGTGCCCGGCCTTCACGGCGCTGGACGCCGTGTCCAAGGCGCTGTCGGACTCCGTCATCCGCCTGGGTGCGCAAAACATGGGCGACAACGGGTATGGCGCCTTCACAGGCGAGGTGTGCGCGGGCATGCTGCGTGACCTGACCACCCGGTACGTCATCCTGGGGCACAGCGAGCGCCGCCAATTCCAGCAGGAATCG
Source organism: uncultured Verrucomicrobiota bacterium (assembly GCA_903880005.1). Classification (GTDB taxonomy): domain Bacteria; phylum Verrucomicrobiota; class Verrucomicrobiia; order Limisphaerales; family UBA9464; genus UBA6176. The sequence goes on along the minus strand of CAIRNV010000291.1, from coordinate 60,010 downwards.
GATGCCCTGGTCGCCCGCAAGGCCCTTGCCGCCCATGCCGCCAGCCTCATTCCCATCGTCTGCGTGGGCGAGACGCTCGCCGAGCGCGAGGCCGGCATCACCCAGGAGGTCGTGGGTCGCCAAACCCGCGGCTCGCTCGCCGGCCTTTCCGCCGACCAGGTCGAGGCCACGGTCATCGCCTACGAGCCCGTGTGGGCCATTGGCACGGGGAAGACGGCCACGTCCGCCCAAGCCCAGGAGGTTCACGCGTTCATCCGGGGGGTGATCGTCCAGATGCACGGGGAGGCCGTTGCCCGCCGCGTGCGCATCCAATACGGCGGCTCCGTCAAGCCTTCCAACGCCTGCGAGCTCATGGGCCAACCCGACGTCGATGGCGCCCTGGTGGGCGGGGCGTCCCTGGAGGCGAAGAGCTTCGTGGAAATCATTCGCAACTCGATCTAGCCAACGCTTCAGCCATGCAACTCGTCATCAACCTGCTCTCGCTCATCCTCGTGGTGATCTCCCTGTTCCTGGGGTTGCTCATCCTCCTGCAGCTCCCCAAGAAGGAGGCCGGCATCACGGCCGCCTTCGGGGCCGAGTCCACCGCCGCCATCTTCGGCGCCGGCTCCGGCACGGCCCTCACCACCATCACCCGGTGGTCCGCCACCCTCTTCCTCGCCCTGTGCTTCATCATCGCCGTGATGACGGCGCAGCAATCCCGGAGCCGGACCAGCAAGATCAAGGACTTGCTGGACAAGCCCGCCGCCGCCGCCCCCGTGACCCCGGGCACCCCGGCACCGGCCACGCCCGCTCCCTCCCCGGCGCCGGCTCCCGCTGCACCCAAGCCCTGAGGAACCCCTCGCCTGGAGGCCCATGCAGCCTCTCCCGCGCATCCCAGACGCCCCGGCCTCCCAGGCCGGGGCGTCTCGCTTTTGGGCCTCGTTCGCCTCATTGCGCCCGTTGTCCTCCGTCCTCCTCCTGGCGTTGGCCGCGCTCCTGCCCTCCTGCCGACCTGATTCCCGCGCGGACCTGATCCTTCACAACGGCCGCGAGCCCGAGACGCTCGATCCCCACCTGCTCACGGGCCAGGCGGACGGTCGCGTTGCCTCGGCCCTCTTCGAGGGCCTGACCCGTTATGACCCGGTGACCGGCAACGCCATCCCCGGCCTGGCGGCGTCCTGGAGCCTTTCCCCGGACGGCCTCCGCTACACCTTCCAGATCCGCACCAACGCGGCATGGTCGGACGGACGTCCCATCCTCGCCGAGGACGTCGTTTGGTCGTTTCGACGAGCCGTCGATCCGCTCACCGGCGCGGACTACGCCAGCCAGTACTTCTACGTGGAGAACGGCGAGGCGATTTCCACCGGCAAGGAGCGGGACCTTTCCAAGCTGGGCGTCGATGCGGTGTCCCGAAGCTCCGTCGTCGTTCGACTGCGCCACCCCACGCCCTTCTTCCTCGAGTTGCTCGCGACGCGTGTGTTCGCCGTGATCCCGCGGGAGGCCGTCGAGCGCGGCGGCGACCGTTGGATCCTACAACCCGGCCTTCCTTGCTCTGGCCCGTACACGCTGGCCTCGTGGCGCGTCAACGACCGCATACGCCTGCGACGCAACCCGCATTATTGGGACGCGTCCAATGTGCGTGCCGGCACCATCGACGTGCTGGCGGGCGACTCCGCCCATACCGCCCTCAACCAGTACCTGGTCGGCGACGTGGACTTCATCCTCGACAAGGACATGTTCCCGTCCGAGCTCGCCGAGGCCCTCCAACGTCGGCCTGACTTCCATTCCTATACCTACCTGGGCGCCTACTTCATCCGCTTCAACACGACCCGGAAGCCATTCGACGACCCGCGCGTCCGCAAGGCCATCGCCATGGCCATCGACCGCACGCGCATCGTCCAGCGGATCACCCGCATGGGCGAGCCGCCCGCCTCCCATCTCGTGCCCCAGGGAACGGGCGGCTACCAGCCTCCCATGGGCCTTGGGCGCGACCCCGAGGCCGCCCGCCGCCTGTTGGCCGAGGCCGGCTACCCGGGCGGCAACGGGCTCCGAACCTTCGAGTACTCGTACAATGCCGAGTCGCGCCTCCACGAGCACATCGCCGTCGAGATCCAGTCGGCCCTTCATGACGTCCTCGGGCTCCGCATGGAACTGCGGCCGCTGGAGTGGAAGACGTACCTCAACAACATGTCGCGGCTGGACTACGACCTGATGCGCAGCTCCTGGATTGGCGACTACAACGACCCCAACACCTTCCTCGACCTGTTCCTCGCGGACGGCGGCAACAACCGCACCGGATGGCGCGACCCCTCGTACGACGCGCTGATCCATGAGGCCAACGCCACCCTGGACCGGGCCCGGAGGTTCCAGCTCCTGGCCCAGGCCGAGGCACATCTCCTGCGGGACGCCGCGCCGATCGTGCCCCTCTACTCCTACGTTGGCTTCTACGCCCTCGACACCCAGCGCCTCGCCGGCGTCCATCCCAACCTCCTCGACGAACACCCCTTCTGGGCCATCCATCGCACGCGTCGCCCTTGATCCATGGACGCCCGATCCATCCTTCGCCGACTCCTTGCCATCCCGCTCCTGGCCTGGGCGGTCGCCTCCCTTGCCTTCTTCCTCATGCGCGCCGCACCCGGCGGGCCCTTTGACCGTGAACGTGCCCCCGCGTCGAAGGAGGTCGAGGCCGCCCTCAAGGCCCGTTATCACCTCGACGAGCCCCTGTGGCGCCAATACGTCCGTTTCCTGGCCGGCCTTGCCCATGCCGACCTTGGCCCGTCCCTCAAGTACCGTCACCACGGCGTCAACGACATCCTGGCCCAGGCGCTTCCCGTCTCCATGACCTTGGGCGGCCTCGCCTTCGCCGCGGCGCTCGCCATCGGCCTCCCCGTTGGGATGGCCGGGGCGGTCTGGCGCGGGCGTTGGCCCGACTGGCTTGGGGCCCTGTTGACAATGGTGGGCGTCTGCATTCCCACCTTCGTCCTCGCGCCGTTGGCTGTGCTTCTCTTCGCCCTCAAGCTGGAGTGGCTGCCCGTCGCCGGATGGTCATCCCCGACCCATGCGATCCTTCCCGTGCTTGTCCTCGGCCTCTACTTCGGCGCGCGCGTTGCGCGCCTTTTCCGAGAGGGTCTTTCCGAGGTGCTCCGTTCGCCGTTCATCATGGCGGCCCGAGCCAAGGGAGTCGCCCCGTCGGCCATCCTCCTCCGGCACGCCCTTCGACCGGCGCTGTTGCCGGTGGTGTCCTACGCCGGCCCGATGCTCGCTGACCTGCTCACCGGCTCGTTCGTGGTCGAACGCATCTTCCAGGTCCCGGGCACGGGCGCGTTCTTCATCAACAGCTTCTTCAGCCGCGACTACCCGCTCATGGTCGGGCTCGTCATCGTCTATTCGCTGCTCCTCCTGGTCCTGAACCTCGCCACCGACATGGCCTATCGCTGGCTCGACCCCAGGATCCGCCATGCCTGAAACGCACCCCACCACAACCGCCCTCGCCTGGCGGAGGTTCACCTCCAACCTCCCGGCTGTCGTGGGCGCGGCCTTCATGGTCCTCATCGCCCTCGTCCTTCTCGCCGGGCCCTCCCTTCTTTCTGCCAACCCCAACGCTCATTCCGACGCCGTCTTCGAGCCTCCCTCGGCGCGTCATCCCTTCGGCACCGACATCCATGGGCGCGACCTGCTGGCCCGATGCCTCGTCGGTGCCCGTGTCTCCCTCATGGCGGGGTTGGTGGGAGCGGCCATCAGCGTCGTTGTGGGCACCGCGTATGGCATGGCGGCCGCCTATGGCGGGGGCCGCATCGATGCCGTGATGATGCGCGCCGTCGATCTCCTGTACGCCCTTCCCAATGTCATCTTCGTCATGCTCGTCCTGGGCACCGCCGAGTCCGCCATCACCAGCCTGCTCCGGCCCGCGTTCCCATCGATCGCCGACGCCGCTCGCATGCTGCTCCTGTTCGCCTGCCTCGGGGCCATCTCATGGCTCAACATGGCCCGCATCGTCCGTGGCCAGGTCCTTTCGCTTCGTTCCCGTCCCTTCATCCTGGCCAGCCGGCAATTCGGGGCGTCCCCGGCCTTCATCCTCCGGCGCCATCTCCTTCCCAACGTGCTCGGCGTCGTCATGGCCTATGCCACCCTCACGGTCCCGGCCGTCATCCTGTACGAGTCCTTCCTCAGCTTCCTGGGCATGGGCATTCGTCCCCCGGATGCCTCCCTGGGCACGTTGATCGAGGACGGTGCCCGCCAGCTCAATCCCATCCAGGTCCGCTGGTGGCTCATCGCCTTTCCGGGCGGATTCCTGGGCTTGACCCTCCTTGCGCTTCAATCCCTCGGCGACGGCCTCCGCGACGCGCTGGATCCCGAGGCCCATCCCTGAACCCCCAATCCCTCGCCGCCCCATGCTCCCCTACGAAGAAGCCCTCGCTCGTCTCCTCGGCCATGTCGCTGCCAACCCAGGCCGTCCCGAGTCCCTGGCGTTGCTGGCGGCACCGGGTGCGCCGCGTCGTCCTCGTTGGATAGCCGGCGACATGGCCGCGACGTGCTCCCTTCCTCCCTTCGACAACGCCACCTTCGATGGCTACGCGGTGCGCGCGGCTGACACGGCCGCGCGGGACGGGCGACCCGCCATCCTCCGGCTGGTGGGCCAGTCGGCGGCTGGCACCGCCGTTCCCCCGGATGTCGGGCCCGGTCAGGCCGCGCGCATCTTCACCGGGGCGCCCTTGCCGCCGGGGGCCGACGCGGTGGTCATGCAGGAGGATTGTGATGCCGACCAGGATGGGACCGTGGCTGTCCTTGAGCCCGTCAAGCCATGGGAAGGGGTCCGGTTCAAGGGCGAGGACATCAAGGCGCAGGAACTGGCGGCGCGCGTGGGGGATCTCCTGACCCCGCAACGGCTGGCCCTGTTGTTGGCCGCTGGCGTCCACCACGTGCCGTTGCATGCCTCGCCCACCGTCGCGTTGCTGGGGACGGGCTCGGAGCTGGCACCGGCTGGCATGGCCCACCTGGCCCCCGGTCAGATCCATGAGTCCAACCTCGGTCCCATGGCTTGGCTTTGTGAATCCGCCGGGGCGCATGTGGTGGATGCCCGGGTCGTGCCCGACGACCCGGCCAAGATCCGCGACGCCATGGAGGCCGCCGCCCGCGGCGCCCAGGTCATCCTGACGGCGGGCGGGGCTTCCGTGGGCGACCACGACCATCTCCGCTCCGTGGCCGTCGAGGCGGGGTTCCGGATCGACCTTTGGAAGCTGGCGTTGAAGCCCGGGAAACCCTTCTTCGCCGGCCAACGGGACCAAACCCTGCTCCTGGGCGTCCCGGGCAACCCCGTGTCGGCGTTTGTCACGACCGTGCTGATGGTCCTGCCGCTCCTGCGCCAACTCGCCGGGTGCCCCCGGCCCGCGCCATCCACCCGCCCGGGCATCTTGGCCGCCCCGCTCGCCAATCCCGATCCCCGCAGACATTTCATCCGCGTCCAACTTCACCCCGACGGCACCGTGCACCCCACGGGTCCCCAGGCGTCGCACCTATTGTCCACGCTGGCCCCTGCCAACGCCCTCGTGGATGTCCCCCCGCAGACAACCCTTCCCGCCGACACCGTCGTTCGCGCAATCGTGTGGTGAGCGGCGCCCCCGGACGAGGTCGTCGGGAGCCGGGCTTCGCCGGGACGACGCGACCTCACCCGGCGGGTGAGTTTGGAAGGGGCCGGTCAGGGTGGTAGGCCGGGTGCCCTCACCCGGCGGAAACGCGGCAGAGCCGTCTCGGCTCTGGCTGGATCACGTCCAGCGGCAGGATGCCGCTACCACTCTGCCCCAGAGACGCTCGGAAATGCGGCATCCTGGCCGCCGCGTGAGGGCACGCGGCCTACAGCATGGGCCAAGCCTTTGGCTCCACCTGAGGGTCTGACGGATCCCCACAGCCACTGCCGTTTTTAGGTTCAATTGGGAGGGAAGTGATGGCGAAGCAGATCAAGCAAGGACGACCGATCCAACTGAGGCTTTCCGGCTCAGGCTGGCAGGTTGGCGAGGGCCTCGATGACCTGTCGTTCCTTGGTCTGCCAGTCCACGAGGCGTTGCTGGTGCTCGGCCAGCACCGTGGCGGGCACCTTCTGGGCGAAGGCAGGGTTGCCCAGCTTGTCCTGCACCTTGGCGACCTCGGCGCGGATCCTTGCCAGGTCCTTGTCCAGGCGCGTGCGCTCGGCGGCGACGTCCACGAGGCCCTCCAGGGGAAGATAAAGGTCGCCCACGACGTTGGAGGCGACGGGCGTGCCCTGCGGGGGCTGCCAGGGTGGAGGCACCTGTTCCAACGGCTCGGCATTGAGGAGGCCGCGCAGGATCTCGTGCTCCTCCGGCGGCAGGGCGACGGGGGAGCGGAGCACGAAGCGGACGCGCTTGTTGGACGCGATGCTGAACTGTGCCCGCAGGTTTCGGCCGAGCGTCACGAGGTCGAAGCGTGCCTGCGCCTCGGCCTCGGCGGCGGCCGTCAGCCCGAAGTGCTCGCGTTCGGCGTCGTCCAGCGCCTTGGGCCACACCGCGAACAGGATGGTGCGGCCCCCGCGGTCTCCGGGCAGGTCATGCTGGAACCCCATGCCATGCCATAGCTCCTCCGTGATGAAGGGCAGGAACGGGTGGAACAACCGCAGGACGTGCGCGAGGACGAAGTCGATGACCGCCAGCTTGTTGTCCCGCAACGCGGCGCGGGACGGGTCCGACGGCGGCTCGCCCGGGACGCCCAGGACGGGCTTGCTGGCCTCGATGTACCAGTCGCAGTACTCGCTCCAGAAAAACCGGTAAAGGGTCGCCGTGGCGTCGCTGAAGCGATACCCCGCGAATGCCTCGTTGACCTCGCGGATGGCGACGTCGAGGCGGGACAGGATCCAGCGGTCGTCCGACGTCAGCAGCCCGGGACGGATCTCCTGCTCGGTGGCGCCGGCGTGCAACTGGCGGAACCGGCAGGCGTTCCAGAGCTTGTTGCAGAAGTTGCGGCCAAGCTCCACGGCCTGCTCGTCGAACAACACGTCCTGCCCGAGCGGCGCGGCGCGCATCACGCCGAAGCGCAGGGCGTCCGCGCCGTACTTCGCGATGAGGTCGAGCGGGTCGGGCGAGTTGCCCAGCGACTTCGACATCTTCCGCCCCTGCTTGTCGCGGATGATGCCCGTGAAATAGACGTTCTGGAATGGCAGCCCGCCCATGTACTCGAACCCGGCCATGATCATGCGCGCCACCCAGAAGAAGATGATGTCCGGCCCCGTCACCAGGTCGGTCGTGGGATAGAACGCCCGCAGCGTCGCGTTCCCTCCATCCGTGCCCGGGTTCCCGGTCCAGCCCATGGTGGCAAACGGCCACAGCCACGAGCTGAACCACGTGTCCAGCACGTCCGGGTCCTGCGCCCAGCCCTCGCCGGACGGCTCGTCGAGGCCGCAGTGAATCTCGGCCCCCCGATACCAGACGGGGATGCGATGCCCCCACCAGAGCTGGCGGCTGATGCACCAGTCCTGGATGCCCGTCATCCAGTGGTCGTACACCTTCGCCCACCGGTCCGGGAAGAACCGCATCGTGCCCCCGGCCACGCATTGCCGTGACGCCTCCACGCTGGGGTAGCGGAGGAACCATTGCTCCGAGAGGCGCGGCTCCACGGGGACGTCGGCGCGCTCGCTGAACCCGACGTTGTTGACGTAGGGCTCGGCCTTCACCAGCGCCCCGGCCGCCTCGAGCAACTCCGCCGCCTTCTTGCGCCCGGCGAACCGGTCCAACCCCGCCAGCTCGGCCCCGGCCTCGGCCGTCAGCTTGCCGTCGGGCGTCAGGACGTCGATCACCGGCAGCTTGTGGCGCAGCCCAATGTCGAAGTCCGCCTTGTCATGCGCCGGCGTGACCTTGAGCACGCCGGTCCCGAACTCGAAGTCCACGTGGTCGTCCGCGATGATCGGGATCATCCGCGCCTCGCGCGGCGCGTCCGCCGGCAAGGCCCGCAAGACGTGCCGGCCCACCAAGTGCTGGTAGCGAGGGTCCTTCGGGTTGACCGCCACCGCCGTGTCCGCCGGGATCGTCTCCGGACGGGTCGTGGCGATGGTCAGGTACGTTCCCGGATGCTCCACCACCTCGACCCGGAAATGGTACATGAAGCCCTTTTGCTCCTTCATGACCACCTCCTCGTCCGACAACGCCGTCAGCGAGGCGGGGCACCAGTTGACCATGCGCTTGCCGCGGTAGATGAGGCCCTTGCGGTACAAGTCCACGAAGACCCCCTGCACGCAGCGCGAGTAGTCCGCGTCCATCGTGAACCGCGTCCGCGACCAGTCGCACGACGCCCCCAGCGCCCGGAGCTGTCGGAGGATGATGCCGCCGTACTTCTCCTTCCAATCCCAGATCCGCGCCACGAGCGCCTCGCGCCCGAGGTCGTCGCGGTGCTTGATCACCCCCTCCTTGCGCAGGGTCTTCTCCACCACGTTCTGCGTGGCGATGCCCGCGTGGTCCGTCCCCGGCAACCACAGCACCTCCTTGCCCTCCATCCGCGCCTTGCGGGCGAGGATGTCCTGGATCGTGTTGTTGAGCACGTGCCCCAGCGTGAGCACGCCCGTCACGTTCGGGGGCGGGATGACGATCGAGTACGCCGGGCGCGTCGCGGAAACCCGCGCGGGATCGGCCGTGAAGCATCCTTGCTCCACCCAGAACTCGTACCACTTCGACTCGACGGACTGCGGCTCGTAGGCCTTCGGGATCTCGGTCATGACGTAGCCCCGAGCTTGCCCCAAGGACGGCCCCGTGGGGAATCCCGGAAAAACGCGCGATGGAAGCCCGACGTGACGGCGCCGCGGATTCGCCTCCGGCTCAGCCGTAACGATCCAACCGAATCGTTCCGGCTCAGGCCCCGTTCAACACGGCCAAGGCCTCCGCGTGCACGCCCGGCGTCGCCGCGATCGCGGAGTCCGCGCCCCGGGCCTCCGCCGGGCCCCCGGCCCACTGCGTGATCATGGCCCCCGATCCCCGGATGATCGGGATCACCGGCTGCAAGTCCCACGGGTTCATGATCGGGTCCACCATCAGGTCCGCCCATCCCGCCGCCACCAGCAGGTAGCCGTAGCAATCCCCCCACGTCCGCACCACCCGCACCTTCCTCGACAACGCGTCGTAGCGCGCCCCGTCCCGGTACTGCCCGGGATGCAACGGGTCCGTCACCACCATCGTCGCGTCGGCCAACGACCGGCACGCGCGGGCCCGTACGGGCGACCCATTGAGCGTCGTCACTTGGCCGTCCCCGATCATGAGCTGGCGCAGCACGGGTTGGTGGATGCAACCCAGCAGGGGGGTCCCCTCGTGGAGCAGGCCGATCAAGGTCCCGAACAGCGGCACCGCCGAGATGAAGGACTTCGTGCCGTCAATCGGGTCCAGCACCCACACGAACTCCGCGTCGCCGCGCACCGTCCCGAATTCCTCGCCCACGATCCCATGCCCCGGGAAGCGGGCCTCAATCATCCGCCGCATCACGCGCTCGGCCTCGCGGTCCGCCACCGTCACCGGGGTGTCGTCCGACTTCATCTCCAGCCCCATCTCCCTGCGGCCGAAGTACGGCAGGATTTCGCGCGCGCTGGCGTCCGCGAGTTCCCGGATGAACGCCACCAAAGGTTCCGTGTTCAACATGGCCGAGACGCAACCACACCCATGCCCGGCGGGCGAGAGCGTTCGTCCGGGCCCAGGAACGCCCGGTTCGAGGGGCCGAAGCCGGGACGATTCCGTTGGGAGGGAAGTGATGGCGAAGCAGATCGAGCCAGCACGACCGATCCAACTGAATCGTTCCGGGTAAGCATCCTTTTCCGCGCCGCCCGGTGTCCGTAGTCTGTCGAGGCGATGGCAGGAACCGAGTCCACCTTGACGCCCATGATGGCGCAGTACCGGCAAATCAAGTCGGGCCTCCCCAAGGACGCCTTGCTGCTGTTCCGGCTCGGCGACTTCTACGAGCTCTTCTTCGAGGACGCCCAGGCCGCCGCGGGGCTGCTCAACGTCGCCCTCACCCGCCGCAACGGCATCCCGATGTGCGGCATCCCCTACCACGCCGCCCATGCCTACGTGGGCCGCCTCCTCAAGGCCGGGCGCAAGGTGGCCGTGTGCGACCAAATGGAGGAGGCCAAGCCCGGCAAGCTCGTCCAGCGCGCCGTCTCCCAGGTGCTCTCGCCCGGCACCCACTTCGACGACCGCCTCCTCAGCGCCGACCGCAACAACTTCCTCGCGTGCGTCGCCCGGCAATCCGGGCGTTTCGGCCTGGCTCTCGTGGACCTCACCACCGGAGACTTTCGTGCCACGGAGCTCCCTGACGACAAGGCCCTGCGTGCCGAGCTGGAAAGGCTTCGCCCGGCGGAAATCCTCGTGCCGTCCGGCGATGATGCCCTCCACGTCCTGCTGGGCGTCGAACGTTCGCAGGGTCCCGCGGACGCCTCCCTTCGCGCCGCCGACGGCCGCATCGTCACCCCCCATGAGGACTGGGTGTTCGGGCCCGAGACCGCGCCGTTCACCTTGCAAGAGCACTTCAAGGTGGGGTCCCTCGATGGCTTTGGGCTTCGCGGACGCCTGGCGGCCGTGGCGGCGGCCGGCGCCGTCCTCCATTACCTCGTCCAACAGCTTCGTCGAGACGTCGCGCACCTGACCCGGATCCGGTGCTACGAGGTCTCGGACTACCTCGTCCTCGACACCGTCTCGCTGCGCAACCTGGAGGTGATCGAGCCCCTGCGCCCGGACGCCGGACGCGACACGACCTTGTTTTCGGCCCTGAACCGCACCGTCACGCCCATGGGTGCGCGTCGCCTGCGCGACTGGCTGACCCAGCCCCTGGCGTCGGTCGGATCGATCCATGCGCGGCAGCAGGCGGTCCAGTCGTGGCTGGATGCCGGGGCCGGCCTCGACGCCTTCCGCGAGTCGCTGCGGGAGCTGCGCGACCTCGAGCGCACCCTGGGGCGCCTGTCCTCCGGCGGTGGCAACGCCCGCGACCTCGCCGCGCTTCGGGCCGGGCTCGCCCAGGTCCCGGGCCTTCGCCAACTCGTCGAGCAGGTGGCCGCCTCCAATCCCTCGCCCCTCCTGTCCCAGCTCGCGTCCGCCCTCCAGCCCTTGCCCGCTCTGGCCGACGTCCTCTCGCGCGGCCTCGTGGACGAGCCTCCCATGGCGATCAAGGAGGGCGGGATGATCCGCGAGGGGTTCAGCCCCGAGCTCGACGAGCTGCGGGCCTTGTCCTCCGGCGGCAAGGACTGGATCGCGAGGATGCAGCAGGAGGAGGCCGCGCGCGCCGGCATCCCCAGCCTCAAGGTCGGGTTCAACGCCGTCTTTGGATACTTCATCGAGGTCACCAAGGCCCACCTGTCCAAGGTCCCGCCCGAGTACATCCGCAAGCAGACCGTCGCCAACGGCGAGCGCTTCATCACCCCGGAGCTGAAGGCGATGGAGCAAAAGATCCTGGGCGCGCAGGAACGGGCCCAACGGCTCGAGCACGAGATCTTCCTCAAGCTTCGCGAGGAGGTCCTCGCCCAGCTCCCTCCGTGCCAGGCCACCGCCGATGCCGCCGCGCAACTCGACGTCCTGGCCGCCTTCGCCGAGGTCGCCCGCCTGAGGGGCCATTGCCGTCCTGAGGTGGGCGACGAGGGCATCCTCGACGTTCGCGATGGCCGCCATCCGGTGCTCGAGGCCGCGCAAGGCGGCGAACGGTTTGTCCCCAACGACGTCGATCTCGATCCGTCGGCCCGGCAGGTCATGCTCATCACCGGCCCCAACATGGCCGGCAAGAGCACCTACATCCGCCAGGTCGCCTTGCTCGCCCTCATGGCGCACACCGGCGCCTTCCTCCCCGCCGCCGCCGCCCGCGTGGATCTCCTCGACCGCATCTTCACCCGGATTGGCGCGTCCGACGACCTCGCGCGGGGCCAGAGCACCTTCATGGTCGAGATGAGCGAGGCCGCCAACATCCTCAACAACGCCACCCGCCGCTCGCTGGTGATCCTCGACGAGATCGGGCGCGGCACGAGCACGTTCGACGGCCTCAGCCTCGCGTGGAGCATCGTGGAGCACCTGCACCATCAAGTTGGGGCCAAGACCCTCTTTGCCACCCATTACCACGAGCTCACCGAGCTGGGATGGAACGACCCCGCCGCCGCCGCCGCTTCCCCTGACCTGGCCCCGGGCACCCGCCTCCCGAGGGTCGCCAACTTCCACGTGGCCGTCCGCGAGTGGAATGACGAGGTGGTCTTCCTCCGCAAGGTGCTGCCGGGGGGCACCGACAAGAGCTACGGCGTCCAGGTCGCCCGGCTGGCCGGCGTCCCGCAGCCCGTGATCGACCGCGCCAAGGACGTCCTCCGCGTCCTGGAGGAAAGCGAGCTGAACCTCCAGGCCCTGATGAGCGCCAGGTCGCCCGCCCCGCCAACGGATGCCCCCTCCGCCCCCGCCCCGAGATCTCGTGGGCCTCGTCGGCTCCAGGCGCTGGCACCCACCCGGCAAATGGACCTCTTCCTCGGCGCATGGCCGGCCGATACGGCCGGGGCCCCGGGGACGCCGCAGTCGAGCCCAACGCCGGGCGCCGATTGAGCGTCCCCAAGGGCCTCGTCGGGATGCGCCATGGGGCCAAGCCGGGACGATTCAGTTGGGAGGGAAGTGATTGCGAAGCAGATGCTTGCGCAAGCCGAGGAGTGAGCGAGGCGCGGGCCAGCTCGCGGCCCGTAACGAGCGAAGGACGAAGGATTTGCAGAGGCAGATCGAGCAAGCACGACCGATCCAAGAGGGTCGTTACGGCTAAGTGCCGGCACAATTGCTCTGGAAAAAAGGGTGGATGGCCGCCTCAATTCGGCGGGCGGGCTCTGGCAAGAAACCTTCAACAGGACATGACGCGCGACATGGGGACCTTCGTTCCTGACAGGCCGCCGACGCGGTCCAGCTTTCTCGAACGACTCAAGGACTGGGCCGACCACGAGAGCTGGCGGCAGTTCCTTTCCGATTACGGCCGCGTCATCCGCGCGGCCTCCGTCAAGGCGGGCCTACGCGACGAGGATGCGGACGACGTCGTGCAGGACACGTTGCTCTCGGTGGCACGCAGCATTCCCGGGTTCGTCTATGACCGTTCCAAGGGCTCCTTCGCGTCGTGGGTTTGCCACATCGCGAAGATGCGGGTCATCGACCACATGCGGCGCAACCGGGGAACCGTGCGCGGGACCGAGGGCGGTCGATTGGATTTCCCTTCCGCCCCGGCCTTGCCGGGGCACGGCGTCGATTCAAGCGACTCCCCATTTGAGGCGAAATGGGACGACCTATGGCGCGAGCACCTGCTCCTGGCGGGCATGGAAAGCGTCCGTCGTTCCACGAGCCCGGCCCACTACCAAATCCTGCACATGAGCGTCATCGACGGCATCGAGGAATCCGAGATCGCCCAGACCCTCGGGATCAACCGTGCGCAGGTGTACCTCGTGCGGCATCGGCTGGGCCGAAAGCTCCGCAGCGCCATCGAGGCCTTCAAGGAGGCCGACCCTCCCGTGCCATGACGCACGCCGAACGGGGCGAACCGGCCCGCCCTGTGGTCCCGGATCACGCCGTCCACCGATGCATCGGCGAGGGGAGCTACGGGCAGGTTTGGCTGGCCCAGACGGTCCTAGGCGCCTGGCGGGCCGTGAAGGTCGTGCGGCGCGACGTGTTCGAGAACGTGTCCTCCTATGAGCGCGAATTCTCGGGCGTTCGCCGCTTCGAGCCAATCTCGCGGTCCCACGAGGGCTTCGTGGACATCTTGCAGACCGGCGAGGATGCCGTCGGGGGTTGCTTCCACTACGTGATGGAACTGGCCGACGACATGGCGTCGGCGGGCGCGGCTGCCCCTTCCATGGACCCGGCGCGTTACCAGCCCCGGACGCTGGCGTCGGACTTGCGTTCACGCCGGCGCATTCCCGCCGCCGAGTGCATCGAGATTGGATGGGTCCTGGCCGACGCGCTGGCCCGGCTTCACGGCCAGCAGCTCATTCACCGCGACATCAAGCCGGCGAACATCGTCCTGGTTGGGGGCCGCCCCAAGCTCGCCGACATCGGGCTCGTGGCCGGGTTGGCCGAGGCGAAGACGTTCGTGGGCACGGAAGGGTACGTGCCCCCCGAGGGCCCCAACTCGCCCCAGGCGGACCTCTACAGCCTGGGCATCGTGCTTTACGAGGCGGCCACGGGCATGAACCGCCGTGATTTCCCGAGCCCGGGCCCCGCGATGCGCGAGGGCCCCGACGCGGCGTTGTTGCGGGAGCTCAATGCCGTGCTGCTGCGTGCCTGCGCGACGCGCCGGGAGGACCGCTACCCGTCGGCGGCCGAGATGGCCTCCGACCTCGCCCTGCTCCGGTCCGGCGGCTCCCTCCAGAAGCGCCTGCGCCACCAGCGGCGCCTCCGTCTCGGCGCCCGGCTGGCCGTCGCCATGGCGGCCGTCGTGGCTGCGTCATGGATGGGCGTGGACCTGTTGCAACGCCGGGCGGCCCATCAACTCGGGGCTCGGGTCGCCCAGGCCCGTCGTCAGGCGGCCGAAGGCGTCCAACACCTGATGGCGGAGGACCTCGGGGCCGCCGCGCTCCGGCTCGCGGAATCCCTGGCCGGCCTGCCATCCGATTCCCGCGAATCCCACGTCCAAAGGGTCCGTCTCCGCCAACTCCTGGTTCATTCCCCGCGCCCCGTCCTCTCCATCGCCGCAGGCGCGGCCCCCGTTTGCTCCGTGGCGTTCAGCCCGGACGGACGGCGCCTTGCGACGGGCGACGCCTCGGGTTCTGTCTGCATTTGGGAGGCGCGCGAGGGCTCATGCGTGGGTCGCTTTCATGGCATGGGCGGGGCCGTCGATGTCCGATTCTCCCGCGACGGCCGGCGGGTCCTCGTGGTCCCCACGGCCACCAACCCGCAGTACTCCGACTGGAAGTCCTCGCGGGCCGCCGTGCTCGACGCCTCCAGCGGGAAGCCCGTCGGCATGGAGGTGCAAGGGGTCGAGCTGGGCGTGTTCAGCCCGGATGATCGCACCCTCGCCGTGGTTCGCCGAGGCGAACCCGACGTCCAGTTGCTCGACACGACGACGGGGCAGGTTCGCCGCGCGCTTCGCGGCCACCTTGAAATGCCCGTCGCGCTCGCCTTCAGCCCGGACGGCTCCCGCGTCGCCTCGGGTTGCAGCGGATCGGACCGCACCGTCCGGGTTTGGAGCGTGGAGGACGGCACGCCCCACGGAACCGCCCTCCGCTTCGCTGAAAACGTGAAGGGCATCACGTTTTGGCCGCAGGACGATCGGTTGCTGGTCACGACCGCCAACGGCCCCTTGGGATCGTCGGTTTCCATCCTCGACTTCGGGCCTTCGCCCCGGTCCCGGCCCCTCGTCCAAAGCCCGGGCATGCGCTCGGTCACGGGCATGATCGCCGCCGGCGGGCGTCGCGTCGTGCTGTCCGATGTTCCCGGCGGCCTGTCCGTGCGTTCGGCCGCGGACGGCCTGAATGTCTTTCCAGCCATGGCCCTCCCGAGCGGCCATTCCATCAGCCATGCCATGGGCCCGGATGGCGGCCTGATCGTGATGGGTTCCGACCATGGATGGGTTCAGGCCTGGGACATCCAGTCGGGAAGCCCGGTGACCCACCCATGTCATGTCGAGGGCGCGGTCCATGCGGTCGCGTTCAGCCCGGATGCGACGCGGTTCGCCGCGGGCACCCAACACGGCTTGATCCGGGTCTGGGACGTCACGGCGCGGACGGAGGATGCCGATCCCATCGCGTTGAAGGGCGTGCCGCCGGCGTTGGCGCATCCGCGCTTCCCATACCCCGCCGCCCTCGTCGCGGAGGACGGCGTCGCGGCGATCATGGGGAAGGATGGGACGTCCGCCTTCTCGTTCGTCGAGCTGGCCACGGGCCGCGTCCATGTCTCCCCGGACCTCCCCATGCCCGCGTCATCGGCCATGGTCATCCCGGCTCCTCGTGGGAACCGCTGGGCGATCATGAACCTGCTGATGGGTTTCTCGGCCCGGCATCAGGATGTCCTCCTCACGACCTGGCGGCCGGAAGGATGGACATGGC
Organism: uncultured Verrucomicrobiota bacterium; assembly: GCA_903880005.1. GTDB lineage: Bacteria > Verrucomicrobiota > Verrucomicrobiia > Limisphaerales > UBA9464 > UBA6176. Next base: position 44,016 of record CAIRNV010000291.1, on the reverse strand, counting down.
AACCGCTGGCGCATGCGGTCGCGCCGGCCGCCTCTCACTTCACGCCAGATGCCTCCCGCCTCGTCACGGTGGACCGTGCCGGATGGGTTCGCTCATGGCGCGCCGACAACGGCCAGATCGAACGCGAGGTGGCGTTGCCACGAGTCGATCCCACGGCGGCGGTCGTCCTTCCGGCGTTCTCATTCGACTCCAAGACCGTGTTTTGGACCGAGACCTCCACGCGAAACGAATTGTTCTTCTGCTCATGGGAGCAGCCTCGGCCCGTCTTGGGGCGATGCACCGTGGATGGCCCCGTCACGAGCCATGCCTGCCATCCACGGGAACCCCTCGTCGCCGTGCGGACCTCCGATCACCGCATCCGCATCCTCCAATGGCAGGAGGGCAGGGGATCCTGGCTCGCGTTTCCTTTCAGGGAGGGGGTCCGCTCAACCTCCCTCAAATGGAACCCGCGCCGTCGCCAATTGCTCGTGGAACAGGATGACGGCCGGTTCGCCATCATCGACTTGGACCGCTCGACTCTCTACCCGGTCCCCGGTCCCCAGGAGGGTCTTGCGTCCCCGGTTTCCGACTTCAGCCCCGACGGCCGCTGGGTCGTCGCCTCGCACTCCGATGGCCGCGTGTGGGTGGCCGACGCCGACACCGGGGAACCCGTCACGCCGTGGATGTCCCATCCTGAAAAGGTCCGTTTCGCGGCCTTCGCCAGCGGGGATCGCCTGGTGACCTGCGATGGCAAGGGCGTCGTGCGCACATGGGACCTAAGCCCGGCCGTCGCCCCGGCCCCCACCCTCTTGGATGCGGCCGTCCTTCTCTCCGGTCGTCGCCCCAAGGAAGGCGGCCTGGAGTGGATGAACCCCGAGGCCCTCGCCACATGGGAGCAACGCGTTCGGGCCGCCTCGGGATGGGCCCCCGAAATGCCCGCGCCCAACCCCGCCCGGTGGCATCTCGCCCGATCCACCGCGGCCGAGTCCATCCCCGGCTGGGAGGTGGCCCGGTTCCATGCCCGGCAGGCGGCGGCCGTGGTTTCACCCGAGGCGCAGCGACCGGTGGAAGCGCTCCTTGCTGGACTGGCCGTTCCACCGCGCGACGGGGCCTCGCCCTCCAACGTGCTCAACCTGGCCCGCTTCTATACCCACGCCCTGGACATGTTGCCGCAGGCCGGGTTCCGCGAGCTACCCCGGGGCCATGTCCTTCTCGATGGCATCCCCTTCGACATCCGGGGCCTGGTGCGCCTCGAACCGCCGACGTTCGGCAGCATGGTGCATGCGAGGGCCGCTCCCCTCTTCGGGTCGTTTCCCCTGACGGCGGTTCATGGCATTCCCGTGGGCAGGCCTTGTCGTTGCCTGCACATCCTGCATGGCGTGGACGGCGACCTCGTGGAACCAGGAGAGGAAGACGGCCGCCTGCGGGTCCGGTTCGCAAACGGAACGGTTCGTGGGTTCCCGATCGGGTTGGACCGCCCCCAGGCCCCTGCGGCCGCCTCGACCATGACCTCGGCGCGAGCCGTCGCGTGGTCCTCACCCACCCGTCCATCCGGCCCATCCGGCCGTAGGCCGCAGTTGTTTCGATTCACTTGGCTTAACCCGGAGCCCGCCCAGTCCATTGAAGCCCTCGACTTCGTCGTCGGCGAGGGCCGGTCTCGCCCTTTCCTCGTGTCCTTGACCGTCGAATGACGGGCGGTGTCGCGGGTCCCAACAAATGTTGAGAATGGTTGAAAGATGCTTCGGCCTTCTTGCGAAGGTAATGGGAAGGGTTTTTGTGCATCTCAGCGTTCCCTGCATTTGGCCGCAGGGCGTGGCGATGCGGAGCCCTTCAACAATGGGAGAAACATCCGTATGAAGCATCTGTCCAAGCTCCGTCAGCTCGCATGCATCGTCGCCGCGGCATCTGGCGCGTCGATCCAGGCGCAAAACCTCATTGCCATCCAGATGGTCCAAGACGCCACCGGCGTCACCATCAGCTACCAAGGCTCGTTCAACACCAGCGGGTGGCTGCTGTATTTCCAGGCAGGGGGGAATCCGGGAGGCGCGACCTTCAGTTCAGCTTCCCCGTTTCCCGTGAATGGCTTGATCTTCAATGACGGCATCACGCCCGTGGACATCTACATCCATGCGTCTTCAGTCCTGGGCTTGCCGGGCAGTTCTGTCCCGTCCACGGGCTTCTCGGGGCAGACTTTCGGCTTTCAGGGAGCGACGTTCCCGTTTCCCGCCCCGGACACCCCCTACGTCGCCATCGGACTCCCGAATCGATACATCTCGGGAACTACGATCTCGGGCCAGTTGCAGTTCGCCGCTGCGACCCTCAGCGACTTCAATGCAAGTGTCGGGGATTCGCAGACGCTGAACCTTCCCGGCAACAACACGATCACCATCACCGCCGTGCCCGAGCCCTCGGAGTGGGCCGCCATCGGGGCCGGCTTGTGCGGGGCGGCAGCCGTCGTGCGCCGCCTGCGGCCGAAGGCCCCGGCGAAGGCCTAAGCCGGGACGATTCAGTTGGATCGGTCGTGCTGGCTCGATCTGCTTGCGCAAATCCTTCGTCCTTCGCTCGTTACGGGCCTCGGGCCGGCCCGCGCCTCGCTCACTCCTCGGCTTGCGCAAGCATCTGCTTCGCAATCACTTCCCTCCCAACTGAATCGTTCCGGCTAAGCCGGGACGATTCAGTTGGGTCGGTCGTGCTGGCTCGATCTGCTTGCACCACTCTTCGTCCCTCGCTCGCTCCTCGCGTTGCGAGGGAATCCGCGGCGCAGTCACGTCCCCCCCCCATGGCATCGTTCCGGCTAGGCCGGGACGATGCCGTTGGGCCAGGAGCGGCCTTTTCCGGCTTTGCCGGATGGAAGGCTTGAATGACGGCAATCTTCCAGTTGTCCTTTTCCCCATGCTTCAACGAATCCCCCGCACGGTAGTCGCCGCGGCCCTCTCGGGCCTCGTCTTCCTCCCTTCCTTCGCCGCGCCATCATGGATTTGGTCGGATGCCCCCGGCAGCAAGGCCGCCGCGCACTTCCGCAGATCCTTCGAGATCACCGGCCCGCTCCGCGACGCCACGCTGTTCCTGACCTGTGACAACGGCGCGCGCGTCCTCCTCGACGGCCAGCAAGTCCTCGTGAACGCGGACTGGAACGCCCCTTCCAAGGCCAGCCTGACGGCCAAGCTCAAGCCGGGCACGCACGTCCTCCTGGTCGAGGCCACCAACGAGGGCGACATCGCCGGGTTGGTCGCCCGCCTCGTCATGAAGGGCCAGGACGGAAAGGAATCCGTCCTGGAAACCGACGCGACGTGGGAGGCGACGGTGCCCGGCAAGGGCGAGTGGAAGCCCGCCAAGGTCCTCGCCAAGTACGGCGACGAGCCCTGGGGCGATGCCTTGTCCGGTGCGGGCGCTTCGGGAGCCCCGGCCGCCGCCGCGTTGGCCACGGCGACCGGTGACATCCAGGTGAAGGCGGGCTTCAAGGTGGACCTCATCCACACCGTGCCCAAGGCGGTCGAGGGCTCCTGGGTGAGCATGACCGTGGATCCCAAGGGCCGCCTCATCGCCTGCGACCAAGGCGGCGGGCTCCATCGCCTCACGCTCCCCTCAGCAGGCGGCGAGGCCAAGGTGGAAAAGCTCGGCAACAAGGTCGGCGGCGCCCACGGCCTCCTCCACGCCTTCGGCAGCCTCTACGTGATGGTCAACGAGCAAGGCGGCCGCCAAGGCCTGTGGCGCCTGCGCGACACCAACAACGACGACCAATACGACGAGGAACAACTCCTCCGTCGCATCGAGGGCGGCGGCGAGCATGGCCCCCACGGCATCGTCCTCTCGCCCGACGGCAAGTCCCTCTACGTGGCATGCGGCAACCACACCAAGATCCCCCAGAACATGGAACTCTCCCGCGCCGCCCGCGCCTGGGACGAGGACCAGGTGGTCACCCGCCTCTGGGACGCCAACGGCCATGCCCGCGGCATCCTCGCCCCGGGCGGCTACATCTGCCGCACCGACCCCGACGGCAAGACCTTCGAGCTCGTCAGCTACGGCTACCGCAACGAGTACGACATCGCCTTCAACAGCCTCGGCGACCTCTTCACGTACGACTCCGACATGGAATGGGACGCCGGATCGCCGTGGTACCGGCCCACGCGCATCTGCATGGCCCCCAGCGGCAGCGACCTCGGCTGGCGCTCCGGCGCCGGCAAGTGGCCCACATATTACCCCGATAGCGTCCCCGCCATGGTGGACATCGGGCCAGGCAGCCCCACGGGCGTCGTCTCGGGGCAAGGCGCCAAGTTCCCCGGCAAGTACCAGCACGCCATCTTCGCCAACGACTGGACCTACGGCACCATGTACGCCATCCACCTCAAGCCCGAGGGCGGCGCCTACCGGGCCGAGAAGGAGGAGTTCCTCAGCGGTCGCCCGCTGCCCCTGACCGACGTGCTCATCCATCCCGGCGACGGCGCCATGTACTTCGCCATCGGCGGTCGCGGGACGCAGTCGGCGGTGTACCGGGTGACCTATGTCGGCAAGGACAGCACGGCGCCGGCCGCCGGACCCCGGCCCACGGCGGCGCAGCAGCTCCGCAAGAGCCTCGAGAAGCTCCACGACGAGGGCACCCCCACCGAGGCCATCGCCACCGCCTGGCCGCACCTGGCGCATCAGGACCGTTGGGTGCGTTACGCCGCCCGCGTCGCCATCGAGCGCCAACCCGCCGACGTGTGGTTCCCCCGCCTCATGGCCGAGCGCCGCTCATGGGCCGTCATCGAGGGCTGCCTCGCCCTCGCGCGCGTCGGGAATGGCTCCCATCGCGACCAAATCCTCGGCAAGCTCAACGGCCTCGACATGGCCCGCCTCGACGACTCCGCGCGCCTCTCGGCCGTGCGCGCCTACCAGGTCGCCCTCATCCGCCGTGGCAACCCCGACGGCGCCATGCTGGTCGCCACCACCCAACGCCTCGAGGCCCTCTTCCCGTCGAAGTCGCGCGAGCTCAACCGCGAGCTGGCCGGGACGTTGATCCGCCTGGGATCCCCCACCGTCGTCGCCAAGAGCGTCCCCCTCATGCTCACGGCCAACGACGCCGACCTGACGTACGCGAGCGACGCCCTCCTGGACCGCAACAAGGGCTATGCCACCGCGTTTTCGCAGGCCGCCACCAGCCGCCCCAACCAGGAGCAGATCGCCTACGCCTACCTCCTCCGCGAGGCCAAGGCCGGCTGGACCCCCGCCTTGCGCAAGTCGTTCTTCTCCTGGTTCCCCCGCACCGCGCCTTGGAAGGGCGGCAACAGCTTCCGCGGCTTCCTGGAGAACATTCGCAAGGACGCCCTCGCCACCATCAGCGACCCCGCCGAGCGCGCCGCCATGGACGCCCTCTCCACCAAGAAGGTCGCCGTCGCAACCCAGGAATTCGCCGCACCCAAGGGCCCCGGCCGCGCCTACTCGGTCGAGGACGTCCTCGCCGTGGCCTCCAGCAAGCTGCGCGGCCGCGACTTCGACAACGGCCGCGCCATGTACAACTCCACCGGCTGCGCCGCGTGCCATCGGTTCGACGGCTCGGGCGGCGGCGTGGGCCCGGACCTCTCCGGCGTCGCCGCCCGCTACACCCTCCGCGACCTCATGGAGAACATCATCGAGCCCTCCAAGGTCATCTCCGACCAATACGGGTCCGAGGAGGTCTTGCTCAAGGACGGCTCCACCCTCGTGGGCCGCACCTACGTGGACGGCAGCAAGCTCGTGGTCACGGCCGACCCCAGGAACCCCGATGAATCCACGACCGTCGCCCTCGACGACGTGAAGTCGCGCAAGCCGTATCCGGTGTCGCTCATGCCGGCCGGCATGATCAACGGCCTCAACCAGGACGAGTTGCTCAACCTCGTTGCCTACCTCCAATCTGGCGGCAACCCGAAGCACGCCGCGTTCGCCAAGTAGGGCGTGGCAGGCTCATGGGCGGCCGGTCTTGTCGCTTCGCGCGACGGTCCGGCCGCCTTTTTGCTTCCGCCGTCCACCAACGGGTGAGCCGCGACCGGCAAGGGGATGGCCGGAACGTTCAGGGGCGGCTGTGGCAGCGGCGTCCCGACGCAGGTGTTGACCCAGCCAGGCCCGGGACGGCCCTGCCATCTGCACCCCGTGCCGTAGGTCGCGTGTTCTCATGCGACGGCAGGGATGCCGCTGCCAGCGGGCACGATTGCGTTGGAAGGAGGCTTGCAAACGTCATGCAATGCGGGCAGGGCATGCAAACCACGGAATCGTATGAGGTCATGGACATGAAGACGCGGCACGGCGGTTGGATGGGGGCATGGGCGCCATGGTGTGTAGGACTGGGCTGGATGCTGGGCCTTGCGCTGCGCGCCGCGGTCCTGGATGCACCGGTGCTCGTGACCAACGGATGGGTCCGGTTGACCGGCGATGGCCTGACCAATCGCGTTCATCGCATCGAGCGCAGCCTCAACCTCACGACGTGGAGCGAGCGCGCGACGCTCCACCACGGTTCCTGGGGATTCACCGAGACGGATCCCGGCGGGACGGCCGCCTTCTATCGGGTTCGCAGCACGCCCATCACGGCGACGGACGACGGCAAGAACGGCCTGCGGCTTCCCGACGATCCCTTCATCAACTCCCCGATTGACGTGTCGTCGCCGTCGCCCGGGGTGCGGTGGGTGAAGTTCCTGTTTCGCCTGTCGGATCCCGGGCGCGTGTGGTTCCAGGACAGCCAACGCCACTTGTTCCACCACGACTGGGCGCGGTTGCGCCTCCCGGAATTCGCCGGCACCACGAGGGCGCAGTTCGACGCCATGACGCTGCGCCGCGACGGGCGCGTGGCGGTGGCCGGCGCGGTGGTGTTGCCTGGATCGGGCCAACCGGCCGAGTTCGGCATCCAGTTGGTGGGGCAGGACGCCTTCACGCGCGAGGAGGTGGCGGATTGGACGGCGCGGGTGCGGGCGGCGGTCCAGGCGCCGCCGGGTTGGCGTTCGTTCTATGTCCCGACGCTGGAGCAATCCCAGGTGGCCCGTGACGAGAAGGCGTGGTTGTCGTCGCGGGGCGTCGAGGTGGCTTCGCTGGACCGCTGGACCACGGCGGACGCGGCGTACTCGGCGGGGTGGGCCGTGGGGCGCATGTTGTTCGTGCCGGCCGGCGAGATTGCCCAGGCCTATTCAGCCGGGCTCCTGGGGCCCGGCGACATCCTGTTGACGGATGCCGTCCCGGCCGAGGTGCCGCAGGTGGCCGGGATCGTGTCGTTGACGCCCGCCACGCCGAACTCGCACGTGGCGATCCTGGCCCGGACGTTTGAGGTGCCGTTTGGATGGAGCGCGGACGCGGCGTTGCGGGACCGTTGCATGGCGTGGGGAAAATGGCCCGGGCGCGAGGTGGTGATGCGTGTTTCGGACAACCCGGCCCGGGTGGAGTTGGTCGCGTTGGAGGGTCCGGTGCCGGATGCGTTGCGGCAGGAGGTGGCGCGGCGCAAGGCCCCGCCCGTCCTGAAGGTCCAGCCGGGCCAACGTTCCGGGGTGTTGGTGTTGGACGCCACGTCGTTGGTTCCGGCCGACATGGCGAAGGTGGGCGGCAAGGCGGCGAACTTCGGGTTGTTGCGCCGCACGTTGCCCACGAACTCGCCGCCGGCGATCGCGCTGACGTTCGACCTGTGGGACGCCTTCATGGGGCAAGGGCTCTCGAATGGACGGACGTTGCGCGCGGAGTTGGACGCGCGGCTGGGCGGGCTGACCTACCCGCCCACGAACATGGGCGATGCCCAGGCACGCCTCGCGGGCGTCCGCAGCCTGGTTCGCAACGAGGCGTCCTTCAGCCCGGCGTTGCGGGCCGAGGTGATCCGGCTCTTGCAGCAAAGCGGTCTTCCCGTGCAAAGAAAGCTGAGGTTCCGCAGCTCGACCAACGTCGAGGACTCCCAGGACTTCACCGGGGCGGGCCTCTACGACAGCTACAGCGGATGCCTGCCCGACGAACTCGACGGCGACGACTTGGGTCCGTGCCGATGCGACGCGGCGGAACGGGACGAGCGGGGCGTCTTCCGCGCCATCCAGCGCGTCTATGCCAGCTTCTACAACGACCTCGCGTTCATGGAACGCCGACGGCTCGGCGTGGACGAGTCCGCCGCCTTCATGGGTGTCCTGGTGCACGAGTCCTACCCCGACGAGGACGAGCTCGCGAATGGCGTGACCACCCTCAACTGGACGGCAGGGTTTGGCGGCAAGCCCTCCACCGACTGGAGGATGGTCACGCAGAAGGGGGCGGAGTCCGTGTCCAATCCCGTCCCCGGGGCCCGCCCGGAGGTGGTGGATGGCTATCGCTACGGGACAGACGTGGCGTTGGCGGTGCGGGAGACGTCGGGCCGGATGCCGTTGGGCGCGACCGTGCTTGCATGGGAGGCGGAGTACCGCGCGTTGGGCTCGATGTTCAACCGCGTGGCGGATGCGTATCGGACGCTGTCGGGCGGGCGGACGTCCTACACGTTGGACTTCGAGTTCAAGAAGTCGGCGCTGCGTGGCATGGAGGTGAAGCAAGTGCGCGAGATTCCCGTGCCGAAGCCGCCGGCGAACCAGGTGCCCTTGCTGTTTGGCGCGCCCGTGAGGTTGACGGTGGTCCAAGGCGAGTGGGGGGACGTGTTCGCGATGCATCGCCTGAAGGCGACCTGGGAGTTCAACGGCCGCAACATGGTGGTCGCCACCAGCAACGTCGTCGCCTCGGTCCTTCGCGACGCCGTGGTGACACGGGGCGAGGGCGTGATGGCGTCGCGTTGGGAGGGCGGCCCGGGAGGGTGGCCGGGCGCGACGTTCGCCCGGGTCGCGGACGGGACGGAGGACTCGTTTCTCATGGGTGACCCGGCGGGGACGCGATGGACCTTGTCGCTTCAATTGCCTTGGACCGTCCCGGGCGCGGTCTCGCCCGTCTTGTTGCTTCCAGACTTGTTCGCGGTGGCGCGGGCCGACTACCTCGTGTCCCAGCCCACGTTCGACTTCATGGGTCCGGCCCGGACGTTCAAGGACGAGGCGCGGCTGGGCGTGGAGGTTGTGGTGGACGCGGGCAGCCTGTTGCAGGAACGGGCGTTGAAGACGTCGGCGGGGATGAGCGCGACGTTGCGGTTCTACTGGCCGGAGCCGCCCAAGGGGCCGTCGGCGGGCTACACGGCGCCCTGCATTGCCTGGGTGGGGACGACGGTGACGGGCCTCACGCGGGAGCCCTTGGAACTGCGCGCGGCGTCCGCGCAGACGTACCACCCCTACCATCACAATTTCTCGGAGGAGTTCCTGCTGGAGCCGGCGTTGGACCCGTCCGTCTCGGCGGCGCAGAAGGCGGAGTTGGCGGCCGCGAACATCCGGTTGGTGTACCTGTTCACGGAGGATCGAACGACGGCGCAGGTGTGGTTCGTGAGCCGGGACGGGGTGCTGCGGCAGAAGCGGTGAACCTATGGCCGGCGATTGAAGAGGGCTCCAAGGCGAGCAAATCGCCGTCCCATCAAGGCAGAGAGGCCCTGGGGGACCATCCGAGCCCTCACCCAGTGGAAACGTGGAAAAGCCGTCAGACCCGGTGAAAGTGGAAGCGGCTTCCAGCCGCTTGCCTTGCAGGGATCAGCGGGAGCATGCCGGTGCCACGCTGCTCCCGGCGCATGGAGGGCCGGGAGGGTTGCCGCCGCGAGCCGGGGCGGGACGCCGGAGCCCGAGGACGGGCGTGCTCCCGGCGTCCCGATGCCTCGTTGTTACTTGGCGGCCTTGACCTGCTTGACCTTGGTCCACTTGTGGGCCTTGGCCGAGGAAAGGACGGCATCGACGACGTAGTCCGTGGCCAAGCCGTCGGCGAAGTCCGGGCGGGCGGGCTTGCCGGTGTCGAGGCCGTGGAGGAAGTCGGCGACCTGGTGAACGAAGGAGTGCTCGTATCCGATCTGGAGTCCGGGGACCCACCAGTTCTTGAGGTAGGGATGGTCGCCGTCGGACACATGGATGGACCGCCAGGCGCGGAGGTTGCTTTGGTCCTTGTGGTCAAACCACTGGAGGCGATGCAGGTCGTGAAGGTCCCACTTGATGGAGGCGTGCTCGCCGTTGATCTCGAGGGTGTAGAGGGCCTTGTGGCCGCGCGCGTAGCGGGTGGACTCGAAGAGGCCGAGGGAGCCGTTGTTGAAGTGGCAGAGGAAGGCGCAGGCGTCGTCGATGGAGACCTTCTCGACCTTGCCGGTGAGGGTGTGCTTCCGCTCCTTGATGAAGGTCTCGGTCATGGCGTTGACGTCGGCGATGCCGCCGTTGAGCCAAAGGGCGGTGTCGATGCAATGGGCGAGGAGGTCGCCGGTGACGCCGGAGCCGGCGGCCTTGGCGTCGAGTCGCCACAGGGCGGTGCCGCCCTGGGGGAGTTCGGGGGAGATGGTCCAGTCCTGGAGGAAGTTCGCGCGGTAATGGAAGATGCGGCCCAGGCGGCCCTCGTCGATGAGTTGCTTGGCAAGGACGACGGCCGGGCAACGGCGGTAGTTGTACCAGACCATGTTGGGCACGCCGGCCTTCTTGACCGCCGCGACCATCTTCTCGGCCTCCTTCGGGTTCATGGCGAGGGGCTTCTCGCACAGGATCATCTTGCCCGCCTTCGCGGCCGCCATGGCGATCTCGGCGTGGAGGTTGTTGGGGACGGCGATGTCGATGAGGTCGATGTCGTCCCGGGCGATGAGCTTCTTCCAGTCGGTCTCCACCGAGCGGTACCCCCAGCGGTCGGCGAAGGCCTGGGCCTTGGCGGCGTCGCGCGCGCAGATCGCCTGGAGGACGATCTCGTGCTCGGAGTCGAAGAAGTGCCCGACCTTGGCGAAGGCGTTGGAGTGGGCACGGCCCATGAAGCCGTAGCCGATGAGACCGATGCGAATCTGTTTCTTGGCCATAGACGTGAAGCGATGAGGAATGTGAACAAGGCGATGCTATGGAAGTTGAACGGGCTCGCCAACCGCAGATTCAGGGCCGGGTCCGCGTCGTCAGGCGGCGGCGGCCAGGCGCCCGCGGGGCGGGGCCGAGAACTGGAGGAAGCTGTCGAGCAGGAGCTGGACCCCGAAGTTGTTCACGCCGGAGCCAAAGAAGACGGGGGTCAGCTTGCCCGCCAGGACCTGCGGATGGTCAAAGGCCGCCCCGGCCATCTCGATCATCTCGATCTGCTCGCGAACCTGCGCGTAGGTGCCGGGGTCGAGGCGTGACGCCACCCCGGGGTCGTCGAGCCCGGTCACGGACACCGGCGCGCGATACATGCCGCCCGTGACGCGCTCGAAGAGGTGGACCTTCTTCTCAAGGCGGTCGTACACGCCCCTGAAGTCCGACCCGTTGCCCAACGGCCAGTTCATGGCGACGGACCGGATGCCGAGGACGGCCTCGAGCTCGTCCATCAGCCCGATGGGGTCGCGGGCCGGGCGGTCGAGCTTGTTCATGAAGGTGAAGATGGGAACGCCGCGTCGCGAGCAGACCTCGAAGAGCTTGCGGGTCTGCGCTTCGACGCCCTTGCCGGCGTCGATGACCATGATGACCGCATCCACGGCGGTGAGGACGCGGTAGGTGTCCTCGGAGAAGTCCTTGTGGCCGGGGGTGTCGAGGAGGTTGATGTAGTAGCCCCGGTACTCGAACTGCAGGACGGTGGAGCTGATCGAGATGCCGCGCTTCTTCTCCAGCTCCATCCAGTCGGACGTGGTCGCGCGCTGGTTCTTGCGTGCGGTGACGGAGCCCGCGAGCTGGACCGCCCCGCCGTACAGCAGCAGCTTCTCGGTCAACGTCGTCTTGCCGGCGTCGGGGTGCGAGATGATGGCGAACGTCCTGCGCCGCGCGATTTCCTGCTCGATGGTCATCGTCCATCAAAGGCTGCCAAGGAGCCGGACGCCTGACGAGACGGAATCCCGTCCCGCGCGGTCTTGCGAAATGTCCCTTGCCAAGGGTTGGCGTGCCCGGGAAGCATCCGCCCCGATGAACGTGCGAAGCTGGTTGGTGTGCCTGACGGCGTGCTCGGCGCTGCTGCTGGCGGGGTGCTCGACGACGTCCGTCTCGAACTTCACCCCGCGGACCGTCCCCTCCAATCCAAGCCGGATGTACTCGTTCGAGGCGTCGTGGGACTCCATGCGGCGTGGCGTGAAGCCCGAGGACGTACAGGCGTGGGTGGACATGGACGGGCAGCTCTATCCGATGACCCGCGTCCCCGTCGCCCGCAACCGCTGGGAGGCCGCGATCCCCATCAGCGATGGCCGTTCCTACGTCGCGTATAAGTATCGGTTCGACTTCAAGTACCCCGGGGTGACCACCCGCCACGTCGAGAGCGTTTGGTCGCCCGAGTATCGATTGGTGATCCCTTCCGGGAATCCCCAGTAGCGTCCAGCAGCGTCGGCGCATCCCTTCCACGTGATCGCCGTCGTCTTCAACCCGACGGCCCGCGGAGACCGCGCGCGGTCATCGCGGGAACGCCTTCGTTCCATTGCCGTTGGTTCAACCCTCCTTCCCACGTCGGGGCCGGGCGACGCCATCACGTTGTCCCGCCAAGCCGCCGAGGCCGGGGCCGACGTGGTCGTTGCGGCGGGCGGTGACGGAACGGTCAACGAGGTCGTCAATGGACTCTGCGCGGTTCCGCCCGCCCGGCGGCCGGCCATGGGCATCCTCCCGATGGGCACGGTCAACGTCTTCGCCCGTGAACTGGGCATGCCGATGGATCCTGGCGAGTCATGGAAGACCATCCTGGAGGGGAGGACGTCCCTGTTGGACGTCGCCTGCGCCGAGCATGGGGGCGGCATGCGACGCTTCGTTCAACTCGCGGGAGCTGGGCTTGATGCGGAGGCCATCCGTCGCGTGCGGTGGGGCTTGAAGCAGTGGACGGGCCCGCTGGCCTACGTGTGGGCCGGCCTTGGGGCCTTGGCCAGCCGACTCCCGGAGATTGATGTCGCCGGAACCGGATTTGCGGCCCGCGGCCACTTGGTCCTAATCGGCAACGGTCGCCTCTACGGGGGAGGGTTTCGCGTGTTCCCGTCGGCTGCATGGGATGATGGCGTGCTGGATCTAGCCGTGCTGCGGCGCGCGAACGTCCTGGCGATGGCGCGGGCCGCGTTGGCGGCCTGGCACGGGCGGGCCGAGTCCTTGCCGGGCGTCTCCCATTTCCAGGCGTCGTCGTTCGTCCTGAGCAGCCGGGATACGGGGGCGCGCTTCCAGGTGGAGGGCGACGACATGGGCGCGTTGCCCGCCCGATTCCTCGTGGAGCCGCGATCCTTGCGCGTCATCACGGGGCGACGGGGACAACGTCGCGATTGACAGGGCGGGCGGGGGCAGGGGATGAAACGGCGGGCCGTTGGGCGCGCACACAGCATTCGAGGCCTCACGATGACTTACGCGTTGATGCAAACCACCATGGAGGCCCCTCCCATCGAGGCCCTCCGCAAGGCCTTCCTGTCCAGCCATGCCCTTTCGGCGGCCGACGCCATGTTCGTGGCCGACGACGCCTACGGGATCCTCGCGCGGGACCTGGACGGGGACGACGCCCAGAACGTCGCCGCGTCCCTGGCGGCCGAAGGGGTCCACGTGGAATTGGTGGCCGAGGGGGACCTGCCGCGGCTGCCCGAGCCCGCATTGTTCGTGGGGTTCCAGTTCTACCCCCAGTTCCTTCGCTTGCTCAACGCCCGCGAGGAACACACGGACGTGCCGTACCCGGGCATCCGGCTGGTTGCGGTGGGCTACGACCGGCAGGCCGTAAGGCTCGAGATCGTGTTTGGCGACGCGACGCTCCGGTACCACGCGAGCCTCGAACACCTCCACTTTCATCACGAGCCCAGCATGCATGGGAGGTCGCCCGGGCAGAACCTCGTGCTCCTGGTGCGCCAACTGCACCAACGGTTGCCAGGGGCCATCTTCAATCGTGGAGCCCACAACCTCACCGATGGCGCGGCCGTCGAGCACGTGGAGGACTTCATCGCCTACCCCCGCACCAGCGCATTCTTCGAGGAGATGGTCTGGCTCTTGTGGAAGGCTCGACGCGGGGACGCTCCCATCGCGTCCTGATGGCCGGTCGGGCCGGGTTTGCGAGGCGCCCTCATCCCGGCGGCCACGACAACGGGCGTCCACCCAGGATGTGGCAGTGCAGGTGCGGGACGGTCTCCCCGGCGTCGCGCCCGTTGTTGATGACCAACCGAAACCCGGTGTCGGCGACGCCGCAACGACGCGCCACCTCCGGGGCCGTGGCAAGAAGATGACCCAGGACGGCCGCGTCGGCGGCCGTGGACTCGGCGATCCTCGGGATGGGGTTCTTGGGGATGAGGACGACATGAACCGGCGCCTGCGGCTTGATGTCGCGGAAGGCGATCACGTGCTCGTCCTCGTACACGATGTCAGCGGGGATTTGGCGGGCGATGATGCGCTCGAACAACGTCATGGCCGAGGATTGAAGCGGCAGGGGCGGGCGCGGCAAGCATCGGATGCCATGGCCGGCCGGCTTCGGCCGGGGCGTTTGTGCTGTCTGGGGATTTGTTCGCGGGGAGGCGTTGTTCAGGCCCTTCGTGATCTGGAATGCGGCACGGTTGATGGGCGACGCGATGGCTTGGATGCCGAGGGGTTGGCACGTGCGCGGGCGTGCTTGTGAAACAATTCACAAAAGCCGCTTGCAGCCCCAACAGGGCAACCATAGCGTGCGCCGGTCGCGGCCCTAGCGCAGGGCCATTCACTATGGAAACCTCCATGTCGCCCGTGTCGGGTCGCATCCACAACGCCGAGATCGGCTATAACTCGAAGATCGAGGGCGAGGTCGTCCATACCCAGTTGGACGCCGCCTTGAACTGGTTCCGCAAGAACTCGTTGTGGCCCATGCCCATGGGCCTCGCTTGCTGCGCCATCGAGCTCATGGCGGCCGGTGCCAGCCGCTTCGACATCTCCCGCTTCGGCTCCGAGGTCATGCGCTTCTCGCCCCGCCAGTCTGACGTCATGATCGTGGCGGGCACGGTGACCTATAAGATGGCCCTCGCGGTGCGTCGCATCTACGAGCAAATGGCCGAGCCCAAGTGGGTCATCGCCATGGGGGCCTGCGCCTCAACCGGGGGCATGTACAGGTCCTATGCCGTGCTTCAGGGCGTGGACAACATCGTGCCGGTGGACGTGTACATCGCCGGATGTCCCCCGCGGCCGGAGGCGTTGCTGGACGCCCTGATGAAACTCCAGGCCAAGGTGGGCCGGGAGCCCATCACCCGCACGCTCAAGAAGGATTCCGGGCCCGCCCGCTACGGCCGGCTCGGCCTCGAGCTTTCCGCCACGCATGCCGAGGAAACCCAGCAGCTCAAGGTCTAGCCGTGCCCACCCCCATCGAACTGGCGCAGCAATTGCGCGAAGCCTTTGGCGACGTCCTCGGCGAGCCCTCCGAGTTCCGCGGTGAGGTCACCGTCGTCGTCTCGGACCCCTCCCGCATCGCGGACGTCTGCAAGGTGGCCAAGGGGGCGCTCGGCTTCGACATGCTCCTCGACCTTTGCAGCATCGACAACTACGGCTCGGACCCACGCTGGACGCTGGTCTATGAGCTGTATGGGGTCGGCCACGGCGTTCATCTGCGCCTGAAGACGCACGTGTCCGAGGAGGCGTCCGAGTTGCCCACGGTCTCGGGGGTTTGGCGGACGGCCGACTGGCACGAGCGCGAGGCGTGGGACATGATGGGGATCCGGTTCGCAGGCCATCCGGACCTGCGGCGAATCCTCATGTGGGACGGGTATCCGTACCATCCCTTGAGGAAGGACTTCCCGTTGGCAGGCAAGCCCACGGAGCTCCCGGAGGTGGCCTTCACCCGGACCGCCCCGTTGGAGGGAGGCCCGTTCGTGACGGTGCCGACCACGGCCGAGAGCACGCTGCGGGAACCCCGCGCGCGAACCCCGGAGGAGTAGGACCACCGACGACCCATGGCGACCACGCAGACCATCGAGTTCAAGGATACGGCGGCCCGCGCCGGCTCCGGCCACGTTCCCCCCGGCGCCGCCTCGCCCGACCTTGAGGGGCAGGGGGAGCTGCTGGCGCTGAACATGGGGCCATCCCACCCGTCCACCCATGGCGTGCTGCGCCTGCTGGTGGAGATGGACGGCGAGACGATCACCCGCGCCATCCCCGACCTGGGCTACCTCCACCGCGGCGACGAGAAGATCGCGGAGAACATGACGTACAACCAGTTCGTGCCTTATACGGACCGGTTGGACTACCTGGCCCCGCTCGCCAACAACGTCGCCTATGCGCTGGCGGTGGAGAAGCTGCTGGGCATCCACGACTCCCTGCCGCCGCGTTGCCAGTACATCCGCGTGATTTGCTGCGAGCTGGCCCGCATCTCGGCCCACCTGCTGGGGCTCGGGGCGTTCGCGATGGACGTGGGTGCCATGACCGTCTTCCTCCACACGTTCACGGAGCGCGAGAAGATCTATAACTTTGCCGAGTGGCTCACGGGGGCGCGTTTCACCACGAGCTATACACGCATCGGCGGCGTCACCCGGGACCTGCCCGAAGGCTGGGCCGGCAAGGTGGAGAAGTTTTGCGACGAGGTGCTGGCCACCTTGGACGACGTGGAGCGGCTGCTGACCCGCAACCGCATCTTCGTGGACCGAACCCGCGACGTGGGCGTCATCCCTGGGGCCATGGCGGTGGACTTTGGGATCACGGGGCCCAACCTGCGCGGCAGCGGCGTGGACTACGACGTGCGCAAGGCCTCTCCTTACCTTTGCTACAAGGACCTCGAGTTTGACGTTCCCGTGGGGCAGGTGGGCGATTGCTACGACCGTTACCTCGTGCGGATGGAGGAGATGCGACAGAGCGTCCGCATCCTGAGGCAGGCCCTGTCCCGCCTCCCGGGCGGCCATGACAACAAGGCCCACGAGCCCGTCCAGGTGGCCGACGGCAAGGTGTTCCTCCCACCGAAGTCGAGGGTGATGACCAGCATGGAGGAGCTGATCCACCAGTTCATGCTGGTCACGCAGGGAATCAACGCCCCGCCCGGCGAGGTGTACTTCGGCGCGGAGAACCCAAAGGGCGAGCTCGGGTTCTATATCAACAGCAGGGGCGGGGGCACGCCGTACCGCCTCAAGATACGGGCGCCTTCCTTCGTCAACCTGGGCGTCCTTCCCGCCGTCCTCCCCGGGCACCTGATGTCCGACGTCGTCTCGATCCTGGGTTCCATCGACTTTGTCATGGGCGAGGCCGACCGCTAGCAACGCACGATGAGCTTCAAAGTACCCGCAGCACTGGAGGCGCAGCTCGACGAGCTGGCCACGCATTATCCACAGAGGCGAAGCGCGTCCCTGATGTTCCTGCATGCGTTGCAGGAGCACTTCGGCCACGTGTCGAACGAGGCCGTCGAATGGACGGCGGCGAAGCTGGGGTTGCAGCCGATCAACGTCCACGAGCTGGTCACCTTCTACCCCATGTTCCGGCAGCAGCCCCTGGGTCGCACCCACGTGAAGGTCTGCCGAACGCTGAGCTGCGCCCTGGCTGGATCGGCCGCGATCCGGCGTCACTTCGTGGAGAAGCTCGGCCTGGACGCCGGCCGGCATGGGCCGCAGACGACGCCCGACGGCGGCTTCACGGTCGAGTTTGTCGAGTGCCTTGCGAGCTGCGGCACGGCCCCCGTGGTGATGGTGAACGACGACTTGGTGGAGCGGTGCACGACGGCGGATTGCGACCGGATCGTGGCGGCCGGCAGTGGGAAGGGAGGGTCGAGGTGAAAGGGCCTTCGGCAGGACATGGCCACGGCGCGCGAGCCTTCTGCGGGGCGTTGTGGGGCGGGGCGTTGTGGGGCGTGGATTGCAGGGCGGGGGACTCGACGTTGGCCAGCCTCGGCGGAGGTTGGCTGCCCGACATGGATTTGAACCATGACAAACAGATCCAGAGTCTGCTGTGCTACCGTTACACCATCGGGCAGTCGATAGGCGCGTGAGGCTATAGAGGAAACCAAACCAGTCAAGCACGACCATGCCCACCGAGCACCGACTCATCCTCAAGAACGCCGACGCGCCGGGTTACACGCCCGACATCGACTGCTACCTGCGACATGGCGGCTACGAGTCGCTGCGCAAGGCCCTCGCCACGCCCGCGCGCGAGCTGCCCGACGGCAAGAAGCAATCGCCGCAGGAGGTCATCCGGGACGAGGTGCTCAAGTCGGGGCTCCGGGGCCGCGGCGGGGCGGGCTTCTCCGCCGGCCTCAAGTGGAGCTTCGTGGACCGGAGGTCCGGGAAGCCCATCTACCTGGTGTGCAACGCCGACGAGTCCGAGCCCGGCACGTTCAAGGACCGCCAGATCCTGCACAAGGACCCGCACCAGTTGGTCGAGGGCATGATCATCTCGTGCTGGGCCAACGACGTCCGCCTCGCCTATATCTACATCCGGGGCGAGATGCCGCACGGCGCGCGCCTGCTGAACCAGGCGTTGTCCGAGGCCCGGGCCAAGGGATTCCTGGGCAAGAACATCCTGGGGACGGGCTTCGACCTTGAGATCCACGTGCACCGTGGCGCGGGTGCCTATATTTGTGGCGAGGAGACCGGCTTGATCGAGTCCCTCGAGGGCAAGCGGGCATACCCCCGGATCAAGCCGCCCTACTTCCCAGCGGTGCTGGGCCTCTACATGAGCCCCACCATCGTCAACAACGTCGAGACCCTGTGCGCGGTGCGCCACATCGTGGCCATGGGGGCCGCCGAGTACGCCAAGCTGGGGACGCCCAACAACACGGGGACGCGCATCGTCTCCCTCAGCGGCGACGTCGTGCGCCCCGGGTACTTCGAGATCGAGGTCGGCAAGGCCACGTTGGGCGAGCTCATCTTCGACCCGGCCTTCGGCGGCGGGCTCAAGCCCGGGCGCAAGCTGAAGGCGATCATCCCCGGGGGCTCCTCCTCCAAGGTGCTCAAGGCCGGCGAGAAGTTTCGCCTGCGGCGCAAGGGCGCGGATGGACAGATGGTGCAGGTGGAGACCGACCTCCTCGACCTGCCGTATGACTTCGACTCGCTCCAGCAGGCCGGCACGATGTCCGGCTCCGGCGCGATCATCGTGATGGACGACTCCCGGGACATGGTGGACGCGCTGGCGAACCTGTCGGAGTTCTACGCCCACGAGAGCTGCGGCCAATGCACCCCGTGCCGGGAGGGGGCGCTGTGGATGGCCAAGGGGCTCGAGCGCCTCACGCACGGCGGGGGGCGCGGCGAGGACGCCGAATACCTCCTCCACATCGCCCAGAACATCCAGGGACGCACCATCTGTGCCTTTGGCGAGGCCGCCGCGTGGCCCGTGCTCTCGTTCGTCAGGAAGTTCAAGGACGACTTCGTTGCCCGTGGCAAGGCCGACGAGGATGCCCGAGCCCGTGGCGTCATCCCATCCCATCACCATTGACCCGACCATGTCGAACGCCGTGACCAACGCGCCCGCCGCGCCGCCGCCCGTGGAGAAAGTCCGCGTGAAGGTGGATGGCCGCGAGATCGAGGTGCCCAAGACGATGCCCGATTGGCAGGGCAAGATGCAGCCGACGACGATGCTGCAAGCCTGCAAGATCGCGGGCGTGGAGGTGCCGCATTACTGCTACCACCACAAGCTGCCGGTGGCGGGCAACTGCCGGATGTGCCTCGTGGAGTTCAGCACCCCCATGATGGACCCGGCGACCCGCAAGCCCGTCCTGAACGAGGACGGGTCGCCCAAGATGGCCAGGTCGGTCCTGCCCTACGAGCCGCAGACGCCGCGCGGGGCCATCGCCTGCGCCACGCCCATCTCGCCCGGGATGGAGATCCATGCCGCGTCCCCCGCCACGAAGCAGATGCGCGAGGCGGTGCTTGAGTCGCTGCTGATCAACCATCCGCTCGACTGCCCCATCTGCGACCAGGCGGGCGAGTGCAAGCTCCAGGAGTACTCCGTCCAGCACGGCCAGGCGGCCTCCCGGTTCGTCGAGCCCAAGGTCCACAAGCCCAAGGCCGTGGACCTCGGGCCGCGCATCATGCTCGACGACGAGCGCTGCATCCTGTGCACGCGTTGCGTCCGCTTCACCCGCGACGTCGCCGGGGACGATGCCCTGGGGATCGTCAACCGCGGCTCCTATAACACCATCGCCTCCGCCCCGGGGCGGTCCTTCGACAATAACTACACCCTCAACACGGTGGACCTTTGCCCCGTGGGGGCGCTCACCTCGAAGGACTTCCGCTTCAAGATGCGGGTCTGGTTCCTCAAGGAGACCCCCAGTGTCTGCACCTCCTGCGCCACCGGCTGCAGCGTCACCGTGGGTTCCCGCGAGGGCATCGTGCACCGGTACGAGCCGCGGGAGAACGACGCGGTCAACGGCCCGTGGATGTGCGACTCCGGGCGCCTGAACTACCGCTGGATTCACCGGCCCGACCGCCTCGGCAAGGTGCTGCTTCGCGGGGCCGAGTCCGACTGGACGTCCGCCATCGCCGAACTGGCCGCCTTGCTCGGGTCGGCCCCCAAGGGCTCGGTGGCCTTCGTCGCCAGCTCGCGCCAGACGACCGAGGAGCTGTGGCTGGTCTCCCGCATCGCCCGCAAGCTGGGCGCGTTGACGGACACCGTTGCGCGCGAGGGCGAGCCCGATCGCCTGCTGGTGTCCGCCGACAAGAACCCGAATTCCCAGGGGGCGCGGCTGACGGGCGTGTCGTTCACGGAGGCGGGCGTGACGATCCCGGAGATCGCGCGCGGCATCGACGAGGGGCGGATTCGCACGTTGGTGGTGCTGGGCGAGGACGTGACCAAGGCGGGCATCTCGTCCGAGACGCTGGCCCGGGTGGGGAACCTGGTCGTCTCCGACATCCTGCCCAACGCCACGACGGCGGCGGCGCACGTGTTGCTTCCGGGATGCGCGCACGTGGAGAAGCGGGGGACTTTCATCAACGGCAAGGGGCGGATCCAGCGCTTCGGCAAGGCCATCGAGCCACGCGGCGACGCCCGTGCCGAGTGGGAATGGCTCCAGGAGCTTGCGGTGGCGCTCGGGGCGGTGGAGCCATCGCGTTCCATCGAGGGCTTGTTCAACCGCATGGCCTCGGACGTCCCGGCCCTCGCCGGGGTGGAGTGGGCGCGCCTGGGCGACCTCGGGGTCACGGTGCCGGTGTGAGGAGGGAACGCGAATGATCGAGGAATTGCTCAGCCAACCCACCGTGCAGTTCGCGGTGTTCAGCGCCGTGAAGATCGCCGTGGTCTTCGCCGTGGTGATGACCTTCGTGGCCTATGCGGTGCTCGTGGAGCGCAAGGTCTCCGCGTTCATCCAGGACCGCGTGGGCCCGAACCGCACGGCCCCGCCCTTGGCGCTCAAGATCCCCGTCCTCGGCCGCCTGCTCCAGTCATGGGGCATGTTCCAGCCCATGGCGGACGGCCTCAAGTTCATGCTGAAGGAGGACTTCACCCCCTCCTACGTCCGCAAGGTGTACTTCTGGCTGGCCCCGGCCATCACGGTGATCCCCGCGTTCCTGACCCTGTGCGTCATTCCCTTCGGGTCGAACCTGGGCGACCAGAAGATGGTGATCGCCGACCTCGACGTCGGGATCCTTTATACCTTCGGCATCGTCTCGCTGGGCGTGTACGGCATCGTGCTGGCGGGGTATGCGTCGAACTCGAAGTACCCGTTCCTCGGCGGGATCCGGTCCAGCGCCCAGATGATCTCCTACGAGATCGCGATGGGGATGAGCGTGGTGACGTTGTTCATGATCGTGGGCGACCTGAACCTGTCGCGGGTGATCCAGTGGCAGGCGGACCATGGATGGCTGGTTTTATACCAGCCGGTCTCGTTCGTGGTTTTCCTGGTGGCGGCCTTCGCGGAGACGAACCGGCTGCCGTTTGACCTCCCGGAGTCGGAGACGGAGCTGGTGGGCGGCTACCACACGGAGTACAGCTCGATGAAGTTCGCGCTCTTCTTCCTCGGCGAGTACGCCAACATGATCGCCAGCTCGGCGATGATGGTGACGTTGTTCTTCGGCGGTTGGTCGTTGCCCTTCCTTGGGGCGCCGGCGAAGGGCCTGCTGGGCGGGCTGGTCCACATTGGCGTGTTCGTCGCGAAGATGATCGTGCTGATGGTGGTGTTCATCTGGGTGCGATGGATGCTGCCGCGCTTTCGCTACGACCAGTTGATGGACCTGGGCTGGCGGCGCTTCATCCCGCTGGCGCTGGCGAACATCGTGGTCACCGCGCTGGCGGTGGCGGCTTTCAACCGTTGAACACACGAGGCGAGAAGGAGCGAACCATGACCAAGGTTGTCGATCGAAGCCCGCTGACGTTCTACGAGCGCACGTACCTGCCCGCCATCCTGGAGGGCATCAAGGTGACGGCGCGTCACTTCGCGCGGACGGTGCAGGGCCAGAACACGGCGAAGGACCTCTCAGGCGGCTACTACCCGGAGACGCCGTGGAAGGTGTCGGAGGGGTATCGGGGCGCTCCCTACCTCGTGCGGGACCAGGAGGGCGCGACCAAGTGCGTCTCGTGCCAGTTGTGCGAGTTCGTTTGCCCGCCCAAGGCGATCAAGATCACGCCGCCCGGGCCTGACGGCCAGGCGGCGGACCGCGCCAACGCGGAGAAGATGCCCCGCGAGTTCGAGATCAACATGCTGCGCTGCATCTTCTGCGGCCTTTGCCAGGAGGTGTGCCCCGAGGAGGCGATCTTCCTGCGGAACGACTACTCCCTGACCGGCCTGAGCCGCGAGGAGATGGTTTACAACAAGGAGAAGCTCCTGGGGCTCGGCGGCGTCCACGCGGGCGTGCAAAAGTGGAAGCACAAGGCCGAGGAAGCCCGGGCGCAGGAAACGTTCCCGGTGAAGGTCTAGTTGCCGAAGCACCCCCACCCACGCCCCGTCCCTTCCATGCCACAGCCAACCGACCTCCTCTTCTACGCGTTTGCCGGACTGACCTTGCTGTTCGGCTTCCTCTGCGTGGCGAACCCCCTCAGCCGGAACCCGGTCACGAGCGCGATGTTCCTGGTGCTGACCATCGTGTCGATGGCGGGGTTGTTCGTGCTGCTCAACGCCTTCTTCCTCGCGGCCGTCCAGATCCTGGTTTACGCGGGCGCGGTCATGGTCCTGTTCCTCTTCGTCATCATGTTGCTGGACCTCCGCGAGGAGGAGCGGCGCAAGCTGAACCGGGTGGCCCTCGGGCTGGGTGGCGTCGCCATCGCCGGCTTGGCGGGCATCCTCGTTCGCGCGCTTGCGTCCGCGACCCCCAAGTCCGCGTCGGTGCCCGCCGTGGAGGGCACGACGATCGAGCTGGGTCGCATCCTGTTCCGGTCTTACCTGCTGCCGTTCGAGATCGTGTCGGTGCTGCTGCTGGTGGCGATGGTGGGCGTGATCCTGCTGAGCAAGAAGGAGCTGAAATGAGCATTCAAGCCGGACTGGGCCATTACCTGGTGGTGAGCGCGTTGTTGTTCTGCCTTGGGCTGCTGGGCGTGGTGGCGCGCCGCAACCTGCTGGTCATCTACATGGGCCTGGAGCTGATGCTCAACTCGGCCAACCTGGCCTTGGTGGCGTTCTCCCGCTTCAACAACAACCTGAACGGGCAGGTCATGGTCTTTTTCGTCATCACCGTGGCCGCCGCCGAGGTGGCCGTGGGGCTGGCCCTGATCGTGGCCCTCTACCGGCGCCGCCAGACGGCCCACGTCGAGGACCTCGTGTCCCTCAAGCTCTAGCACAACCCGACCCGAGACGACTTCATGGACGCGCACGTCACCACCGCCGCCGCCGCCGCCGGGGCCAAGGTCCAGGACCTCGCATGGATGGTCCTTGCCTCGCCGTTGCTTTGCGGGGCGGGCACTTGGTTCTTCACCCGCCGTCTCCGCGGGCTCACCGCCGGCCTGAACCTGTTTGGAATCGCCCTGAGCCTGCTGCTCTCCGTGATCCTCCTGGGGGTTGCGGACGGCCAGCCGGTGGCGGCCACGCCGTTCGAGTGGCTGCCCATTCCCGGCCTGGGCTTCACGCTGGGCCTGCAGGTGGACCGCTTGTCGGTCCTCATGAGCCTCGTGGTCACCGTCGTGGCTTCGTTGGTGATGGTGTACTCGACGGCGTACATGCACGACGACGCGTCGTTCAGCCGCTTCTTCTGCAAGCTGAGCCTCTTCGTGTTCTCGATGCTCGGGATCGTCCTGGCGGACAACCTCGTGATGATGTTCGCGTTCTGGGAGCTGGTGGGCGTGTCGTCCTACCTGCTCATTGGTTTTTGGCACGGGAAGCCCGAGGCCGGCGACGCGGCGAAGAAGGCGTTCCTCACGAACCGGCTGGGCGACTTTGGGTTCCTGCTGGGCATCCTCGTCGTGTGGTCCGCCACGGGGACCGTTCGGTTGTCCGAGCTGGCCGCCAAGCTCCATGCCGAGCCTGGCTTGCTTGGTTCCATGGCGGGAGTGGCCGGGTTGCTGGTTTTCATGGGCGCGATGGGCAAGAGCGCGCAATTCCCGCTTCATGTGTGGCTGCCCGACGCCATGGAGGGACCGACGCCGGTGTCGGCCTTGATCCATGCCGCGACGATGGTCGCGGCCGGCGTTTACATGCTGTGCCGGGTCTTCTTCCTGTACACGGTCCCGGCAGGCTGGCCCGAGGCGCTGGAGTTCCTGGGGAACCTTGGCGCGGGCATGATCATTGGGCATGTCGGCGCCTTCACGGCATTGCTTGCGGCGCTGATGGCGGTGCAGCAGGACGACATCAAGCGCATCCTCGCCTACTCCACGTTGTCGCAGCTTGGCTACATGGTGATGGCGGTGGGGCTGGGGGCTGCGGAGGGCACGCCGGCCGCCGGGCTCTTCCACTTGGTCACCCACGCCTTCTTCAAGGCCATGTTGTTCCTGGGCGCCGGTTCCGTCATCCACGCATGCCATCACGAGCAGGACATTTGGAGGATGGGCGGGCTGAGGAAGAAGATGCCCGTGACGTTCTGGGCGTTCGTCCTCGGGACGCTGGCCTTGGCGGGCGTGCCGCCGTTCAGCGGCTTCTACTCGAAGGACGAGATCCTTGCGACGGCGTTGCACGTGGCTCCGCCGTTGTTCTTCGTGGCGGTGGCCGTGGCGATCCTGACGACCTTCTACATGGGGCGATTGGTGTTGGTGGCGTTCATGGGCGAGGCGCGTTCGGAGCATGCGTCGCATGCGCACGAGTCCCCGAGGGCCATGACGATGCCCTTGGTCGTCTTGGCGGTGCCGAGCGTGGTGATCGCGTGGTTCCCCTTGGGCGAGCACATCGCGTCGGCGTTTGGCGGGCACGGTCATGGGGCCGGGCACGGGGCTTCTGGGGGTGCGAGCGCGGTGGGTTTGCTTCCCTTGCTCGAGAAGATCTTTGGCGGGCTGGACGCCGCGATTCTGGGACCCTTCAACCACAACGCGATGGCGGCGACATTCGGGTTGTTCGCGGTGTTGCTCGGCGGGAGCCTGGCTTGGGCCTGCTACGGCAAGGGCGGTCCCGACCCGTTGCCGGGGTTGCTGGGGGGATGGGCGCGCCTGATGCGCCGCAAGTTCTACTTCGACGAGATTTACTCCGGCTTGGTGATCCCGCTGCATGACATGTTGGGCGCGGCCTTTTCGCTGGCGGACCGCTGGTTGCTGGGCGGGTTGGTGGTGCGCGGCTTGCATGGGACCGTGGAGTTGGCCGGCCGGGCCTTGCGCCTGGTGCAAACGGGCAATTTGCAGACGTATTCGTTCCTTTTTGCGGCGGGCCTTGCGGTCGTCGCGTGGTTTTTCCTGCGCTGACCTATGAACCTGACGACCTCGCTTGTTGTGGCGCCGCTGGTGGCGGCGTTCCTGGTGTTGATGGTGCCTGGCAACTTCCGCGTCGTGACCCGCGGCATCGCCTTGCTGGGCGGGTTGGTGACCTTGCTGTTGGGCGTTGCGGTGTTCGTGCGGTTCGATCCGTCGGGGCCGCAGTACCAGATGGAGTCCTTGGTCCCTTGGGTGTCCTCGTCTTCGTTTCGGCTGGGGTTGCACCTGGGGGTGGATGGCGTGGGTGCGTCGATGCTGTTGGTCACGGCGTTGGTGGGATTCTCGGCCATCGCGGTGTCGTGGAACATCGAGAGGCAGTCGAAGCTCTTCTACATCCTGCTGTTGGTGATGCTGGGGGGCGCGCTGGGGACGTTCGCCTCGCTGGACCTGTTTTTCTTCTACTTCTTCAACGAGCTCGCCTTGGTCCCGACCTTCATCATGATCGGGGTCTGGGGCACGGGTGAGGACAAGGACTACGCGGCGTTCAAGATCACGTTGTACCTGACGGCTGGCGCGTTGGTGGCCTTGGCCGGCCTGATTGGCCTCTACACGCTGTCCGGGGCCTCCTCGCTGGACCTGGTGGAGTTGCAAAGGCACCTGGCGAAGACGCCGCTGTCGCCCTCGGTGCAGGCGTTCCTCTTCCCGTGCCTGCTGCTTGGCTTTGGCACCTTGGTGGGCTTGTGGCCGTTCCATTCGTGGGCGCCGCAGGGATACGGCTGCGCGCCGTCGGCGACGGCGATGATGCACGCGGGAATCCTGAAGAAGGCCGGCTTGCTGGCGCTGCTGCGGGTGGCGTTGCCATTGATGCCGCAAGGCGTGGAACGTTGGATGCCGGTGCTGGCGTTGCTATGCGTGGGCAACCTGCTTTGGTGCGGTTTCACGGCCATGCGCCAGCGCGACCTCAACCTCCTGGTGGGCCATTCCAGTCTCGCGCACATGGGGTTCGCGTTTCTTGGCATCGCGTCGGTGAGCGTCGTGGGCCTGACGGGCACCGTGCTGGTCATGGTGTCGCACGCGTTGCTGGCGGCGCTGAGCTTTGCGGTGACGGGGTGGCTTCGACACCACGTGGGAACGCTGGACATGGACAAGATGGGGGGATTGCTTCGCCGCATGCCCTTCATCGGAACCGTGATGGTGATGTGTTTCATGGCCGGTTGCGGGCTTCCGGGCTTCGGCAATTTCGCCGGCGAGGCGACGGTCATGTTCGGCGCGTGGAAGTCGGCCCCATGGATCGTGGTGATTGCGGCGTGGGGCGGCTTGATCATTGGCGGCGTGTACATGCTTCGCTCGATCCGCTCGGTGTTGCATGGGGCGTTACCGGAGGAATGGGGCGCTGTGAGCGACGCCGCCGGCGCGTGGCGGAGGCTGCCGTTCGCCTTGATGGCGGGCGGCCTGCTGTTCCTTGGGGTGTTCCCGTCCACGGTCACGCGGCGGGTGCAACCCGCATTGGCCAAGGTGGTGGAACAGGCCCGGCCTGCGGCGGCCAAGGCGGCGGCGACCGGGGCTGGCCTCGTGAATTCGCCGAAGCTTGCTGGAACGCCGGGCGACAGGTGACCTGAAGAACGCGCACACGAAACCTTCACCGGATGAACTCATCGTTGATCATCGTCGAGATCCTCGTGGCCCTGCTGGGGCTTGGGGTGTTGCTGGCCGACCTCTGGCTCCCCGTGGAGCGTCGCCGTCTCCTGGGATGGGTCGCCGCCGCCGGGGTGGCGGTGGTCTTCTTTGTCGGGATGAAGGACGCGGCGGAGGTGGCTTATGCGTTTGCCGCGCCGGGTGCGAAGACGGGCATGTACGTGCTGGACGGCCTGGCGGTGTTCTTCAAGCAATTCTTCCTGCTGGCCGCGCTGCTGGTGATCCTGATGACGACGGAGTACGCGCCCAAGCTGGGATCGGGCGTCTCCGAGTTCTACTCGCTGGTCTTGTTCGCGCTGCTGGGGATGTTGTTCGCGGCCTCGGCGAACGACCTGGTGCTGTTGTTCGCGGCGCTTGAGCTGATCACGATCACCTTTGTGGTGCTCAATAGCTTTCGTCGCGACCAGACGGCGAGCATCGAGGCGGGGGTGAAGTACCTCATCCTGGGGGCCACGGCGTCGGCGTTCATGGTGTTTGGCATGGCGTTGGTGTTCGGCGCGGCTGGCACCACGAACTTCAACGAGATGGCCGCCGTGCAGAAGGCCATGGGTGGCAGCCCGATCTTCCTGGCGGGGCTCGTCATGGTGCTTGCGGGCTTGTTCTTCAAGATGTCGTTGGTGCCCTTCCAGGCGTGGGCGCCGGACGTGTACCAAGGGTCGCCCGCCCCGGCGACGGCGTTCTTGGCCGTGGGGTCGAAGGCGGCGGGTGTCGTGTTGCTCTTGAGGCTGCTGTTCGGGGCCGTGCCGGAGATCGCGGCACGTTGGCAGCACGTGCTGGGCGGGTTGGCCGCCTTGACCATTCTGTACGGCAGCTTGTGCGCGATCCCGCAGCGGTCCATCAAGCGCCTGCTGGGCTACTCCAGCATCGCCAACGCCGGGTACCTCCTCCTGGGCGTCGTGGCGATGTCCAAGGCCGGGGCCTCCGGCGTGTTGTTCTACGTGAGCGGCTACCTTTTCACGGTCCTCGCCGCCTTCACGGTCGTCAGCGTGATTCTCGCGCGGACGGAGTCGGACGACCTGTCGTCATTGAACGGGTTGTCGCAGCGGTCGCCGGCGTTGGCCGGGGCCTTGGCCGTCGCGATGGCGTCGTTGGCGGGGGTGCCTCCCATGGCGGGTTTTGTGGGCAAGTTCCTTCTGTTGAAGCCCATGGTTCCTTTGGCGGCGGCGGACCCGTTCCTGGCCTGCGTGCTCGTCGCGGCCTTGGTCGGCGTCGTGATCTCGATGTATTACTACTTCGGGATTGTCCGGGCCGCCTACTGGGGCCAGGGCGTTGCGGACCTGACGCCCATCCCCACGTCCTGGGCCGTGCGTGTGGCGCTGCTCATCGGCGTGGCGGGCATCCTTTGGCTGGGCATCCTTCCGGACGCGTTGATCCAAGCCTCCACCCCGGCCGTCGAGGTCCTCAAGCCGCAGGCACCCGTCGCGCAGCAGCACTCCGGCGACCGCTAGTCCGGCGGGTTGACACCGTCTCGGGGCGGGTTTCTTGGATCCTTCTTCGCAAGGGCTCCGTCGTTCGCTCCTTACGGGTCTCAAACCCGTCCGCGCCCCGCGCGTTGTTGGGGCATCGGAAGCCCCGTCATTTCCGTCCGGGTAGAAGCGTGCCGTCCAGCTCGCGAAGCACTTGCTCGACCGTCCCGAGTCCCTCTTGCAACTCGGATGGGCCGATGTTCAACGCGGGGAGGAAGCGAACCACCTGTGCGCCGCTTGGGATCGCCAGGACGCCGGCCTCGTGCAACCGGTGCACCACTTGCAGGCTTGCAGGGCGATCCACGGACGCCAGCCCGGGGATTGCCTCCTTGGGTTGAAGCTCGATCCCTTGCATGAAGCCGATGCCACGGGCCGACCGCACGATCCCGGGGAATTGCTCCACCCACCGCGACAGGACGTTCTTCATCCAATCGCCTTGCTGCCGGACGCGAGCCTCCAGCCCATCTCGTTCGATCACGTGGAAGATGCGGGAGGCCACGGCGCAGCCCAACGGCGTGCCTCCATACGTCGTGCCGTGCGAGCCTGGCCCGAGGATGGAGCCCAGTTCCACCCCATGGACGTTCTCGCGCACCCAGAAGGCGCCGATGGGAAACCCGCCGCCCATGGACTTGGCCATGGACAGGCCATCTGGCGCGAAGGCTTCGGCGCCCGGGACCCCTTCAAGGATGCGCTGGAAGCTTTGGTACCGGCCGGACCTGAAGTGCCCGCATTGCACGGCGTCCATGAGCAGCAGCAATCGTCGCTCGTCGCACAGGCGTCGGAGGCCCAGCAGGTATTCCACGGACGCCGGCGTGATTCCGCCCTCGCCCTGGATGCCCTCGACCAACACGGCGACGGTCGCGGGCGAAAGGGATTCCTCGACCGCCTGGAGGTCGTTGAAGGGAACGTGGCGGAACCCCGGCGTCATGGGGCCGAACCCCTGCTTAACCTTGTCCTGGCCCGTGGCGGCGATGCCGCCCAGGGTGCGGCCATGGAACGAGTGGGTCGCCGTCAGGATCTCGAAGCGTCCCTCCTCGTGTCCAAATCGGCGGGCGAGCTTGTAGAGGCCCTCGTTGGCCTCCGCGCCGGAGTTGCAGAAGAACACGCGCCCCGGGGCGAGATGCCGGACGATGGTGCGGGCCAGGTGCGCCTGGGGGGCTTGGTAGTAGAGGTTGGAGACATGCACCAACCGGCGCGATTGCTCCACCAGGGCCTCGGTGATCTCGGGGTTGGCATGGCCCAGCGCGCACACGGCGATGCCGCTCCCGAGGTCGATGTAACGGCTGCCAGTGACGTCCCACACGACGCTGCCCGCGCCGTGGCTCAAGGTCAGGTCGAAGCGCCCGTAGCTGGGCACCACATGCTGCTGGAACAGGGACTTCACCTCCGCGTGCTCGTTGCGAACGACGGCCGGGGCCCCGGGGACGAGGTCTTTCATCAAGGCCGCGAATTGACGGTCCAACGACGGGGTTTGTGAACTGAAATCTTCGTGGATCGCGTGGGCGGATTCGATTCCGTGGCCTCGGGGAAAGCGCCTTGCCGTTTCGTTGCGGTGCAACCCATGCTCGGCCATGCGCACATTCCCGTCTTGGTGCATTGGACTCGCCTGTTGCCTCCTGCAAGGCGTCGCCATCCCGGCCGTTTGGGGCCAGGAATCCGCATGGCTCGCCGCCGGGGCCAAGCTGGAGAAGTTGTCCGAGGGCTACCTGTTCACCGAGGGGCCGGCGACCGACCGGCAGGGCAACGTCTTCTTCACGGACCAACCCAACGACCGGATCGTGCGTTGGGATGCCGAAAAGGGAACCTTCTCGGACTGGTTGCGTCCGGCGGGACGGTCCAACGGGATGTACTTCGACGCCCATGGCAACCTCATCGCCTGCGCGGATGGCCACAACGAGCTGTGGTCCATCGCCCCGGACAAGAAGGTGACCGTCCTGGTTCGGGATTTCGGCGGGAAGTTGCTCAACGGCCCGAACGACGTCTGGGTGCATCCCTCCGGCGGCCTGTACTTCACCGACCCGTTCTACAAGCGCCCCTATTGGAACCGGGGTCCTTCCGAGCAAGGCGGGCAGCACGTGTATTACCTCGCGTCCACCGATGGCAAGGTGTCGCCGCGTCGCGTCACGGAGGACCTGAGGCAACCCAATGGCATCGTGGGAACGCCCGATGGAAAGTCCCTATACGTCGCCGACATCGGCGCGGGCCGGACGTATAGGTTTGCCATCCAAGGTGATGGTTCGCTGGGTGGGAAGACGTTGTTGTGCGAGATGGGGTCGGACGGCATGACGCTCGACTCCAAGGGCAACGTGTACCTGACGGGCAAGGGGGTGACGATCTTCTCCCCTTCGGGCGAGAAGGTTGGGCATGTGGATGTCCCGGAGCCGTGGACGGCGAACGTGCGGTTTGGCGGGAAGGACCGTGACCTGTTGTTCATCACGGCGGGCAAGGCGGTGTACGGGGCGAGGATGAAGGTGCCGGGCGTTCGCTAGCCGAGCGCCTCATCCATGCGGGCTGGGCTGGAACGATTCGTTTGGGAGTGTAGGGGTGAGGCCGCAGACCCTACTGCAAGACGAGGAGTGGAAGGGGCGTCCCGCCGCAGGGCGTGACCCGGCCAGACCTGAGACGGCTCTGCCACCTGCCCATGCTGTGGGTCGCGAGGAGCGAGCCACGACGTGGTACGCGAAAAGAGACGCGGCCCTTTGGGTTGCTCCAAGAAAGCCCTAGGGCTCCGTGGTTCGTCCGTCACAGACCACGGCGGGCAGGCTCCGTCCTCACGCATCGTACCGGGGCTTTCTTGGAGCAGCCCAGCACCAGCGATTTAGAGACACGACACTACGGCCGCGGGACGGATGGCGCGGCGGCGCCGGGGGGCTGGATGCCGTACTTGTTGAGGATGGGGAGGAACGCCTTGTGGTCGGTGCCGAAGCGCGCGAACGAATCTCGGATGGCGGCCATCTTGCCGAGTTCCGCCCTGAGCCTTTCGACATTGGGGCGGGAGGCGACGACGGCTTGGTGCTGGAGCCATGCTTGGCGACCGATGAAGAGGGCGACGAGGGTGATGGCCACCAAGACGATGTAACGCAGCTCGTTGAGCATGAGATCGGACGCCGAGGATCGCACGTGGGAGGATTCGGGGTTCATGTCTAGCGAGGGGTGGCTCCCGGTTCGGCGGGCGTGGGGTTGGTGGTCACGACGCTGTTGATGAGGGGGATGATGGAAGCGTCGTTCTTGGAGTAGGCTTGGGCGTCCGCCAGCAGCAGGTTCAGGCCGGTCAGCCACTGTGAATGCACCTGCGCCACGCCTTGCTGCTCCACGCCCTCTCGCGTGGAGCGGTAGTACCAAGCGACGACCGCGATCAAGGCAGCCACCACCACCCATGTCGCGATGCGCACGGCATCGTTCGGAATCTTCTCCTTCACGCGCCGACGTTATGGACGGGCTGGGTTTTCGGCGATGGCAAATTCGATGGCCTGGCCGGGGACGGGCACCATGACGTCGGCGCCTGGGTGGATCGTCCGGAGCAGGTCCGCGAACGAGAGCGACTGGTCCTCGTCGCCGTGGACGACGGTGATGCGGCGTGGCCGGCCGCCGAGCGAGCGGACGTAGGCGGCGAGCTCGGAACGGCCGGCGTGCCCGGAGAAGGAGTCGATGGAGGCCACCTGGGCGCGGACGGCGTGGGGTTGGCCGAGGATGTTGACGGGGGAACGGCCCGCGAGGATCTGCGCCCCGAGGGTGTGCTCGGCGCAGTAGCCGACGAAGAGCACCAGGTTGCGCGGGTCCCCGATGTGGTTGGAAAGGTGATGTCGCACGCGTCCGGCCTCGGCCATGCCGGAGGCGCTGATGATGATGGCGGGCTCCTTGAGCTCGTTGAGCTTCTTGGAATGGGCGACCTCCCGGATGTAGGTGAGGTTTTCCATGCCAAAGGGGTTGCGTTGCTCCCGCAGGAAGCGCGTGGTCTCCGCGTCGAAACATTCCGGGTGCAGGCGGAAGACCTCGGTCGCGTTCACGCTGAGCGGGCTGTCCACGAAGATGGGCACGCGGGGCAGGGCGTTGGCGGCATGAAGCTGGTTGAGGACGTACACGAGTTGTTGCGTCCGTCCCACGGCAAAGGACGGGATGATCACCTTCCCACCCCGCTTCAGGGCCGTGCCCACCAACCGAAGCAACTCTTCGCGCTGGCTGACGGCATCATGGTGCTCCCGCGCGCCATAGGTGCTCTCCACCTGGAGGAAGTCCACGTCCGCCACGGGCTCCGGGTCCTGGAGGATCTCCTGGTTGGGGCGGCCAATGTCGCCGGAGAAGAGGAACCGAAAGGCCCCGGACTTCTCCCGGACGTCGAGGATGACCTGGGCGGACCCGAGGATGTGCCCGGCGTCCGCGAAGGTCAGGGACACGCCGTCCGCAACGGGCATGGGGCGGTGGTAGTTGATCCCGACGAAGTGCTTCACGGCGAGCTCCGCGTCCTGCGCGGTGTAGAGCGGCTCCACGGGCGGCAACCCTTCCTTGGCCCGCCGTTGCGAGAGGAACTCGGCGTCGTCGCGTTGGATCTGGGCCGAGTCCGCGAGCAACACGGCGGCCAAGTCGCGGGTGGCGAAGGTGGAGTAAATGTTCCCGCGGAAACCCTTGCGGCAGAGGTTCGGCAGGTTGCCGCAGTGATCGATGTGCGCGTGGCTGAGGATCACGGCGTCGATCGTCGCGGGATCGAAGGCGAACGAACGGTTCCGCTCCATCGCCTCCCCGCGTCGTCCTTGGAAGAGCCCGCATTCGAGCAGCAGGCGGGCTCCGTTGACCTCTACGAGGTAGAGGGAGCCCGTCGTGGTGCGGGCGGCCCCGAGGTAGTGAACGCGCATGGGCGGATGCTGAATCAAGGGGCCTCGTGGGTGAAAGCCCCTTCCTGCGGCATCCGATCCCGCCATCGCCTCGCTCACTCCTCGGATTGCGGAAGCATCTGCTTCCCTCCCAACTGAATCGTTACGCCTAGGCCGTCTCGCGCCAGCGTTGGGCGACCGGCATGCGGCGTCCGACGCCGAACGCTCGCGGCGTCGTCTTGAGCCCGGGGGCGGCCTGGCGTCGCTTGTACTCGGCCCCGTCGATGAGCCGGACGACGCGGTTGACGTCGGAGGCCGCGAAGCCCTCCCCGACGATCTCGGCCGGGGCTCGATGTTGCACGACGTAGCGCTCGAGGATGGCGTCGAGAATGTCGTAGGGCGGGAGGCTGTCCTGGTCCGTCTGGTTGGGGCGCAGCTCCGCGCTGGGGGCCTTGGCCAGGGTGGACTCGGGGATGGGCGGTACGCGTCCATCGCGGGCGGCTCGTTCGTTGATCCAGCGTGCGACGCGATAGACGGAAGTCTTGGGCACGTCGCTGATGACGGCCAAGCCGCCGCACATGTCGCCGTAGAGCGTGCAATAGCCCACGGCGAGCTCGCTCTTGTTGCCCGTGGTCAGGAGCAGCGAGCCGAACTTGTTGGACAGGGCCATCAAGTAGAGGCCGCGCAGTCGCGCCTGCATGTTCTCCTCCGTGACGTCCTCGGCCCGGCCCGCGAAGACGCCCGAGAGCGCGGACTTGATGGACTCGAAGGGCGGTTGGATCGGGACGAGGTCGTGGCGAATCCCCAGGGCATCCGCGAGCGAGCGGGCGTCGTCGATGCTGTGCTGCGAGGAGAACTGCGAGGGCATCAGGAGTCCGCGGACGTTGCCCGGGCCGAGCGCCTCGGCGGCGATGCACGCCACGAGGGCGGAGTCGATGCCCCCGCTGAGCCCGAGCACGGCGGATTGGAAGCCGCACTTGGCGCAGTAGTCGCGCGTCCCGAGCACGAGCGCGCGGTGGATGGCCTCCTCGTCCGGCAGGCATCGCGGGGTCTGGCCCCCCGTCGCGCGCAGGTCCACGACGCGGAAGTCCTCTGCAAACGCCTCCGCCTGGCAGAGGAGCCCGCCGGAGGCATCGAGCGCCAGCGACTGCCCGTCGAAGACGAGCTCGTCGTTGCCCCCCACGAGGTTGGCGTAGGCGACGGGAAGCCGGGTGCGCCGCGCGAGGCGCTGGAGCAATTCCAGCCGGGTCCGTTCCTTTCCGACGTGCCACGGCGACGCCGAGAGGTTGAGGAGCACGTCGGCGCCGGCCCGAGCCAGGGCGAGGGCGGGATCGACGGGGTAACGGGGATCCTTCCAGACGGCCTCGTCGTTCCAGACGTCCTCGCACACGGTGATCCCAAGCTTCCACCCCTTGAAGGCGACGGGCTCGTTGGAGCGCGCGGGCTCGAAGTAACGGTCCTCGTCGAACACGTCGTAGGTGGGGAGCAACGTCTTGTGGCGGACGGCGGCGATGCGCCCCCCGTTGAGCAGCGCGGCGGCGTTGGCCAGGGGACGGCCAGGGCGCGTGGCGGGCTCATCCACGAATCCGACCACCAACCCCGTGTCGTCGTGTGTGGCGGCAGCCAATCGCGTGAGGGACTCGAGGTTGGCCCGGAAGAACGAGGGCCGCAGCAACAGGTCTCGCGGCGGGTACCCGGTGATGGACAGTTCCGGGCAGAGAACCAGGTCGGCCCGTGCCTCGGCGCCTCGGCGATAGGCGTCCAGGATGCGGGTCTCGTTCCCGGCAAGGTCGCCGACGACGAGGTTGGCCTGGGCGAGGGCGATGCGCATGCGGGGTGCGGCGTTCGTTGCGACGGGTGCCTACTGGAGCTGGGCGAGTCGCGCGACGGTCGCGTCCAGCGGGCCCTGGATGGTGGTGACGAGGGCTCCCTTCGTGATGCCGTTGCGCTCGAACCAGTCCGGGGCGGTCTCCAGGACGTACTGGATGTTCGACGACTTGGACGGGACGGGCGTGACGTCCATGGCCTTGAGCTGGACGACCTCGTCCACGACCCCCTCCGCGTCGATGTAGGCGACGGCGATGGGAAACTTGACGTTCTTCATGTAGAACGAGCGCTGCTGGCGGGTGCCAAACACGAAGAACATGGCGTCATCGGGCCCGATGGACTCGCGGTGCATGAGGCCGGTCGCGACCTGGGTCACGGTGGTGCAGAGCTCGGCGGAGATTTGCTTGGGCCCGACCAACAGGCGGGCCTTGGGCAGGTTGGTCTGGGCGCGGTTGAGGTGATAGACCGGCCCGTCGTCGGGCGGGGCGGGACTGGCGGGAGCCGGGGAGGAAGCCGCCGGGGACGGCGTGGTGGCGACGGCCGGCATCTGGGCGGACGACGGGCCCGGCGCGGGGCCCGAGGCTGGCTTGCAGCCGGCGAGGAGCAGGAGGGCACCGAACGTTCCACCGAGGACAAGGCGCGACGACATGGGGGGAGGTTGTGCCGGTCGCCGGCCGGGTTCAACGAGGAAGGACACGCCGTCGAGGCCGCGGCGTCAGTAGGCCTTGCGGAGGTGGCTGGGGAGGACGCCGAGTTCGCCCCGGTATTTGGCGACGGTGCGGCGGGCGATCTGGATGCCCTTGGCGTGGAGTTGGTCCACCAGGTCCTCGTCGGACAGGGGATGCCCCTTGTCCTCGGCCTGGATCATCTCCGAGAGGAGCGTCTTGACGGACGTGTTGGAGACGGAGTCGCCGGAGTCGGTCTGGAGGCCCGAGGTGAAGAAATACTTCATCTCGAAGACGCCCTGCGGCGTCGTCATGTACTTGCCGGCCACGGCGCGGCTGACGGTGGTCTCGTGGACGCCGACGACCTCGGCCACCTGCACCATGGTGAGGGGCTTGAGCCGCGAGACGCCATGGTCCATGAAGTCGCGCTGGCGCTTCACGATCTCGGTGGCGATGCGCGTGATCGTGTCCTGGCGTTGGTGGATGGATTTGATGAGGAATTTCCCGGCCCGGATTTTCTCGCGGATGTACTCGCGGACCTCGGGGGCGGTGTCGGCGTCGGCGAGGAGGTCCTTGTAGGTGTTGCTGATGCGGAGGTGAGGGACGTAGTCGGACTCGGTGGCGACGACGTAATCCTCGCCGTCGCGGGTGACGGTGACCTCGGGGACGACGTGTTGGTCGGCGGGGGGGGTGAGGTCGAGGCCCGGGCGCGGGTTGAGCTGCGCGATGCGGCGGGCGTGTTCCTGGGCCTCGGCCGGGGTGATGCCCAGGTGGCGTGCGATGTCGGGGAAGCGCCGCTTGCCGAGGAGGTCGAAGTGCTCGCGTAGGATGCGGTACTCGGCGGTCTCGGTCCGTTCGGCGCGCTCCAACTGGAGCATCAGGCATTCGCGGAGGTTGCGGGCCCCGACGCCCGCCGGGGTGAAGGACTGGATGACGCGGAGGACGGCCTCGATCTGGAGGGAGGGGACGTTGGTGCTGAAGGCGAGCTCGTGGACGCCGGACTGGAGGTAGCCACGGTCGTCGATGTTGCCCACGAGCATCTCGGCGACGCGGCGGTCGTCGGGTGACAGCTCCGCGAGGCGGACCTGTTCCAGCAGTTGCTCCTGGAGCGAGGTGGGGGCCACGAGGGAGTCGAAGAGGTGTTGCCGGCGCTCCTCGTCGTCGGCGGAGGGGCGGCCTGCGGCGGAGGCGGCGTCGGCCCGTTGGTCGCGCCATTCCTGGTCGAGCTGGAGCATCTGCTCGATCTGGCGGTCGAAGTTGTCGCTGTTCTCGGCGGGCTCGGGCTTGTCGGTGGCGGGATCGAACTGGAGGTCCCTGGGGGGCTCGGCGGGGTCCGCGAGGGCGGCGGCCTCGTTGGCGGCGTCGTCGGGGGCGCCTTCGTCGGCGGGGGCCTCCAGCGTGGGGGCCTCCTCGAGGACGGGGTTTTGCTCGAGTTCCTGCTCGACGAGCGCCTTGAGCTCGAGGACGGGGGCCTGGAGCAAGGCCAGGGACTGCTGGAGCTGCGGAGACAGCACCATCTGCTGGGACATCCGCTGCGATAGGTGAAGGCCTTGCGACATCGTGGAAGGCTGAGGCTATCGGGTGGTCAAAAGGCCACAAGCGGCGAATTGGCATCGAGCCTGCTGTCCGCCGGGAAAGCGCTCGCGTCGGGGAGGGCCAGAGGGGTAGTTTGCGCGTCCGTTTTGCTGCCATGCGAGTGCCTACCTCCACCGAGATCCGCCAGGGCTTCCTGGACTACTTCCACCGCCAGAAGCACACGATCGTGCCGTCGTCGTCGCTGATGCCGGACAGCCCGAACCTCCTCTTCACCAACGCCGGCATGAACCAGTTCGTGCCGTTCTTCCTCGGGGAACGCCGCCCGGACGTGTCGGCGTGGGCGGGGGTGCGTGGCGGGCTCGATACCCGGGCGGCGGACACGCAGAAGTGCATCCGCGCGGGCGGCAAGCACAACGACCTCGACGACGTGGGCCTGGACACGTACCACCACACGTTCTTCGAGATGCTCGGGAACTGGTCGTTCGGGGACTACTTCAAGAAGGAGTCCATCGAGTGGGGCTGGGAGTTGCTGACGAAGGTCTGGGGGTTCCCCCCGGCGCGGTTGTTCGCGACGGTTTACAGCCCGGACAAGGCCAAGGGTGACCCGGCGGAGTTCGACCAAGAGGCGTACGACATCTGGGCGGACATCTTCCGTCGCGAGGGCCTGGACCCGGCCGTGCACATCGTCAACGGCGGCAAGAAGGACAACTTCTGGATGATGGGCGACACCGGCCCGTGCGGTCCCTGCTCCGAGATCCACGTGGACCTGACGCCCTCCGGGGACACGCGCGGGTTGCTGGTGAACAAGGGCACGGCCGAGTGCATCGAGATCTGGAACCACGTCTTCATCCAGTTCAACGCGAACCCCGACGGGACCTTCGGCCTCTTGCCCGCGCGGCACGTGGACACGGGCATGGGCTTCGAGCGCGTGACGTCGATCATCCAGGGCACGAAGGGCTTCACGGACTTCGCCAACGCCCGCATCTCCAACTACGACACCGACATCTTCCGCCCGATCTTCGACGAGATCGAGCGCGTCAGCGGACGGCGGTACGGCTCGACGTTGCCGCGTTCGGGCAGCACGGGCGACACGGCGCAGGAGCGTGACGACGTCGCGTTCCGGGTCATCGCCGACCACATCCGGACGCTCAGCTTCGCCGTGGCGGACGGGATCCAGCCGGGCAACACGGACCGCAACTACGTGCTGCGGCGGATTCTCCGGCGGGCGGTGCGCTACGGGCGGCAACTGGGGTTGCGCGAGCCGTTCTTCTACAAGCTGGTGGACGTGGTGGCGGCCACGATGGGCGACGTGTTCCCGGAGCTTCGCGCGCGGAAGACGTTGGTGCAGGACACGCTTCGCAGGGAGGAGGAGGCGTTCAACCGGACGCTGGACCGCGGCATCGCCTTGTTCAACGAGGCGGCCGAGCGCGGCGACATCGGGGCGGCGGACGCGTTTCGCCTGTACGACGAGCAGGGGTTCCCCCTGGACCTCACGCAGCTCATGGCGCGCGAGCGCGGCCTGGCGGTGGACGTGGCGGGGTTCGAGGCGTTGATGGAGCAGCAGAAGGCCCAGGCCCGCGCCGCGCAGAAGAAGACGGTGATCGAGCTCTCGCAGATCGAGACCAAGACGCCGACCCGCTTCGGTGGGTATGACGCATGGGAGGGCGAGGGGCGCGTCCTGGAGGTGGTCGGCCTCAAGGACCGGACGGCGGTGGTGGTTGATGCGTCGCCCTTCTACGCGGAGATGGGCGGGCAGGTTGGCGACACGGGCGAGATGACGGGGTCGGGCCAGTTGTGGCGCGTGACGGGCACGCAAAAGAGCGGGAACACGTGGCTGCACTTCGTCGAGGGCGGCGAGGCCCCGGCCGTGGGCGCCACGGTCCGGCTGTCCGTCGATGCCGGCCGTCGCGCGGCGATCCAGCGCCATCACACCGTGACCCACTTGCTGCACTGGGCCCTGCACGAGGTCGTCAGCCGGGAGGCCACGCAGAAGGGGTCGGCCGTCACCCAGGAGAAGCTCACCTTCGACTTCAACTCGCCGGCCTTGACCCCTTCGCAGGTGGCGGATGTCGAGCGGTTGGTGAACGAGCGCATCCTCGAAAACGCCGGCGTTTCGTGGTCCGAGGTCCCCTACACGGAGGTGCGGCAGCGGGCGGACGTGATGCAGTTGTTCGGCGAGAAGTACGGCGAGCACGTCCGCGTCGTGCAGGTGGGCGGGCGGCCGGCGGCCTTGGATGGCTACTCGATGGAGCTGTGCGGCGGGACGCACACGCGTGCCACGGGCGAGATTGGGTTGTTCCGGATCACGGCCGAGAGCGCGGTGGCGGCGGGCGTGCGCCGGATCGAGGCCGTGGCGGGCCTCGCGGCCTATGGCGTTGCGAAGGCGGACCTGGAGCTTCTCCGAGGCGTCGCAGGACGCCTGAACGCGCCGGTGGCCGAGCTCGAGAAGAAGATCGAGGCCATGGTCGCCCACCAGCGGGAGCTGGAGCGCCAACTGCGCCTCTCCGTCGCCCGGAACGCGTCGAACGCCGCCTCGGAGCTGCTGGGGCGCGCGACGACCCACAACGGCGTGCCCGCGATCATCCACAACCTCGGCGACGCGGACGGCGACTTCTTGCAGGCCGTGGCGGACGCCTTGAAGGGCCGGTTCTCGGGCGTCGTGGTCCTGGGCGGTGGCGCGGGCGGCGCGGTGGCGTTGGTGGCCACGGTCTCGGCCGAGTTCACGTCGAAGGCCCAGGCCGGGAAGATCATCCAGGCCATCGCGCCGCTGGTGGGCGGCAAGGGCGGCGGCCGGCCGGACCAAGCCCGCGGCGGCGGCAAGGATGTCACGCAGCTCGACGCCGCCTTGAGCAAGGCGAGGACGTCGTGGTGAGCCGCCACCGGGCCGTTCACGCGGCCCGGCTATTCCACCGGATTCACACGAACCAGCTAGGCATCGAATGAGCACCTTGAACTTCGCGATCATCGGCGCGGGCGGCATCAGCCTTCAGAACCACCTCCCGGGCCTCGCCCTCTGCCCGGACGTCCGCGTCCATGCCGTCTGCGACGCCAACCCGGCGACGCTGGACCAGGCGCGTTCGTTGACCGGCGCGCCGGTGGCCGCGGCCGACTGGCGCGACGTCGTGGCGCGCGACGACGTGCACGCCGTGATCATCGCCACGCCGAACTTCCTGCACCCGGACATCGCGATCGCGGCGGCGCGCTCGGGCAAGCACGTGCTGTGCGAGAAGCCCATCGCGTTGAACGCGGCGGATGCCCGGCGGATGGCGGAGGAGGCGGACCGCGCGGGCGTGCGCCACATGACGGCGTTCACGTACCAGTTCGTGCCCGCCATGCGCTACCTGCGTCACCTCGTCGCCCGCGGCGACCTCGGGAAGGCGTACCACTACCGGTCGTGCCGGTTGCAGGACTGGGGCACGCGCAACCTCGGCTGGCGGCAACAGCGCAAGCTGGCCGGCACGGGCGAGCTCGGGGACATGCTGTCGCACCGGATCGACTTCGCGCACCAGTTGGTCGGGCCCATGAGGCGCATGGTGGCCAACGTCATGAACCTGACGCCCGTCCGGGGCGGGCAGCCGAACGACACCGACGACTGGGTCGCGATCCTCGCGGAGTTCGAGAGCGGCGCGAGCGGCGTCCTGGAAAGCTCCAAGCTCGCGTCCGGCCGCAACGAGTCGTGGCGTTCCCTCGACTACGTGGAGATCAACGGGAGCGAGGCGTCCTTCGAGTTCACCACCGGGCGATGGAACGAGTTGATGCACGGCAAGGTGGGCGGCCCGGGCATGGCGCCATTGGCCGTGCCGCGGGACTTCTGGGTGTGGCCGGGCTCGCCCCGCGACCCCGGCGTGGGCGACCCCTTGGTGACCTTCCGCTACGACCAGGCCGTGGAGTTCGTGAATGCGATCCGCGAGCAACGGCCCTGCGCGGTCACCTTCCATGACGGCGCGCGAACCCAGGCGGTCATGGACCTGGCGGTGAAGTCGGCGGAGACCGGCCGCTGGATGAACCTTTCGGAGGCGTGAACACGGTCGTCGGGTCGTGCGAGCATCAGGAGGAGCCATGGGAACGTTGAAGACAGCGGTGGTGACCGGCGCCGGAAGCGGCGTGGGCCGTGCCACCGCCATCCAATTGGTGGCGGCGGGTTGGTCCGTGGCGTTGGTGGGACGCCGCGAGGAGGCCCTGCGCGAGACGGCGGCGGCCACGGGACGTCCCGAGGCGTGCCGCGTGGAGGCCTGCGACGTCGGGCGCGCCGAGGACGTCCGTGCCATGGCGTCGCGCGTGGTGGCGGCGTGGGGCGGCGTGGAGGTCTTGGTCAACGCGGCGGGAACCAACGTGCCCCGGCGCGCCCTGGAGGTGCTGTCGGACGACGACTACCACCTCATGATCGATGCCAACATGCACGGGCCATACCATTGCGCCCAAGCGTTCCTGCCCGGGATGCGGGAGCGCGGGTCGGGCACGATCGTCAACGTGGTCTCGGACGCCGGGAAGCAGGCCTCGCCCAAGGCGGGCCCGGGCTACGTGATGAGCAAGTTCGGCCTCGCCGGGCTGACCCAGGCGATCAACGCGGAGGAGCGGGGCCGCGGCATCCGGGCGTGCGCGTTGTTCCCGGGCGACATTGACACCCCCTTGCTGGACCGGCGGCCCGTGGTGCCCGACGCCGCCGCCCGGGCGCGAATGATGCAGCCCGAGGACATCGCCGAGTGCGTCATGCTGTGCATCCAGTTGCCCTCGCGCGTGGTGATCGAGGAAATGCTGGTCCGGCCCCGCTAGGCAGGACGCGGCCTCGGGGGACGCATGGGCATCTCGACGCGGCAATTCGAGGAGTTGCGCCGTCGGATGGCGGGCGGCGGGGGCGACGCCGGGCCCGTGTTGCCGGGCAAGGACGTGCCGGTGGCGTCGGCGGTGCTCGGGGTGGACCCGTCGTTGCGGGGCACGGGGTGGGGCGTGGTGCGATTGCAGGACGGGCGCATGCGGGCGGTCGGGCACGGCACGATTCGTTGCCCGGCTTCCTGGCAGCGCAGCCGTTGCCTCGGCCACATCCACGAGACGTTGCGCGACGTGCTGCGGAAGCACGCCCCGGAGGTGTGCGCGGTGGAGGGGTTGTTCCATGCGCAGAACCTCCGGACGGCGCTGATCATGGGCGAGGCGCGGGGCGCGGCGTTGGCGGCGGTGGCCCTCGCCGGGTTGCAGGTGTTCGAGATGGCCCCCAGGAAGGTGAAGCTCGCCGTCGCAGGGCATGGCGGCGCGGCCAAGGCCGGCGTGGGCCGCATGGTGCAGCGATTGCTCGGGATCGACGAGGCGCCGGAGCCGGACGCGGCCGACGCGTTGGCCGTG
This sequence comes from uncultured Verrucomicrobiota bacterium, assembly GCA_903880005.1. Lineage (GTDB taxonomy): Bacteria > Verrucomicrobiota > Verrucomicrobiia > Limisphaerales > UBA9464 > UBA6176. Next base: position 1,135 of record CAIRNV010000291.1, on the reverse strand, counting down.
GCGATCGCCTACATGCAGGAGGCGGGGCGGCTCTCCACCAACCCGCCGCGGAAGGTGTGAAGGCCTCCCCGGAGTTTTCCCAGCCCGGGCTGTAACGCCCGAAATGGACGGGCCGTAGGCATGGCTGATTGCCATGCAAAACACATCATCTCATTCCAATTCCGGATCGAATCCATCACGTCGTCCCGCGCCCGGCCGCCCCCCCGCGACACCGGCGGCATCGGAAGGCCAGCGACAGGGAGGCCTCCCCACCCCACCGAGCCCGGTGAACACCTACTTCGTCACGCTGCGCCTGGCGGATGCGATGCCGAAGGAATCCCTGGCGGAAATCAAGGGCAAGGCCTCGGCGATGGTCGAGGCCGAGGGCGGCGACGACGTGGCGTTGAAGCGCACCATCGCCCGCTTGATCGAGGAGGAACTCAATCGCTGGCACGGGGATTGTTGGCTGCGCGACGACGAGGTTGCCCGGACGGTCGTGGCGGCGCTGCAAGCCGGGCACGGGCGCAAGTACACCCTCCGCGCATGGAGCCTGCTCCCCAACCATTTGCAGGCGGTGTTCAGCGTCGCGGACGGCGTGGACGCGGGCGCGGTGGTGCGTGAATGGCGCAGCTACACCACGCGGCAGGTCAACATCCTCGTCGGACGCGAGGCCGAGGAACTCTGGGAAAAAATGCCGTACCTCAAGGCCTGCATGGACGACGCCGACGTGGTGAGGCGGGTCCGGGGGGTTGAGTTCAGGCCGGTGAACGGGGGCCTTTGCCGACGGCCCCGCGATTGGAAGTGGAGCAGCGCCCGTCAATCAACCCCGACCCAAACCCCGGGCACGGGCCCCGTCCCGAGTGCCATGCCGGGCAAGGGGGATGCACCCCGCAACACCCCGCCCGCGCCCCGGCCCGCCCCCGGCAAGGGCCCCAGGCCCATCCCCGGCGCGACGCCGGACATGCCGGACGAGGATCCGTTTGCGTAGCCGGGACGATTCAGTTGGGAGGGAAGTGATTGCGAAGCAGATGCTTGCGCAAGCCGAGGAGTGAGCGAGGCGCGGGCCAGTTCCAGGCCCGTAACGAGCGAACGACGAAGGATTTGCGCAAGCAGATCGAGCAAGCACGACCGATCCAACTGAATCGTTACGGCTTAG
>CAIRNV010000290.1 GCA_903880005.1 uncultured Verrucomicrobiota bacterium | reverse complement strand
GAGGGCACCCGGCCTACAACCCTGGCCGGCCCATTCCAACCTCACCCGCCGGGTGAGGTCTCGGATGGATCCCACAGTGCCCCTTTGCCTTGATGGGACGGCCATTTCCCCGCCTTGAAGCCCTCTTCAACTGCCGTTTTTAGGCTGATGCTTCCTCGACGTCTGAGCCGGGACGATGCAGTTGGGTTGGTCCTGTTTGCTGGATCTTCCTTCGCGAGAGCTTGGTCCGTCGGTCGTTACAAGCCTCGAACCGGCCCGTGCCTCGCTCACTCCTCGGCTTGCACCAGCATCTGCTTCGCCATCTCTTCCCTCCCAACGGCATCCTCCCGGCTTAAAACAAAACGGGCGGCCCCTGTTCGGGACCGCCCGCCTTCATAGCCGTTTCGGGGAGATTAGTCCTCGAACCGATCGTCGCGACGCCCGCCTTCGTCGTCGGCGGGTTCGTCAGCCGGGGCGGTGGGGCGGTCTCCGCCTTCGGCTCGTTCGCGGTCCTCGATGGCCGCGCGGCGGCTCAGGCGGACGCGGCCCTTGTCGTCCACGCCCAGGAGCTTGACGGTGATTTCGTCTCCCACCTGCACGATGTCCTCGACCTGCTTCACGCGGAAGTTGGCCAACTCGCTGACATGCACGAGGCCCTCGCGCCCGGGAAGGAACTCGACAAATGCGCCGAAGTCCTTGATGGAGACAACCTTGGATCGGTAGAGCTTCCCGACCTCAAGTCCCTCGCCGACGTCGTCAAACACGGGCCGACGGTCACGGCGTTCGCCACCGCGATCATCGCGTGGGGCGCGTTCGCTGCGCTCTCCGCGGTCATCACGACGCTCGGTCCGCTCGCTGCGCGGCCGGTCCGATCGTTCCGGACGATCCGTGCGCACGGGGCGGTCCGTGCGGACCCCTCGATCCCGGTCGCCATGGGAATCCCGCTCGCCACGCGGCTCACGGTCGCGATCGCTGCGGACATCACGATCGGAGCGAGGCTCGCGATCGCGATCGGAACGGGAGTCACGGTCGCTCCGGACATCACGGTCCCGGTCGCTGCGTGAGTCGCGGTCGGTGCGCGGCTCTCGGTCACGGGAGTCGCGGGAGTCACGGTCGCGGTCGGTGCGCGGCTCCCGGTCACGGGAGTCACGGGAGTCGCGGTCGCTCCGGACATCACGGTCCCGGTCGCCGCGGGAGTCGCGATCGCCACGAGGCTCACGGTCGCCGCGGGAGTCGCGGTCGCCGCGAGGTTCGCGGTCGCCGCGAGGTTCGCGGTCGCCACGAGGTTCGCGGTCGCCACGAGGTTCACGGTCGCCGCGAGGTTCGCGGTCGCCACGAGGTTCGCGGTCGCCGCGAGGTTCGCGGTCGCCGCGAGGTTCACGATCGCCACGAGGTTCACGATCGCCACGAGGTTCGCGGTCGCCACGAGGCTCGCGGTCGCCACGAGGCTCACGGTCGCCACGAGGCTCACGGTCGCCACGAGGCTCACGGTCGCCACGAGGCTCACGGTCGCCACGAGGCTCACGGTCGCCACGAGGTTCGCGGTCGCCACGAGGTTCGCGGTCGCGGTCATGGCGGTCCTCGCGAGCGGGGCGTTCCTCACGCTCGGGGCGTGGCTGGCCAGCGGTGTCTGCTTGGGCGGCAACGGCTTCGCCACGCTCTTCCATGGCGGCCTTGCGGCTCAGCTTGACGCGGCCCTTCTCGTCCACGCCAATGCACTTGACCCACACCTCGTCGCCCATCTTGACGACGTCTTCCGGGCGGTTCACCCGGCGGCTGGAGAGCTCGGAGACATGGACGAGGCCGTCTTGGCCTGGGAAGACCTCCACGAACACGCCGAACTCCTTGATGGTGACGACGCGTCCCTTGTAGGTCTTGCCGATCTCGATTTCGGCGCTGATGGACTCGATCTCGCGACGGGCGATCTCCATGCCCTCGGGGGTGAGGGAGAAGACCTTCACCGTGCCGTCGTCCTCGATGTTAATCTCGCATCCGGACTCATCGACGATGCGCTTGATGTTCTTGCCACCGGGCCCAATGAGGAGGCCGATCTTCTCCGGGTTGACGTGGAGAACGGTGATGCGCGGCGCGTACTTCGAGATGTCCGCGCGGGGCTCGGCGAGGACCTTGGCCATCTCGTCGAGGATGTGGAGGCGGGCCGTGCGTGCGGCCTCGATGGCCTCGGTCATGATGGCCAAGGGCAGGCCGCGCAACTTCAGGTCGAGCTGGAAGCCCGTGATGCCCTCGGACGTGCCTGCGATCTTGCAGTCCATGTCGCAGAAGGCGTCCTCCCATCCGATGATGTCGGTCAGGAGCTGGTAGCGGCTGATTTGGTGGTCATCGCCGTACTCGGTGCAGATACCGACGGAGATGCCTGCGACGGGGCGCTTGAGGGGAACGCCTGCGTCCATCAGGGCGAGCGATGCACCGCACACGGAGGCCATCGAGGTGGAGCCATTGGACTCCATGATCTCGGAGGTGATGCGCAGGGCATAGGGATACTCCTTCAACGGGATGACGGGCAGGACGGAACGCTCAGCGAGCGCGCCATGGCCGATCTCGCGTCGGCCGGGGCCGGAGATGCGGCCCGTCTCGCCGACGGAGAAGTTGGGGAAGTTGTAGTGGAGGATGAACTGCTTCTTGGTTTCCCCGCCGGTGTAGCTGTCGAACGACTGGATGTCGTCGCTGGTGCCCAGCGTGGCGAGGCAGACGGTCTGGGTCTCGCCGCGGGCGAACACGGCGGAACCGTGGGCGCGTGGAAGGACGCCGACGTCGCCGGTGATGGGCCGGACCTGGGCGAAGGAGCGTCCGTCGAGGCGCTTGCCAGAGTCCAGGATCAGGCTGCGGACGGTTTCCTTCTGGATGTAGTATTGGGCGTCCTTGAGGACGAACTCGTTGACTTGGTCACCGAACTTGGCCTTGAGCTTCTCCCCGACGTCGGCGAAGACGGCGTTGACGCCGGCCTCACGGGCGAGCTTTTGGGGAGTCAGGAGCGCCGGGATGATGCGTTCGCCGGCGAGGGACTTGGCGTCCGAGAGGATGGCGTCCGGGACGATGTTGACGGTGATTTGGCGCTTGGCCTTGCCGGCGCGGCGAACGAGGTCCTCCTGGGCCGCGATTTGCGGCAGGCAGGCCTCTTGGGCGAACTTGAGTGCGGCGATGAAGTCCGCCTCGGAAATCTCGTTCGCCGAGCCCTCGTACATGACGACGTCGGTCTTGTTGCCCACGTAAATCAGGTCGAGGTCAGACTCGGCCTGCTGGGCGTGGGTGGGATTGACGACGAACTCGCCGGCGACGCGGCCGACGCGGACGGCGCCGAGCGGGCCATCCCAAGGGATGTCGGACACACTCAGCGCGGCGGAGGCCCCGAGGATGGAGAGGATGTCGGGGTCGTTTTGGCCGTCGGCGGAGAGCAGGACGGACTGGACTTGGACTTCATTGAACCAGCCCTTGGGGAACAAGGGGCGGATGGGGCGGTCGGTGAGCCGACTGGTGAGGATTTCCTTCTCGGTGGGGCGACCCTCGCGCTTGAAGTAGCCGCCGGGGAACTTTCCTGCGGCGGCGGCCTTCTCGCGGTAATCCACGGTCAGGGGGAAAAACTCCTGACCGGGTTTGGCCTTGGACGCGGCGACGGCCGCGACGAGGACGATGGTTTCGCCGAGCTGGACCGTAACGGAACCATCGGCTTGCTTCGCATAACGACCGGTCTCGATGACAATCTCCTGATTGCCGACCGGAATGATAACTTTCTCGGGCATGTTTTGTCAGCGCATGCCCGCCCCCATCGAGGAACTTCCATCAACCGCCCAGCGTGGCTGGGGCGGCTGATTGAAATCACCCGAGGGGACGGGCGCGCCCTTTCTTGGCGACGCGCCCTGCTGCCAGTGGCCCCTTTTGGGGGCCGGACGGACGACCGCCGCGCGCGTCTTTGCGGCGGCCACGGGGTCCAAGGACCCTGCTTGTCGTCCAAAAGCCGTGGCCGGGACCCTGCCCGGCCGCAATCCCATCCGGCTACTTGCGGAGCTTCAGCTTCTTGGTGACCCCCTGGTACCGCGCCTCGTCCTTCCGCTTCAAGTAGTCCAGCAAGCGACGACGCTTGCCGACCAAGATCATGAGGCCGCGGCGAGAGGAGAGGTCCTTCTGGTTGGTCTGAAGGTGCTCCGTCAGGTTGTTGATGCGCTCCGTCAGCAACGCGATTTGGACGTCGGGCGAACCCGTGTCGGTCTCGTGCGTGCGGAACTCCGTGATGACTTTCGACTTTTCTTGCATGGTGATCTCGGTGTTGGGCAGCGATGAACCGCCCGGTACAACTCCGTTAATCGAGACCGGACGCTATCGACCTCGCCACCCTCCTGTCGAGCATGGATTTGCGTTTGCCTTCCCCCCGGGGCGGCGGGAAGCATCGTCCCCATGCAATCGAAGTTCACGGGCCCGGTGTACGTCGTCCGCGACAACATCGACACCGACCAGATCATCCCGGCGCAGTTCTTGAACTTGGTGCCGACGATTCCCGAGGAGTACGAGAAGCTGGGCGCCTATGCGATGTGGGGCCTTCCCGACTCGTTGTACCCGAGGCGATTCGTCGCCGAGGGCGCGCTCGACAGCGAGTACCCCATCGTCATCGCGGGGCGCAACTTCGGATGTGGAAGCTCCCGGGAACACGCCCCCATAGCGATGGGTTCCGCCAATTGCCAATGCGTGGTCGCCGAGAGCTATGCGCGCATCTTCTTCCGCAATTGCGTCGCCACCGGCGAGTTGTACCCCGTCGAGTCCAACGGTCGCCTTTGCGATGACTTCAAGACGGGTGACGTGGCCACGGTGGACATCGACGCCAATACCATCACCCATCACGGGACCGGCAAGGTGTATCCATTGAAGCCCTTGGGCGAGGTGAGGCCGGTGGTGGATGCGGGCGGCATCTTCGACTACGCGCGGAAGACGGGCATGATTCCCGCCGCCCCGCCTGCGACGGTCGCCGGCTAGGCCGTAACGACTCCATTGGATCCGTCGTGTTTGCTCGATCTGCTTCCGCAAGTCCTTCGTCATTCGCCCGTTGCGGGCCTGGCACTAGTGTCGTGTCTCACCAATGGCTGGTGTTTCGCCGCGAGGGATTTTCGTGTCCAACGAGGCGCGAGCGACGAGCAGACCCGCAGAGGTCTGTGAGG
>CAIRNV010000289.1 GCA_903880005.1 uncultured Verrucomicrobiota bacterium | reverse complement strand
GCTGACGTTCGGTGACCGCACGGTCCGCCGCAGCTTCACCGCCGGCGACATCTCCAAGGTCGCCTTCTTCATCGAGGCCGAGGACTTCAACTTCGACAACGGCAAGACCGAGGCCGCCGCCTCCGACATGGCCACCTACCGCGGTGGCGCCTACGCCGGCAAGGGCGCCGCCGTCGGCGTGGACTACCAACGTGATGCCGGCGAGGGCTCCTCGCCGCTGTACCGCATTGGCGAGGCCAACAACGTTCCCATGGACGTGAACTACGCCGAGGGCCGTGGCCGTGGCTTCACCGACCTCCAGGTCAACTACAAGATCGGCTGGGTCGGCGGCGGCCAATGGTACAACTACACCCGCACCTTCCCGGCGGGTAAGTACAACATCCACGTCGGCCTCTCGCACGGCGAGGGTGCTGGCACCACGATCGGCGGCAGCCTCCAGTGGGTGACCGGTGGCTCCACCACCGCCAACCAGACCTTGGTCGAGCTCGGCACCTTCAGCGGTGGCGGCACCGGCGGCTGGGGCGTCAACCGCATCATCCCCCTCAAGGACTCGACCGGCGCCGTCGCCGCCATCGACCTGAGCGGCACCCAAACGTTGAGGTACACCACCTCCAATGGTGACTTCGACTTCATCCTCCTCACGCCGGCTGTCACGGAGCCGCCGGCCTTCACCAAGACCACCCTCAACGCCAACGGGTCCGTCACCGTTGAGTGGACCGGCGGTGGAGCCTTGGAGGCCGCCCCCAGCATCAATGGTCCTTGGACTGCCGTGCCCGGTGCTTCCAGCCCGTTCACGTTCACTCCTGACCAGCCCGCGCTGTTCGGCCGCATCCGCCGCTAGGTTGTTCCTAGCCTGATTCACGGGGGCCGGGCCAAAAGCCCGGCCCCTTTTGTTTTCCTCCAATGTGTCTTGCTGTGCCCTCACCCGACGCGCGGACTTTCGGACCTGACCGGAAGGATGGGGTGCCCTCATTCCTCGGTTGCCGTTGCCAGGTTCACCTGTTCCCTCGTTGACACCCCAACCCATTGTGGTTTGATGATCCCCACGCCACAATCCGTGGCGTTCCCCAGTTTCCATGCGGTGTCCCAAGTGCGCGGGCCAAGAAGACAAGGTCATTGATTCTCGTTCCTCGAAGGAAGGAGCGCTCATCCGCCGTCGCCGCGAATGCCTCGCCTGCAACCATCGCTTCACCACCTACGAGCAGGTCGAGCACGAGCTCCTCACCGTCATCAAGCGCGATGGACGCCGGGAGGCCTTTTCCCGCGAGAAGCTCCTGTCCGGCATGCGTCGAGCCTGCCAAAAGCGACCCGTGGCCGAGGCGGACATCGCCATGGCCGTCGAGCACATCCTCGAATCCCTCGCAGCGGACTTTGACCGCGAGGTTCCCTCGGAGGCCATCGGTGAGCGGGTCATGCGGGAGCTGCGCCGCCTGGATCCGGTGGCTTACATCCGCTTCGCCTCCATCTACCGCCAATTCGAGGAGATCAACGACTTCGTGGAGGAGGCGACCCGCATCGCGGCCATGCCGAAGCCTGACAAGCGGCAGATGGAATTGGCCGTGGGCGAGGCTGAGGCCATCAAGCGGAAGGAACGCGGATGATCGAGCTCCGTCGAAATTGCCTGCTGCTCGTGCAGGAGAATGGGGAGGCGATCCCGTGCTCGGCCGAGGATCTCGCCTTTGAAATCGTGGGTCCTGGGCATGTGTCGAACGAAGTCCTCCGCCAATGCGCGGCCGGCGTGCTTCATTATTTCAAGCAAGACCTTGGGCGGTCGCGCATCACGTTTGACGAGTTTTCCCGGGCGCTCGTCCGCGTCCTTGCGGGCCTCGGTTTTCAAGTCGAGGTGACGGATCCTTCGACGTCTCAGGGTGCCTCCGAAGGCCACGATTCGCAGCCGGTCAGCCCGCCGGATGCCCGGGGTCCCGTGAACCCGCCGGTTCGTCGGTTGGACCTGAGCGGGATTGCCGCCGACGTGAACAAGTTGGGTGAGTTGGAGTTTTTCCCGCGCCTGAGGTCGCTGTTGGACGAGGGCCTGACGTCCGGCGCATGCACCGTCGATTGCCACGGGCTGCGGTCGGCCGTGAAGTCGCTGCTGGGCCGCAAGCAATGGACGCCGGCCTGTCGCGAGCTCGAGCAGCGCATCGTGGAGTCGCTTCGACGTTGGTGCCGGTCCCGTGCAGGATCCGGTCCGGCGGGACTTGTCGTCCGGTGACCCCCGGACTTCCTGTCATGACACGACGGGTCTTAGCCGGAACGATTCAGTTGGATCGGTCGTGCTTGCTCGATCTGCTTGCGCAAATCCTTTGTCGTTCGCTCGTTACGGGCCTCGAACCGGCCCGCGCCTCGCTCACTCCTCGGCTTGCGCAAGCATCTGCTTCGCAATCACTTCCCTCCCAACTGAATCGTCCCGGCTTAGGCGTCGCCTGGTGCCTCATCATGGCTTGGGTGGCCACGGCCTCGGAGCCGCTCGCCCCGGCTCGCTTTGCCCCGAGGCAACGGCTGACACGCGAGCGCCTCGCTGCCGTCGATGCCTCCATCCACGCGCTGGCCGCCAACCGCCGTTCCCTCCCGCCGCCCCGCCCGTGGCGCGACCTCCGGTGCATCTTTCACGCCCATGCCGAGGATTCCGCCCATACCGGCGGCACCCGGCCCGAGATGCTGGCCGACGCCCGGGAGTCCGGCATCGACGTCGTCTTCCTCAGCGACCACTTCCGTCCGCCGCGGGACTTCATGGACTCGTGGAGGTTCGCGACCAACGGGGTCTTGTTCATTCCCGGCTCGGAATGCCGCGGCTTCCTGGCGCATCCGGCAGCGTCCGTGATGGCCCAGATGGAATGGCCGACGCCGCGGTTTGTGGAGGCGGTGGGGGCCGGGGCCGGCATGATCTTTTTGTCGCACGCCGAGGAGCGGATGGACCACGACATGGCCGGCTTGACGGGCATGGAGATCTACAACCGGCACCACGACGCCAAGCGGGATGTGGTGGGGATGCTGGACTTGGCCGCGCGCCTGACGGATCCGGCGGGATTGAAGGAGCTGCAATCCTTGGTGGCCACCTATCCCGACGGAGTCCTCGGGGCCCAGGTCGAATACTCCGCGCTCTACCTCGACAAGTGGGACCGCGAGACCCGTGCGCGGCGCCTCGTGGGGGTCGGGGCCAACGACTGCCACCACAACCAAGTCTTCGTCCTCCAAAAGGTCGATGCCGTCACCGCCCGCCTTGGCACCGCCATCGACAAGCCCGAGTCCATGCGGGAACTCTCCGTCGCCCTTCGCCCCGGGCTCGTCCGCATCCTCGGGGGCCTCACCAATGGGGCCGTCGTGCGCCTTCTCGACGTGGATCCGTACCGGCGCGCCTTCCGGTGCGTCACCACCCATGTCTGGGCGGCCGAGGTCACCGAGGCCGCCCTCCGCAACGCCGTCCGTTCCGGCCATGCCTTTGTGGCGCACACGTGGATGGGCGATGCCTCAGGCTTCCGCATGGCCTGGCTAGGCGACTCCGAACCGCCCCTCTCCGACCGCGCTCGTGCATGGATGGGCGACGAAGCCCCGTTCCAGCCCGGCGGACGCATCGACATCGAAAGCCCCCTGTCCGGGGCCGTGCGCCTGATGAAGGACGGCGTGGAAGTCGCCCGGGCCAACGGTCATCGCCTCTCCCATGCCATCGCTGCCCCGGGCGTCTATCGTGCCGAGGTCTGGCTTCAACTCGACGGCGAATGGCGCACGTGGGTGTACTCGAACCCTGTTTACCTCCGGTAAGCGGGCAAGGATGCCGCGCCTCCGTGCGCCGCAGGCAGCGTGGCAGCGGCATCCTGCTGCTGGTGGTCGTGACGAAGCCAGAGCCGAGACGGCCCTGCCACCCTTCCACCGGGTGAACGCACCCCGCCGGCCATCGTGACCGGCCTATTCCAACCCCACCCGCCACTTTTCGCATGTGGAACCGCCGCGTCGCCACGCCGTGCGCCCCCTCAACTCCCCATGGTCAACGACCACCGAACTCGATAGCCTCGGCCCATGTCCTCCGTGCGCGCCACCCTTGGTTCCTGGGTCCTGGCCGTCGGCGTCTCGTTGCAGGTCGCCATGGCCGCCGTCGGCCCGGCCGTCACCCCTGACGCGCCCACCTTCGAGCGCGACATTCGGCCGATCCTCAAGGCCCAGTGCTTCCAGTGCCACGGCGAGGCCGGCAAGGCCAAGGGCGGCATCGACCTGCGCTTGCGTCGTCTCATGCTCCAGGGAGACGAAGGCCCGGCCATCGTCCCCGGCAAGGCCTCCGAGAGCCGGCTCATCCGGCTCGTTCGCTCGGGTGAGATGCCCAAGGACGGCAAGCCCCTTTCACCGGCCCAAGTCCAGGTGCTGGAACGTTGGATCAACCTTGGCGCCCCCACCGCAAGGCCCGAGCCGGAACAGGCTCCCGACTTTGTCATCACCGAGGAGGAACGGGCCTTCTGGGCGTTCCAGCCCGTCGCCACCCACACGCCGCCCGCAGTCCGCGACGCTTCCCGCGTTCGCACGCCCGTGGATCGCTTCATCTTGGCGCGCTTGGAAGCCGAGGGGCTCGCCTTCGCCCCCGACGCATCTCCGGCGTCCTTGTTGCGTCGTCTGGCCTTCGACCTCACCGGACTCCCGCCGGAGCCCGAGGATGTGGAGGCCTTTGCCGCCCATCCCTCCGACGACGCCTACGCCCGGCTCGTGGAGCGCTACCTCGCCTCCCCGGCCTACGGCGAGCGCTGGGGACGCCACTGGCTCGACGTCGCTGGCTACGCCGACTCCAACGGCGGGGTTGAGGCGGACTCCGAACGCCCGTGGGCCTGGCGTTTCCGCGACTACGTCATCCGGTCGTTGAACTCGGACAAGCCCCTCGACGCGTTCGTCGCCGAGCAATTGTCCGGGGACGAGAGGGTGGGCGGGAAGGAGGGCGATCTGTCCCCCGAGGACATCGAGCGCCTCACGGCGACCGGCTTCCTGCGGATGGCTCCCGACCCCACGGGCGACGGTCCCGCCGACCCGCTCCTGGCACGCAACCAAGTGGTCGCGGACACCCTCCAGGTTGTCTCCTCCAGCCTTCTCGGCCTCACCGTCCAATGCGCCCAATGCCACGACCACCGCTACGACCCGATCCCGCAGTCGGACTTCTACCGGCTACGGGCCGTGTTCGAGCCGGCCTTCGATCCCGAGCGTTGGAAGGCCCCCGGGCAACGTCTCGTCTCCCTGATGCCCTCCGCCGACCGCCGGCGCGCCGCCGAGATCGAATCCGCTGCCGCCGCCATCGACAGGGAGGCCCAGAAGCTTCACGACGAACTCATCGAGAAGTTCGTCCAGAAGCAACTCCTCCTCGTCCCCGAGGCGCGTCGTGAAGCCGTCATCGCCGCCCGCAAGACGCCGGCCGACAAGCGCACGGACGCGCACAAGGCGCTCCTGCGGGAGTTCCCGACGTTCCAGGATCACATCATCCTCGGCGAGGTGGACCGCGAGGGCGCCAACAAGGTCCAGGAGGTCCGCAATCGCGCCGCCGCCGAGCGCGGCAAAAAGCCCTCCGAACCCATGGTGCACGCCCTCGTCGAGGAACCCGGGCGCGACGTTCCCACCGCCCTCTTCCACCGCGGTGACCCCACCCAACCCCGCGGCAAGGTCACGCCCGGCCTCCTCACCGTCATGGGCTTGGCCGGCTTGCCCGAGTCCATCCCCGCCACCAATGCCCACCAGCGCACCACGGGGCGACGCTCCGAGTTCGCGCGCCGTCTCTTTCATCCCGCCAACCCCCTCACTCCCCGAGTGCTCGCCAACCGCGTCTGGATGCATCACTTCGGCGTCGGGATCGTGGCCACGCCCGCCGACTTCGGCATGCTGGGCGAGCGCCCCACCCATCCCGAGCTCCTCGACTTCCTCGCCCAGGCCCTCCGTTCCGGCGGTTGGAAGCTCAAGGACTTCCACCGCCTCCTCGTCACCAGCACCGTCTATCGCCAATCGTCCCTCAACCCCGAGGCCCAGCGCACCGACCCCGACAACCGCCTTCTCGGCCGCGCCCGCTTGCGTCGCCTCGACGCCGAGAGCCTGCGTGACGCGCTCCTCGCGCTCTCGGGACGGATCAACCCGGAGCCGTTTGGCCCGCCCGGCCCCGTCGCCGTCGATCCGCAAGGCCGCGTCGTGGCCGGCAAGCAAAGGCGCGACGGCAACGGCGACGCCGTGGGCGTCGAGGGCGCGCAGGGCTTGGAGTTCAGGCGAAGCATCTATCTTCAGGTTCGGCGCTCGACGCCCGTGGGGATGCTGGAGGTATTCGACGCGCCCGTGGTGAACCCCAACTGCGAGGCGAGGCCCGCCACCACCGTGCCCCCGCAATCGCTGGCCCTCATGAACGACATCTTCGTCCTCGAACGCGCCCGCGACCTCGCCGCGCGCGTGGCCCGCGAGGCGGGCGACCATGCGGAGTCCCGCGTTGAGCGACTCTGGCGGCTCCTCCACGGCACGTCGCCCACCCCGCAGGAACGTGATCGCGCCCTCGCTTTCGCCTCGCGCCAAGCCGCGCTCCTCGCCGAGCCCGGTCGCCTGCCCAACGGCCCCGGCAAGCCGGGCGAACCCCCGGTCCCCACCCCATCCGAAGCTGCGTTCGCCAGCCTTTGCCATGCGTTGCTCGGCTCCAATCGCTTCCTCTACCTCGACTGAAACCGCCATGAATCCTCCCCCCGTCGGCTGCGGCTCCCGAAGGCACTTCCTCAAGGCCAGTGCCTTCGGGCTGGGCTCCACCGCCCTGGCCTGGCTCCTGCATGAGGAAGGCCTCCTCGCCGCGCCCGCCCGACCCGAGCTCGAGCCCCGCGTCCATGACCTGCGGCCCCGCGCCACCCATCACCCTGCCAAGGCCCGCGCGATGATCTCCATCCTCATGATCGGCGGGCCCAGCCAGATGGACCTCTTCGATCCCAAGCCTCTCCTCGCCCGGCGCGCCGGCGAGACCTTCCCGGGCGAGCTCAAGTACGACAACGCCGGCCAGGCCAGCGCCAAGATCCTGCCCGGCCTCTGGGAGTTCAAACGCCACGGCCAATGCGGCATGGAACTCTCCTCGCTCCTCCCTCACCTCGGGCAGGTGGCCGACGACATTTGCCTGGTCCGGTCCATGCAAACCGGCGTCAACAACCACGGCCAATCGCTGTACGCCATCACCAACGGACGCATCACCGTCGGTGCACCCACCCTCGGCAGTTGGCTCTCGTACGGCCTCGGATCCGAAACACAGGACCTCCCCGCCTACCTCACCCTCACCCATCCCTCCGGGCTTCCTCTCCTCGCCGAGCACAATTGGTCCAACGGCTGGCTCCCCTCCATCTACCAGGGCACCGTCGTCCGCCCCACCGAGCCCCGCCTCCTCAACCTCGACCCGCCGCCCTCCCTCCGCGGCGCCCCCCAGCAGGCCCAGCTCGACTACCTCCGCGAGGTCAACCAACACCACCGCCAGCAGCACCCTGGCGAACTCGACCTCGAGGCCCGCATCGCCTCCTACGAGCTCGCCGCCCGCATGCAGGACGCCGCCCGCGACGCCATGGACATCCGCTCCGAATCCCCCGCCACGCGTCGCATGTATGGGATCGACGACGACAAGACCCGCGACTACGGCACCCGCTGCCTCATCGCCCGCCGCCTGGTCGAGCGCGGTGTCCGCTTCATACAGATCGTCAACAACGGCCAAAGCTGGGACCAGCACAGCAACCTCTACACCGCCCTCCCCGACCTCTGCCATCGCAGCGACCAACCCGTCGCCGCCCTCGTCCGCGACCTCAAGGGACGTGGCCTGCTGGATTCAACCGTCGTCCACTGGAGCGGCGAAATGGGCCGCCTTCCCGTCATCCAGAATGACGGACCCAAGGAAAAGGTCGGGCGCGACCACAACACCTACGGCTTCTCCATGTGGATGGCCGGCGGCGGCATCCGCGGCGGCATGACCTTCGGCGAGACCGACGAATGGGGGCACAAGGCGGTCAAGGATGTCGTCACCCACCACGACTACCACGCCACGCTCCTGCACCTCTTCGGCCTCGACCACACCCGCCTCGTCTATCGCCGCGCCGGGCGCGAGTTGTCCCTCACCGATGGCAAGCCCGCGCGCGTCGTCCGGGAGATTCTCGCATGAATACCACAATCAGCACATGGCAGGCCCGTCCCTGGGACTGCGCCCGTCCCCGGGCGCAGGCTCGTGCCCACCCTTCGCCCGGCGGCCGGGGACGGCCGCGCTCCTGGGTCTCGCCCCCTCCCCATGGAGCGAGTGCCGAGCGGCGAATGTCGGGCCCGTCCCCGGGCGCAGGCTCATGCCCACCCTTCGCCCGGCGGCCGGGGACGGCCGCGCTCCCAGGCTTCACCCTCATCGAGCTCCTCGTGGTCATCGCCATCATCGCGATCCTCGCCGGCATGCTGCTTCCGGCGTTGGCCAAGGCGAAGGAGTCCGCCAAGCGCACCAAATGCCTTAACAACCTCAAGCAGGTGGGCGTGGGCGCCTTGATGTATGCCGACGACAACCGCGACGTCCTCTTGCAGGCGCGCTTCAACGAGGTGCAGGTCTGCCTCAACCCGCCCGAACGCAACGCGGCGGCGACGGTTGGGTTGGTCGTACGTTCCAATTCCACCCCGTACTGGACCTGCCCCAACCGGCCGACGTTCCCGCAGTACGAGCGCGAATTCGACCAATGGGTCATTGGGTTCCAGTACTTCGGCGGCATCTCCGTCTGGAAGAACCCGGCCGGCACCTTTCCGTCGCGCAGCCCGGTGAAGGCGAGCCTCTCCCAGCCGGGCTGGGTGCTCGCGGCGGACGCCGTCATGAAGATTGACCGCAAGTGGGGCGGCGGACGCGACACGTCCTTCAAGGACATGCCGCCGCACCGGACCGCCGGGAACCTTCCGGTGGGAGGCAACCAGCTCTACATGGATGGGTCCGTTCGATGGGTGAAGTTCCAGCAAATGCTCTTCATCCACTCGTGGAACACCGAGGGCACGCGCGACGCGTACTTTCACCAGGACGACCTGGGCGACCAGCTGGCCGCCAAGGCGTCCCTGTTGCGGGCGAAGTACTAGTGTCGTGTCTCACAAATGGCTGGTGTTTCGCCGCGAGGGATTTTCGTGTCCAACGAGGCGCGAGCGACGAGCAGACCCGCAGAGGTCTGTGAGGAGCGAGC
>CAIRNV010000288.1 GCA_903880005.1 uncultured Verrucomicrobiota bacterium | reverse complement strand
TGGGTGTGGGGATCCGTCAGACCCTCAGGTGGAGCCAAAGGCTTGGCCCATGCTGTAGGCCGGGTGCCCTCACGCGGCGGCCGGGATGCCGCACCTCCGAGCATCTCTGGGGCAGAGTGGCAGCGGCATCTTGCCGCTGGTCCGTGCCGGGCAAGCGGCTGGAAGCCGCTTCCACCTTCACCTGGCCTTCATGGAAGGTGGCAGCGGCATCTTGCTGCTGGACGTGATCCAGCCAGAGCCGAGACGGCTCTGCCACGTTTCCGCCGGGTGAGGGCACCTGGCCTACCACCCTGAACGGCCTTTCCCTGCCCACGAACCCTCGTCAACGGCCACTTTGAAGAGCAACCCATACGAACCCGAACCAACTCCTCACGCGCGACGTCCCGCCCACCGGACGGCGTTCTCCACGACCTTCAAGGTCCACGGGTTGTCAAAGACGGGGTAGGTCTCGTGTCCCGGGCGGAAGTAGAACACGCGGCCTTTGCCCAATCGCCATGCCGCGCCGCTCCGGAACCATTCGCCGGTGGCCCAGTGTTCCTCCAGCACCACCTCATCCGGATCCGGCACGTGGAACGGTTCGTCGTACATCTCCGTCTGGGGGATGGTGAACGTGGGCGGAAGACCCTTTGCCACGGGATGCCCCGGCATCCGGACCCGCACCTCGCTTGGCTTGCCATCACCGCGGTAGGCGGGGAAGCAGCAGTTGGGCCTCACCAAGCGCACTTCCACGGGGCCCGTCGGCGGGCGCTTGTACAGCACCGAGGGGGATCGCCGCTCCTGGTATTGGGGCGCCATGAACGGCCTGGGCAGCAACTCCGTCTCCGTCACCACGGCGCGCGCGGCCTCCTCTGGCGTCAACGCGGCCAAGGCCCGGTCCCGCGCAATCGCGGCCATGGCCTCCACGAACGGGCGCGACCAATGGGCCGAATGCAACGCCACCCATCCCAGGCGTCCGGCGCGGATCTGTTCCACCATGCGAAGGGCCGTCGCCGTCTCGATCTCGGCATGGCGCACATGGCCCCACCAGACCACCACGTCCGTCTCGCCCAGCCTCGACAAGCCCTGGCCCGGGTCATCGAGCAGCGCCTGCGAAACCTCGAAATCACGACACGTCCCGAGGTGACGGGCCACGCGTGAGCCGAGGCCCTGTGGGTAGGCTTGCTTCTGTGCCGGTTGTCGCTCGTCCCACATCAACACGCGCAACGGGGGCATCGCCCGGCGATGGACCGCGCAACCCGATCCCGATGCAACCCCTCCGAGCCCCGCGAGGCCCGCGATCAACGCACGCCCCATGAATTCCCGACGCGACGACGACGCCGACGCCGACGGCCACGCAGGGCCCACGGAGCTTGGGTCACCCGTGACTCCCGCGTCATGTCGTTCCGTGGCCTTGCTGGCAAACCCGTTCCTATCCATGCCGACAGGCTCCCCGCCCGACCCATCCGCGGTCAACGGCGCCGCGATCCTGATGCCTCCGCAAGACGAGGGGCGAACACGGCGCGGTCCGACGAAGCCGGGACGATGCAGTTGGGAGGGAAGTGATTGCGAAGCAGATGCTTGCGCAAGCCGAGGAGTGAGCGAGGCGCGGGCCAGTGCCAGGCCCGTAACGAGCGAAGTACGAAGCTCTTGCGAAAGAAGATCAAGCAAGCACGACCGACCCAACTGCATCGTCCCGGCTAAGGGCCGACCGTGCGGGAGGCCTCGCGAGCGAGGTTGATGGCGGCAAGGACCGGATACCAAGCCGGGAACTGGGGCGGGAACTTGGCGTGCAGGAAAAGTTCGTCCGGGAGGAACGATCGCGCCTTCGCCATCGCAGCCCGGGCCTCCTCGCCTCGCCCGAGCCCCTGCGAGGCGATGGCGATGACCGACCACGCCTGGCTATCCCGGGACGCATCGTGCTCGGGTTGCGCCAGGAGTTCCTGCGCGGCCTCGACCGCCTCCTGCATCCGACCTTGCCGAAGCCGAATGATGGCCTTCAGCAAGCGCAGGTTCGGGACCCAGGCCGGGTCCGTGTTGGCGCCCCCCGCGAACCTCGCGAGGTCCAGCGCCTTCTCCATCACCCCGGACCCCGGCCTCGGCGGCAGGATCAACGCCGCCCGCGCCAACCGCCCCGCCGCCGCCGCGTCCCTCGTCCCCGCGAACCGCTCCATCAAGGCCAGCGCGTGCCGATGGAAGGCCTCCTCCCGCCCCGCCGTTGCCTCCGCCGTCAGCAACTGGCAACCCACCCAATGTTCCCCAGGCTCCAGGTCGAGCCACGAAGCCAACGCGTCCGCCGCCTGTCCCCATGCCGAGTCGCGCAGGCCTATCTGGAACCGGCCCAGCGCAAGGTTCCTCGCCGCATCCCGCGTGGCCTCCGCCTCCGCCCCGAGGACCGCCGTCCGGCGACGCACGCATTCCTCGATCCATGGCAGCCCTTCCTCAAACCGCCCCATCGCCACCAACGTGCCGCCTAGGTTCCCCAGGACCTTGAGCGTTTCGACATGGTCTGCCCCCAACGCGCCTCGCATCGCCGGGAGGAGTTCGGAGAGGGCGGACACCGCCCCATCCAATCGTCTCTCGCGAAAGAGGGCGTCCGACCAGTGGCTCATCGCCCGCAAGACGTTCAGATCTCCCGGGTTCGGCATGGCCTTCCACTCGTCCAGCAGGGTCCCACCCAGCTTCAGCGCCTCGTCCACGCGCTGCTGGCGCATG
>CAIRNV010000287.1 GCA_903880005.1 uncultured Verrucomicrobiota bacterium | reverse complement strand
TTGCCTCGTTGCGCCGGATGCGGGCGCGGATGCGGCGATTGGAGCAGGAGACCCTGCTGGAACGGGAGCGAACGCGGATCTCGCAGAACCTGCACGACGACCTGGGCGCGAGCATGACGCGGGTGGCCCTGTTGCTGGAGCGGGCATGCCGCGTGGAGGCGATGCCCAGGGAAGCCATGGAACGCGTGAAGGAAGGCTTGCAGGTGGCCCGGGGGACGATGGGCTCGTTGGACGCGGCGGTGTGGGCGGTGGATCCATCCAACGACTCGTGGTCGGAGTTGGTCGGCTACTTGGGACAAATGGTCGTGGAGTTTTGCCAGAGCGCCGGCATGAAGCCCGTCCTGGACCTGCCGGAACAACCCGAGGAACGAAAGCTCGGGGCCGAGTGGCGACATCACGCGGTCTTGATCGTCAAGGAGGCCGTCAACAACGCGGTCAAGCACTCGGGGGGAAGCCAGGTGCGCCTTCGCGTTGCGCTGGTGGAGGGCGGGATGGAGTTGGAGGTCGTGGATGACGGGCGGGGTTTGCCCGAAGCGCAGGGGGGAGGGGGGCGCAATGGCCTGACCAACTTGATGGCCCGGGCACGTTCGATGGGCGGCAGGCTTGAGATTCGTGGCACGGAGGGGCAGGGCACGACGGTGTCGGCCTTCATTCCATGGCCGGGGGGACAATCATGACGAAGATACGCATCGCATTGGTGGAAGATGACCGGGGGACGCGAGAGATCCTGGAGTCACTGCTTCGCGGGGATTCAGGGGTCGAGATGGTGGGCATCCATGGCACGGGAGAGGAGGCACTGGAGCGGGTGCCCCTGGAGAGGCCGGATGTCTTGCTCATGGACATTCGCCTGCCGGGGATCGGAGGGGTCGAGGTCGTGAGCCGACTGTGCCGGGCCATGCCGGGCTTGAGCGTGTTGATGCTGACGACCTACGAGGACGCGCAGACGATCTTTGAGGCGCTGCGCGCAGGCGCCCGCGGCTACTTGCTGAAGAACCGACCCGTGCAGGAATTGATCGAGGCCATCCGCGAGGTGCACGCAGGTGGCGCCCCCATGTCCATGCGCGTCGCACGCAAGGTGGTCGCCTACTTCCAGGAGCCACGCCCAGCCCCCCCCGAGATGGAATCCCTCAGCGACCGCGAGGCGCAGGTGTTGTCCGGCCTCGCCCAAGGCAGGCCCTACAAGGACATCGGAGCCGGCCTTGGCATCAGCGAAAACACGGTCCGGACGTACATCCGTCGCATCTACGAGAAGCTCCAGGTGAACTCGCGAACCGAGGCGGTCGCCAAGTTCATGGGGAAACGCGGGGCGGCGGGCACTGGGCGGTGAGCGGCGGGCGGTGGGCGGTGAGCGGCGGGCGGTGGGTGGTGGTGGGTGGTGGGTGGTGGGTGGTGGGTGGTGGAACGACCGTTGCGCAGCCGTTCGTTGAGCCCAAAAACGGCCTAGGGGCACGAGATGGCACAACCGTTTCGGTGGGTCCAACTCCTTTCCCCATGCTGTAGGCCCCGTGCCCTCACGCGGCGGCAAGGATGCCGCATTTCCGAGCGTCTCTGGGGCAGAGTGGCAGCGGCATCTTGCCGCTGGACGTGATCCAGCCAGAGCTGAGACGGCTCTGCCACGTTTCCGCCGGGTGAGGGCACCCGGCCTACAGCCCTGACCGGCCCATTCCAACCTCACCCGCCGGGTGAGGTCTCGGATGGAATCCCACAGGCGGCTATTTCCTCGCCTTGAAGCCCCCTTCAACTGCCGTTTTTAGGGTCAGGAGGCCTATCGCAGGGCGGGTGGGGGCTCGTCGTTGCGGCGGTTGGCCTTGCGGTCAAGCAGGGCGTCCAGCTTGGCTCGTTGCTCGGGACGTAGCTCGGCGGCAATGCGACGGCGTAGGTCCCGCAACTCGCCTTGGATTCGGGGAAACACGGGATCCCACTCACGTCGGATGCGTTGGTCGGACTCGTGGACGAGGGCGCGGATGCGTTCGCGTTGGACGGGATCAAGGGGCAGGGAGTCCTCGAGGTGACGCAGGACTTCGAGGCGTTGGTTCCCCGGCGAGCGCATGCCGCCCGGTGGACGATCCTTCCGCCGGAAGTCCTGCGGGGCTGGCGCCGGACGGGAAGGTTCAGCCCGGTTTTCGGGGATGAACTGCTGAAGGTCTTGGGCCGTGGCGGGTACGCTCTGGGGGGCTGGACGCTGGCCAAGCCCCAGCCTTGAGGAGACCAAGCCGCCCGTGATGCCCCCGGCGGCAAAGATGGCGGTTGCCACGGCGGCGATCTTCCAGGTGGTGATCATGGGATCGGATCGTCGGTCGGCCACTCGTCGGAAAGCCCTGGCACATCCGCCAGGAGCGCTTCCCCAAGAAGGTCGGGCCCCTGGGATGCGTCGAGGGAGACACGCGGTGGAGCGGGCAGGAACACATGGGTCATCAGCGCCAAGGCGGCGACGCCCGCGGCGAGGAAGGCGGCGTTGCGAAGCCCGCGCAGCCATGCCATGGCGGTGTCGCCCGAATCCAAGGACCGACGTTGGGCCGTGATGTGGCGGAGAACCCTCGACTCAAACCCAATGGGCGGATGGTCCGGCACCGGCATGGATCGGGCGGCGTGCAGCAACCGGGTTCTCAGGTGCTCAAGCTTCATGGCGCGTCGGGTATCCAGACGAGGCGAAGGGCGGAAGGGTTACGGGCTAACCCAAAAACGGAGCAAGGGGATCGGAACGCCCAAACCTTCGGGTGGAGCCAAACGCGTCGCCCATCTTGTAAGCCGCGTGCCTTCACGCGGCGGCAACGGAGCAACGGAAGTCACCTGCCCAATAGATGGCCCGGGCGACCCGGAGTTTTGTCACGGGGCCCGGGAGCTTCCTCCGGACACGCCCGAGTTTTACCCGGACGTGCGGAAGTCTTTTCCGGACGCTCCGGAGTTTTGTCCGAGGGCACCCGAGCCTTGTTCGAGTGCGTCCGAGATTTGTTCGTGCGCCCGGGAGTTTTGTTCGAGTGCGTCCGAGCTTTGTCCGGGGGCACGGAAGTTTTGCTTGGACGTCCCCGAGATTCATTCGGGGCAGGCGGATCAAGATCGAACCGGACGGAAGAGCTCGTGTCGCTGGTGCTGCTCAATGTTCCGGGCGGAGTGGCCTGCATGGGTTCTTGTGTCCACCAAATCGAGGCAACCTCAGCAACCTCAGACCTCATCTCCCGTGATTGAACCTACAGGTATTTTTCGACGCCCATGCGCTGGAGGATGCGGCGCATCTCGGCGCGTGCGCGAAAGGCGCGGACCTTTACAAGGGGGATGGACCAACCGGTCAGGTCGGCGATCTCCTTGACGGGCCGATCCTCGATTTCGAGCAGGGTGAGGACCAATCGTGCGGCGGGCGAGAGCTGGGCGAACACCTTTCCAACGAGCGATCGGGCCGCCTCAGCCTCGTGGGAGGGAGGCTCCTCGTTGGCCCCATGACGCTCGAGCCAGGCCGTCTCGTCGTCGGACACCTGCGACAGCGTGGGCTCGCGCTGGCGGCGTCGCGAGCGGAGGTGGTCGTAGCACGTGCGGACGCCGATGCGAAGGAGCCAGTGCTCGAAGGGGGCGTCGCCGCGCCATGAAGCGAGATGCTGCCATGCCTTCAGGAGAATGTCCTGGACGAGGTCGGCCGCCTCGGATTCGTCGGGCAAGTGTCGGCGCGCCAGGACGAAGAGGCGGGATTGATGGCGCCGTACCAGCTCCTCGAAGGCCTCGGGCCGACCCTCGATCGCAGACCGCACCAGGTCAGCGTCGGTGGGAACCATGGGCGCGTCGGTGGTGATGGAGCAGGGGGAGGGATGCGAAACGGGCCACGGCCCAACCGGGTCCGTGGCCCCTTGCACCGCAGGTTGGCCGCGCTTCGCTCACTCCTCGTGTTGTGGGCGAATCCGACTCGCGATTCCTCTCCCGCCGCGTTGAATGGTGTCGGCCTGGAGATTGGCGCCCGGAGAACCCCGGGAAAACGGTCGGGCGATCGGGCGCCTCCCCTGCGGTCGAGCCGGCTTCGATGTCAGGCCGCGGGCTTGTCGCCGCCGTCCTTCTTGCCCTTGCCCGGCGAGCCCTTGCCACCGCCGCGACGGCCCTTCTTGGCCCGGTCCGCCTGCTTTTCGAGGCGTTCAAGCTGGGACTTCTCGGCGTCCGTGAGGGTGCCGGCATCCTTCTTGGCCTGGAGATCCTTGAGCTGGGCGCTGCGCTTCTCGGCCGCTTCCTTGCGCCGCTTGGCGCGCTCCTCAGGGGAGAGGTTCTCGTTGGAAGGGTTGTCCGCCTTGGGCTTCTCGACGGCGGCCGGGGCCTTGTCGGCCGTCTTTTCGGCGGCCTCGACACCAGGGGAGGTGAGCAGGACGACGCCGGCGGCCAGGGTAGGGATGAGATGCTTCAACAATTTCATGATGGATCCTTTTGATCGATGTGATGGGAAAGACGGGACGATGCGGCGCGAGGTTACGGGGACCTTCAGCGCTGCTGGAAACGTCCTAGGATGGACTGAAAGGCGTCGGGACGCCGGATCACGACGTACACGACCATGCCCACCATCATCAGGATGACCAAGCCCGCGATGACGAAGGCAAACTGCCGTATGCGGGCGATTGTGTCGGAGAAGTGAGTGGCGTCCGCCTGGCGATGGGCCTCCCACATGGCCATGCGTTCGTCGAGGAGACGCTGCGCCCGGGCCGGGTCCCGGAGGGAAAAAGTCCACCACGAGGCCGTGGGGTCGGCGAAGACGGCCTTGAGGGCGTCCTTGTCGGGGCCGGGGGCGGGCTGGAAGACGGCTTGCCAGAAGGAGGCGTCCTCCAGGGTCCAGAGGCGGGCGATGCCTTGATTGCGGGCGATGATCTGGAGCCGTTGCCACAAGGCGGCGCGCAGGACGTCGTCGTCGTGCCCCGGGAGGATTGCCTCGCTGTGGACGAGCCCTTGGTCGGCGTCGGCTTGGAGCCCGATGGCTGCGAGTGGAAGCCCGTCGTCGTTGGGCACGAGGATGAACTCGGTGACGAACCGCTCGAGTTCGTCCCAGGGGAGCCCGACGCGTTGCCACAGCGCATGGAGACCGGGCAGGTCATCGACGGTGGCGCGACGGGCGCGCAGGTCGGGTTCGTTTGGGGAATCGTGCACGGGTTGAGGCGGGGTGGGGATGGCGCGGTGAGGGAAGGGGGGCGAGGACGGAAAGGCGTGGTGGGACTTGTTGCGCTCGTGGGGTCTTGTGGGCTTTCTCCCGTTCCTAGGGCGTGTTGCTCATTCCTTGTTGGGTCCATGCCGGACGCAGGGTTCAAGCGTCGTCCACCGGAGGATTCGGCCGCGTCGTCGGTTGGACCGAGATCGATGCGTCCTGGTTCAGGGACGGATGGCTTGGAAGACGGTGTGAGCCATCAGGCGCGCCCCCGCCGCGTTGGGGTGAATCTTGTCCGGGAACATCTCGGGATGCCCGCCAAGGGCGTCATTGAGGTCGATGACGGGCACCTTGCGCCGTTGGCAGACGTCCATCAGGACGGGGATGACGCCCTCGTCGAGGTTCTTGGCGTTGATGCCCCATTGAGTGGCGTAAACGGGGACGGGCAGGCAGACCCAGATCTTGGTGCGGGGCTTGTTGCGAAGGGAGGCGAAGTGCTCGAGGAAAGCCTCGAGGTCCTTGGTGAACGCCTCCTTGCCCTTCCAGTTCTGCGGCTTCGTGTCGTTGGTGCCCAGCTTGATGACGACGACGTCCGGAACGAAGGCCGTGGCGGCCTTGAACTCGTCGGTGCCCCAGTAAGGCAGGTCGCCGGCGCGCGAGAGCGTCGCACCGCTCCGACCAAAGTTACGGACCTCGAAACTGGTGCCCAAGAGGCCGCCCAAGACCGCTGGGTAATGGTTCTTGTCACGGTCCTCGACGCCCGCGCCAAAGGTGATCGAGTCGCCCACGCAGGCCACGCGAACCTTGCGACCGTCGTAGTCCTCAACATGGACATGAGGCGGCTCGAACCGCGCGCAGGCAGCCAAAGCAAGGCACGGGGCGAGGGCGAGGAACCGACGTCGATGCAGGAGTGTCATCGCGCCGATTGTCCCCGCCCCCGCCTTTCGGGCAAGGCTGCTTTGGCCGGGGAGACCCCGTGCTCGTGTCGTGTCTCACAAATCGCTGGTGTTTGGTTGCTCCAAGAATGCCCCGGGGCAAGGCGTGAGGACGGAGCCTACCCGCAGCGGTCTGTGACGGACGAACAACGAAGCCCCGGGGCATTCTTGGAGCAACCCGAAGGGCC
>CAIRNV010000286.1 GCA_903880005.1 uncultured Verrucomicrobiota bacterium | reverse complement strand
CGTCGCTCACGCCTCGTTGGACACGAAAATCCCTCGCGGCGAAACACCAGCCATTGGTGAGACACGACACTAGCCGGGCTTTCGCTACTGGGCACTTGGAAAGTCGAAAAACCCAGCAAAAGCCGGGTTCTCGGGTCAAAGGTCTGCACGACATCGGGCCGGGCGGCCGGTCAGGCTGATGGGACGTGATCCTGGGGCGGGGTTGCTCCGGCAGCGCCAGTCCCAGCCGATCGATCAGCAACCGCTGCTCGTCCGTCGGCTCCGTGTATCGCGACATCACCAATTCTCATCCGTCGCTCGTGGGCACATGGACATCCACCTTCTGCATCGGTCCCAGCTTCTCCAGCACCGATCTGGGAGTCAGGCCCGGCGCCATCCGCTCCAGCCGCACCTTCAGGCTTACCTGCAGGCAATGCGCCAGGAAGCTGACGAATACATGCGCATCGATCCTCTGGGCGTCCCGATGCCAGATCGGCCGGATGCCCAGGTCCCCCTTCAGGTTCCGGAACGCCTCCTCGACCTCCACCCACGGCATGTACTGGTTCCACAACTCGGCGGGGTCTTTCCCGACCCGGTTCGTCCTCAGCAGATAGCCGCCTTCCTGCCGGGGAGAACAGGGCCTCCTTGTGATCGAGCAGGCGGTCATGGCAGCGGTAGAGGCTGTCCTCGGCGGCGAGGGAGAAACCCCCTCCCAGGAGATCGGCCAAGGCCGTGGGGTCGAACCCATGCCGATGGAGGCGCCATTCGCTCCCCGGATCGATGAGGCGGTAGGCAACCAGGACGGCGAGGACCGTCTCCCAGTGGGTGCCCTCCTGCGAGGAGCCCAGGCGGGCCACCCAGAAGGAATCGAGTTGGAGCTCGCGCCAGAGCTCCAGGGCGAGGCAGCAGGCACCCCACTGGCGTGGGCGACGGATCGAGAGCGCATCCAGGCGGATGGAAACGCCGTGCTCCCGGGCGTGATCGGGCAAGGGACGATCGTCCGGGTAGAGGGCCAGCGGGCGCTCGGAGGAGTCCCGCTCGTCGAAGACGGGGATGGCCTTTTCCCAGGAGGCGAGCCGGGAATCGTTGATCTCGCCCAGATATAGGACATGGCGTTGGACAGAACCGCGGGAGGTGCGGCGACTTTCCACGATGCTCCAGTATCGGTGGACCTTTCCGTCCTTGTTGCGTCGATGGCAGCGCAGGAACACGGGCCAGCACCCTACCCGGAAACAGGGATTCCCCGACAAGGGGGTAGGTCTGCCCCCAATCCACGCTTAAGCAGTTTTTCAGTGAAGGGCTCTCGCCTCGCGCGGCGCTGCCGGAGGGTGCATCCTGCGGGCTCTCTTCGCGTGATTCAAAAACCCAGCCTTCCCATGCGCCGGACCCGTGATGCATGCAGCCGGGCTTGCCTCACGCGAAGATCAGGGCCAAGGCGGGCCTTGGTGGATTGGGCCAGTGAAACCTGGCCGGTCGGCCAACCGGCGGTTTCCTTGGTAGACGCAACGACGCCAAGAATGCGGCCTCATGGAGGTCGATGCCGAGGCTCATGCCCATCCGCTACGATCGCGTTCTGGCACGCCGCCTGCCTTGCTTCACGGGGTTGTGGATCCGACGTCTCTCCCATCCTTACGCGAGGATTTGGGTCTGCACTCCAGGGGCAACCACCACATGGAACGGATCCAAGCATCGGTTTTCCTGGGGAAACCCGTGGTCGCACGGGGGAAATCACCAAAAACCGCTGTCCAGTAGAAAAAGTCCGGCTAGACCGTCCGCTGCCGTTCCCAACCCAGCAGCCCTTCTAGGGTTTTCAGAACTCGGACCTGCTGTTCGACGGCCAGATCCCGCGTGGTCCGTTTCATTCACTCCCCAGGTCACCAGGGTCTTTTCTTTTGAGGGGTCAAGAGTTGAGGGCATTGAAGGCAAGGGCTGGATTGGATTGGAGCCGCTCGCGGATGACCGGGACTGATTCGCCCGGGAAGCAGCGGGGTAGCAGCCGCAGTAGCGCGTTGCGTAGCAGGGCGAGATTGGTGAGCAGGCGGGTGTTCCGGCTTCTGGAGCGATCCTCCCCGAACAGCGCATCCCTCCGCCAGTGGTTGCGGTTCTCCACTCCGGCCCAGTGCCCGCGGATCAGCCCATGCCACCCGGCTGGGCTCAGCTCGTCGGGATCCAGGCTGCTGACATAGTAGCGCGTCTCCTCGGTGGTCTTCTCCGTGCGCTTCACCGTCCGCCGGCTCCGGACCACCACCACGCTCCGGGCGTACGGGAAGTCCATCGCCATCCCGTCGGTCGGGAAGACGTGCAGCGCCCGCTCCTCCACCCGTCCATGCCCGACGTCGTTCAGGGCAAAAAGGGGGTGTCCGGGGTCGCGTCCTTCGCCCGGGCCCGTTCCTCAAGGCCGGGTTGGTTGCCCTTGACCTGGAGCACGTACTCCCCGCCCTTCTCCACGACCGCCCGCGCCAGCTTGCGCTGGCAATGCAGCGCATCGGCCGTGACCACCCGGTTGTCCAGGGACGGGATCGCCTCCACCAACTCGGTGGCCACAACCTGTTCGCACCGCTCGGTTTCCTCCTTCTGGTCGAAGACCGCCATGGCCTCGGGCGCTCCGTCGGTGTGCCGGGCCAGGCTCAGGATGCCGAAGGGGTCGCGGACCATTTTCCCGTCCACCGCCAAGGCGCGGGGCAGATCGCCCGCCTGCGCTTCGAGCCATTCGTTGAGGACGCGGTTGAACGCCGCCGGATCGATCCTGCGCAGCAGGTGGTAATAGACGTTGTAGCCGGGCACCCGCCAGAAGGCCTTGGTTCCCGCCTTCTTCGGCAGGCAGAGGCGTCGCCGCAGCGATTGGGGAAGGCTTTGGCCGAGGCGGTGGATCTCGGCGATCTCACGCCGACCGGACAACAGCGCCATCGCGACGAGGGTGAGGACTTGTCCGATGCGGAAGGTCTTGTTGCCGCCGGCCCTGGGATCGGGCACCCGCGCGAGGGCCTTGCAGAGCGAGTCGCACTGCGGGAGCGAAACGGGCAGGACGCCACCGGGCACCCGGGAAAGGGCATGGGTAAACGGCTCCGGCAGGTCCCTGCCGCGGAGGATGGAGCGGGCCTTGGGATCGAGTTCCAGGCACCAGAGCCGCTTGGGTCTCTCGTTGGGGACGTAGAAGTCCACGCGGCTGCGGGAGTATCCGGCCGTCGTGCCCAACACCTGCCAGTTCGTCGCCTTGTAGGTGGTGCCGGCGTGGG
>CAIRNV010000285.1 GCA_903880005.1 uncultured Verrucomicrobiota bacterium | reverse complement strand
CCGAGTCCACCGAGGCGTTCACTAGCTCCAGCCCCGCCCCCAGCCCCGGCATCCGGACCGCGCCGCCGAACGCGCCACGGAAGAGCCGCGTCGCCGTGTCGTACACAAACGCTCCGCGCAGGCGATCGACCTCGATCCCGCCCGGCAAGCGCAGCTCCGATCCCGCAGCCGTCACGCCCTGCAACAGCCGCTCTCCCGTGGACTCCCAGCAGGCCAACGCATTCCGGCCCAGTCCTTCCAGCAACCTCGCCGCCTGCTGCACGAGGATCGCCCGGCCCGGCGCGTCCCCTTGAGCGGAAGCCCGCTCCGCCGCGTCCAGCAACGCCTCCGATGTCCGTCGTTGGACCGATTCCCACCCCATGCCCGCCCCCGCCGCCGCGCCCACCAGCCCCGGCAACGTCTGGCCCCGCCACACCGCGTCCGCCACGCCCCCAACCCTCAGCCGTAGTTCCTCCGCCATCGCACCGGCCTCGATCAACCCGCCCAATTCCTGCACCGCCCATGTCTCGCGGCGTCCCGCGAAACCCGAAGCCATCGCCGACGCTGCCGCCGCCACGGCCTCGACCGACGCCGCCATGTCGGGCGGCATCGGTGACCCTGGCGGACCCGTGGCCGCCATGACCCCGGCCAACACTTCCCTCAAGTCCCCTGGCGTCCATTCGATGCCGGGACGTGACAGGACCGATGCCACCCACCCCACGTACAACGTCCCATCCGTTCGATCCCACAAGCCGGCCAAGGCCTCCGCCGTCGGCAAGATTCCCGAATCCACCAGCGCCCTCAGCTCAGCCAGCTCGCGCCCGGCCTGCCGAATCAGCATCGGCTGCGCCGCCGCCATTTCGGGTGTCGTCTCCGCGATCGTCGCCCGGTACAACCCCTGCAAACGAAGCGCGAGCTGCCCCAGCATCTCCCCGCGAAGGCCGCCATCCCCGGCATCGACGCCGGCTTCCCGCGCCGCCTGCACCACGCGCCGGAGATCCCGCAGCCGGAGCCGCACCTCCTGCCGGCCCATGCTGCCGATCTTCGGCCCCGGCGGCCCGTACGCCCCGGCCAGCACTCCGAGGGCCGCCGACTCGTTCGCCGACCATTCCCGCAGCCAGTTTGCCGCCGCCGCCATCATGTCGGCCAATGGCGCCCGGCCCGGCTCCACCTCGCGCCTCAAGGTTTCCGCATCCGCCAAGTGCCGCAGCAGCGCGACAAGATCCTGCAATCGCCGAATGCCGCCCGGGCTGACGCTCGCATCGCGCGCCGCCTCCCCGAGCCGGCTGAGACCGTCCGCAAACTCCGCGTTGATGTCCGCCGACTCCGTAGTCGCCGTGGCCAGCCATCCTTTCCGAAGCCGCCACAGGTCGGCGAGGGCCCGGGCCACTTCCACGGGTCCCAGGATCCCGGTCGCCACCTCCGCGGTGGACTCCATCGTCGCGCGCATCGCCTCCGTCGTATCCGGGTCAGCTCCCGGCCGCGCCGGGAGCGACGCCATCAACGCCGCCACCGCGCGCGTCACGGACTCGCCCGGGCCGGGACCGTCGCCGTCCCCACCAAGGTCGCGTTCCACCAGCCCGCCATCCGACGCCGGGACGGTCGCCCGAGCCGCGCGGGCCAATTCCCCGTAGCCTTCGGCGAGCCGCCGCAGCTTCCCCTCGGTTCCATCGCCCGGCGAAGGCGATCCTTGGGAGGTGGGTGGTGCCAGGCGCGCCGCGCGGCCCAAAAGGCTTGGCTGGAGGTTTCTCGCGACCAACTCCAGTCCGTAAACGGGATCATCCAGCGTCAGGTCCGCCGAGAACGCCGGTCCATCCGCCCCGAAATCCACCTCCACCCGGCCCCGCAATGAGAACCCGCCGTCCGCCCGCACCACGAGCCACGCCGGTCGCATGGCAGGCACCCGGACCGTGGGCCCGGCCTGTGTCGGGTCGGGCAGCCTCCACTCGCCCGCGATTGGCAGTCGCACCTCCGTCTCCGCGCCGTCCATGTCCAGCCGCCATCCCT
>CAIRNV010000284.1 GCA_903880005.1 uncultured Verrucomicrobiota bacterium | reverse complement strand
GGCGACAACGACTTCGGGGCCGCGACCTACTTCGCCTACGACATGAAGTACCTCTACATCCTCACGGTGGTCATCGACGACACCCTTCGGGACGACCGGGACACGTCGCCGTACGGCACGCAGGGGTTCTTCAATGACGGATTTGAGTTCTTCCTCGACACCAAGGGCGACAGCACGGACTGCATCAGCGAGCTGTCGTTTCCCTCGATCGACGAGGACGCGCCGAACTCGGATGACTTCCAGGTCACGGTGGCCTTGAACTCGAACTTCAAGCCGACCGGGGCCGGAGCCGACGTGATGGGGGCGCGGCAGACCGTGGAGCGGGCCGGCAACCCCGAGATAATCGGCGGGGAAAAGGGCGGGCCCGGGGGGATCTATCGGGATCAACTGGACCTTGTCGCCGCACCGGACATCGCGGCGCGGAGGTACTCGGACCTGCGGGCGGCTGGAGCAAGGAACCCAGAGCTGGCGGCCAAGCCCAACGTGAAGTTTGGCGGCTACGTCATCGAGATGCGCGTGCCGCTCCGCAACCGCATCCCCGGGGCGACGACGGACCATTCCATGGGGTTTGAGATGTTCTGGCGCGACGTGGACAAGATCGCGTCGGACCCCGAGGGGGCGGATGCCGGGGCCGGAGGCGGCGACATTTGCTGGGCGACCTGGGGCCAGAGCACGACGGTGGATTGCTCGGACGCGGTGACCAGCCTGTTCACCAGCTCGAACTGGGGGCGGTTGGTCTTCGACAAGGCCGACCCCTTGGTCCCGGTTCCATCAGGGAAGCCATCCCTGTTGTTTGTCACGTCCACCGAGGACAACGCGCCGAACGCCGACGGGGACCTTGTGGAGTTCCTCAAGGAAAACGGCTACGGAGTCGTGCCCTTCACGGCCAACGGCAGCACGGCGGATGGCTTGCGCGAGGCCGCCGGCAAGACCACCGCCGTCTTCATCTCCGAGAGCATCGGCTCGACATCGGTGGTGGATCCTCCGGGCTCGGGCACGGGGGTCTTCAGCCTCAAGGACTCGGACGTCCCGGTCATATCGTTTGAGGCCTTCATGTTTGACAACGCCGACTGGGTGACCCGAACGGCGGATGGCTCCAACGACTTCGTCAACTGGGGCAACACCGGAAGGTCGGAGGTGGACGCCATCGGGCTCGGGGAGGCGAACGATTCCCTTTACATCCAAAAGCCGGGCCATCCGATGGCCAAGGGTTTGTCAGGCAAGGTCAAGGTGTACAAGGAGCCCTACAGCCTGACCTTTGGCATCACGTCGGCGGACGCCGACGTGGTGGCGAGCGTGGATGAGGCGGGGAAGGTGCCGACCCTTTTCGTGTACGAGAAGGGCGACCGCCTCCCGGACGGCAGCGTGGCTCCCAACCGCCGAATCGGGTTGTTCCTTGGGCAGGCCGCCAACCCAAGCGCAAACTATGGGTTCGCCTTGGACAACGTGACTGCCGAAGGCAGGCAATTGCTTCTCAACACGGTCGCCTACGTGGCTCCGACAACCCCGCCCGCGCCCATCACTCTCGGTGGCGTGCGCCTTGAGGGCGGAGCGGTCGTCCTGACATGGCAAGGCGGCACCGCGCCCTTCACGGTCCAAGATGCCCCCGACGTTTCCGGCCCGTGGTCCAACGTGGGGACGAC
The DNA here is from genome assembly GCA_903880005.1 of uncultured Verrucomicrobiota bacterium. Lineage (GTDB taxonomy): Bacteria > Verrucomicrobiota > Verrucomicrobiia > Limisphaerales > UBA9464 > UBA6176. Next base: position 745 of record CAIRNV010000284.1, on the reverse strand, counting down.
ATCCGACCGTGCCTCCACCCAGCCCGCCCAATCCGCACGCAGGTTCTTCCGGGTGCTGGGTCGATAGCTATTCCATCGGATTGAGGCCGCGTCCGGCGCCGGGACCATGCTGGACGCGGCCCATCGGATTTCCCTGGGAACGCCGTCTTCCCGGCACCGGTCGCGGCCCCGCGACATAGTCCAGCCATCGACAAGCTGGTTCATCTCCCCCGTGTCGGCCGGCCTGCTCGTCCGGTCCATGGCTAACGACCTCGCTCAGGCTTCCCCGACGTCCCGCTGTCAAGCGTCGTAGTTCAGCCAAGGGCCGAGCCAACGCTCCATCTCGGCGACGGGCATGGCCTTGCGTTGGGCCAGGTCGGCCACTTGGTCGGGGTCGAGCTTGTCCACGGCGAAGTATCGCGACTGGGGATGGGCGAAGTAGAAGCCGCTGACGCTTGAGCCCGGCCACATGGCGCAGCTTTCGGTCAGGGAAATGCCCGCGTGGCGCTCCACGTCCAGAAGATCCCAGAGGATCCGTTTCTCGGTGTGATCCGGGCACGCCGGATAGCCTGGAGCGGGCCGTATCCCGCGATACTCCTCGTCGATGACCTGCTCCATGGTGAGGTTCTCGGCGGTTCCATAGCCCCAATCGCGCCGTGCGCGGTGATGGAGAAACTCGGCGAATGCTTCCGCCAGGCGGTCCGCCAAGGCCTCCGCCATGATGGCGCGATAGTCGTCATGGGCGGCGCGGAAGCGGCCGACCATT
>CAIRNV010000283.1 GCA_903880005.1 uncultured Verrucomicrobiota bacterium | reverse complement strand
CGCAAGAGCTTCGTCCTTCGCTCGTTACGGGCCACGTACCGGCCCGCGCCTCGCTCACTCCTCGCCTTGCGAAAGAATCTGCGGCGCAATCACTTCCCTCCCAACTGAATCGTCCCGGCTAAGGACCCGGTCGCCGGGCAAGGTTGCTTGATGCCCTAGGTCCTCCCGGTAGCCTGCACGCGCGTTGGGTCGTCGGGGCATCGATCGAAGGGTGCCCAGGCCGCCCGCCCATGACATGAAAGTCCCCCGTTCGCATCGCACCCCTCCGCGTCGCTACCTCATCAGCGCCGGCCCCACCGTCGAGTTCATCGACGACGTCCGGCGGCTGACGAACTTCTCGACCGGCTCGCTCGGGACGTTCCTGGCCAACGCGATGGCGGAGGCGGGACACGAGGTGGTGCTCCTTCGCTCGCGCGCCGCCGTCGTTCCCCCCCCGGTGTTTGCGGTCCACGTGCTTCCCTTTTCAACGACCGAGGAACTTCGCGGGTTGTTCGCGCAACACGCGACGCAGCAAGCCGTCGTCGTCCTGCACGCCGCGGCGGTGGCCGACTTTGCCTGCGCGGGCCTCCATGCGCGCCAACCCGACGGGACGCTTCGCCCGATCTCGGAGGCCAAGGCTTCGACGCGCCATGGCGACCTTTGGATGCAGCTGACGCCCACCCCGAAGATCCTGTCCCAGCTTCGCGGCTACTTCCCGAACGGACGCCTGGTGGGATGGAAGTACGAGGCGAACGGAACCCACGCTGACGCGTTGGCGCGCGGTCGCGATCAACTTTCCGCGAGCCACACGGACGCCTGCGTCGTCAACGGCCCCGCGCACGGCCCGGGCTACACGGTGGTTCGCCCCCTCATGGGCGACGTCCCCCTGCCCGACCCACGGGCGTTGGCGTCGTGGCTGTTGGCTTGGGACTCGTGTCGAGTCTCATGAATGGCGGGTGTTTCGCCGCGAGGGATTTTCGCGTCCAAGGAGGCGCGAGCCACGACGCGGGAGGCGGCATCGTCCACGCGCGTTCTTTGCGGTGCATCCCGAAGCGGTTGGTGATCTCGAAGGCGTCGTGTGCGCTCAACCCTGGGAGCGCGGCCCTCCCCGGCCGCCAGCCCATGCTCCTGCCCTGCGGGACCCGTCCGATCTCCGCTGCCCGGCGCAGGTCCCGCCGACAACTTCGTGATGCACGGCGTTCTTTGGGGCCGCAACGCGGGGCTGGCAAAGCTCGCGCCACGACGCATATCCTGCGGCCGAAGCCATGAAATCGATTCGGTTGCCATCCTCGCTCGCACTCCTCGCCATCGCGTCCGGCACCCAAGTGCTGGCCCAGCACGCCAGCGGCCCCGAGGCCGCGCGGGCGGCGGCGGCGCGCATGAAGGTCCACCCGGGCCTTGCGCTTTCCGTCTTCGCCTCCGAGCCCGACCTCGTGAACCCCTGCAACATGGACATCGACCCGCAGGGACGCGTCTGGGTGACCGAGGGCGCCAACTACCGCTCGACCTTCCAGAAATGGGGACGGCAACGCCCCGGCGGCGACCGCATCCAGGTGTTGATTGACTCCGATCTCGACGGCGTCTCCGACCGGGCCGTGACGTTCTACCAAGGGGACGAGATCAATGCCGCGCTGGGCATCTGCGTCGTGGGCGACCGCGTGATCGTGTCGCGTTCGCCGGACATCCTCGTGTTTGAGGACAAGAACCACGACCTCAAGGCCGACGGCCCGCCGCGGAAGTTGTTTACCGGGATTGGCGGCGTGGACCACGACCATGGCGCCCATGCGTTCGTCTTTGGCCCGGATGGCCGGCTCTATTTCAACGTGGGGAACGACGGCCGCCAGTTGAAGAAGGCCGACGGCTCGGGCTGGGTCGTGGATTTGGATGGGCGCGAGACCTGGAGCCATCGCAAGCCGTACCAGCAGGGGCTCGTCTTCCGCTGCAACCCCGACGGCTCCCGCGTGGAGACCCTCGGGTGGAACTTCCGCAACAACTACGAGGTCGCCGTGGATTCCTTCGGGACCCTTTGGCAGAGCGACAACGACGACGACGGCAACCGCGGCGTGCGCATCAACTTCGTCATGGAGTTCGGCAACTACGGCTACGCCGACGAGGTCACGGGGGCGGGCTGGGGCAGCAAGCGAACCGGCTTGGAGGACGAAGTCCCCCGCCGCCACTGGCATCTCAACGACCCGGGCGTCGTCCCCAACTTCGTCCAGACCGGCGGCGGATCCCCCACCGGCATCTGCGTGTACGAGGGCGACCTCCTTCCCGAGCCCTTCCGCAACCAACCCCTCCATTGCGACGCCGGGCCGCGCGTCGTCCGGGCCTATCCGGCGATGGCCGACGGCGCCGGCTACACCGGCCGCATCGTCGATCTCGTCTCGTCCGAGGATTCATGGTTCCGCCCCTCCGACGTGTGCGTGGCGCCGGACGGCTCCGTGTACATCGCCGACTGGAACGACGCCGGCGTGGGGGGCCACTACATGGCGGACCAGAAGCTCGCCACGATGACGGGCCGCATTTATCGGGTGGCCCCGGCGGGGCACCGGCCCAACGTTCCGAAGATCGACCTGTCGTCCCCGGCTGGGGCCGTGCAGGCCCTTCGGTCGCCCAACCTCTCCACGCGGCACGCCGCGTGGGTCGCCATCGAGGGCTTTGGGGCCAAGGCGGAGCCCGCACTGCGCAAGCTTTGGAACGACGCCAACCCGCGCATGCGCGCCAGGGCCCTCCACGCCCTCGCCGCGCTCCCGGGCAACGCCCGCCGGTCCGTGGACGCCGCCCTGGCCGACGCCAACCCGGACCTGCGCATCACGGGCCTGCGCATCGCCCGCCAACATGGCCTCGACGTCGCCAAGGCCGTGGGTTCGCTCGCGTCGGATTCGTCCCCGCAGGTTCGTCGGGAATGCCTGGTGGCGCTGCGCCACCTGAAGTCTCCCGAGCAACCCGCCTTGTGGGCGCGCCTCGCTCATCAACACGACGGCAAGGACCGCTGGTACACGGAGGCCCTCGGCATTGGCGCCGACGGCAACTGGGACGCCTGCCTTGCCGCGTTCCTCGAGCTTCGCGGCGGGGTTTGGAACACCACCTCCGCGCGCGAGGTCATCTGGCGCTCGCGCGCCAAGGAAACGCCGGCCCTCCTCGTCAAGATCCTCAAGGATCCCTCCACCAAGGAGTCCGAGAAGCCCCGGTTCCTTCGCGCCTTCGACTTCCTGGCCGGCCCCGAGAAGGATTCCGCCTTGGTCCAGCTCCTCACTGCGTCGAATCCCTGACCCGGGCCCGGGCCCGTGCCCAGCCTTGCCCGGGCTGGGCGACCTCGGCAGGGTCGCGTCAGCGATATGAGCAATCTGGATTCGGTTTATTCCAAGCTGACGATCAAAACGGGTGCCAAGCTGGCGTTGGTGGTCCTTGACGGCCTTGGCGACATTGCCACGGCGGCGCAAGGCAACATGACGCCGCTGGAGGCCGCCAAGACGCCCAACCTTGACGCCCTCGTGCGCAGCGGATGCGCCCAGGGCCGCATGATCCCGGTTGCGCCCGGCATCACCCCGGGCTCCGGCCCCGGCCACCTCGCCCTGTTTGGCTACGACCCCATCGAGTTTGAGGTCGGCCGCGGCGTCATCGAGACCCTCGGCCTCGGCGTTGAACTCAAGGCGGGCGACGTCGCCGCGCGTGCCAACTTCTGCACCCTGGACGCGGCCGGGCTGGTCACGGACCGGCGCGCGAGCCGCATCCCCACGGAGGTTTGCGAGCGCCTGTGCGGCATCCTGTCCGCCAAGCTCAAGAAGCTGGGCGCCACCGAGGTGATCATCATCCCCGGCAAGGAGCATCGGTTCGTCGTCGTGTTCCGCGGGGCGGGGCTGGAAGGTCCCTTGACCGACACGGACCCGAATCGCGAGGGGCTGGCGATTGCCGAGGCGAAGCCGGTGGACGCGCAGAACGCGGGCCAGAAGAAGGTGGCCAAGCTGGTGGCGGACTTCTACAAGGCCGCGCTGCCGTTGCTGGCGAACGAGCGTCCGGCCAACGGGTTCCTCATGCGGGGCATCGCCCACCAGCCCAACATCCCCACGTTCGAGCAACGCTACCAGCTCAAGGCCGCCGCTCTCGCCGTGTACCCCATGTACAAGGGCCTCGCCCAGCTCGTGGGCATGACCAAGGTCGAGGGGCCGTCCACGATCGCCGAGCAATTCGAGCGCTACGTCGCGGACCACGACCAGCACGACTTCTTCTTCATCCACTACAAGTACACCGACAAGGCGGGCGAGGACGGCAACTTCAAGGCCAAGGTCAAGGCCATCGAGGACTTCGACGCCGCCCTGCCCATCCTGCTCGCCCGCAAGCCGGACGTGCTCGTCATCACCGGCGACCACTCCACCCCGGTCGCCGCCAAGGGGCATTCGTGGCATCCGCAGCCCGTGCTGCTCCATTCCGCCCTCTGCGGCAGCGACAAGCTCGAGCGCTTCACCGAGACCGGCGCGAACCAGGGCTCCCTCGGGATCTTCGAGGCCAAGTACCTGATCCGGCTCATGCAGGCCAACGCCCGCATGTTCGACAAGTTCGGCGCCTAGCCCGCGCTGCATCGGCCACACGCCGCATGAGCCCCGCCCAGGCCCCCGCACCCTACTCCCTCGTCCAGGTCGCCAGCGGCGCGTGGTCGGTCCGTTCCCTCGCCGAGGGCGAGACCTTCCACCCCGTCGTCGGCCCCGCCGCCGAGGCGGAGGCGTTGTACGTCCGGCAAATGCGGCTCGCGGAGCGTGCCGCCGCCGTGGCCGACGAGTTTGTCGTGTGGGACGTGGGCCTTGGGGCGGCGGCCAACGTCCTCGCGGTCGTTCGCGCGCTGGCGGGCACGCGGGCGCGGCTGCGGGTCGAGAGCTTCGACCACACGGCGGATCCGTTGCGATTCGCGCGCTCCGAGTTCGAACGGCTCGGCTACTTCGGGGGCATGGAGCCCTTCGTGGACGCGTTGCTGGAGGATCGCGACGTACGGTTCACCCAAGGTGCCTGCGAGGTCCGCTGGCGGTTCCACCAAGGCGACTTCCCGTCCTGGCTTCGTTCCCCGGCGACGGACGTGCCCCCGCCGGAGGCGATCTTGTTCGACGCCTTCAGCCCGGCGCGCAATCCCGCCATGTGGACGCTGGAGGTGTTCCAACGCCTTCGGGCCTGCGTCGGGGCGCGGCCGGCCACGCTGGCCACCTACTCCCGGAGCACGCTCCTGCGGGTCACCTTGCTGCGTGCGGGGTTCTTCGTCGGCGCAGGCCATGCCACCGGCGAGAAGGAGGAGACCACGGTGGCGGCGTCGGACGCGTCGATGGCCGGGAGGCTGCTCGACGCCGCATGGCTCGAACGCGCCTCCCGCTCCACCAGCGCCGAGCCCCTGCATGAGCCCGTGTACCGCCAGCGGCCGTTGTCGGCGGAATCACGCGCCGCCCTCGCCTCGCATCCACAATTCGCCCGGAGTCATTGAAGCATGTCGCCCCGGGTCGAGGTCGTTCCCACGCATCACACCGCGCTCACGCTGGGACGCCTGCTGGCGGACGAGCCTGGCCTCTCGGTGCTGCATGGTGCCCGACCGGATGCCTGGGGCCAGTCCACGTCGATCGTGGCCGCCCGCCCACTCGTCACCTTCACGGCGCGCGGAACCGCATGCGAGGTGCGGCGTCCAGACGGGTCCATCGAGCGGCCTTATGGAAACCCCTGGCGCATCCTGGCCCCGTTGCTGGCCCCCTTCGAGCTGGAGGATGACGCCCGTCACCCCTTCCCGCTCGGCGCCGCCATCGGGCACTTCGGGTACGAGCTCAACCAGTTTGTGGAGCCGCGACTGGCTCGGCGGGCGATCAACGACCTTGAGCTGCCTGACTGCCACCTGGGCCTGCATGGGTCGTTGGTGGCGTTCGTCGAGGGGCAGGCCCATGTGGTGGCGACCGGATGGGATGCTTCGGGCTCCCGCAGCCCGGAACGAGCCAGGCAAGAACTCGAATGGTGGAGGGATCGCCTCAGCCAACCCGTCCCCGCAGCCCCCACGCCGCACCGGATCGACGGCGTCCGTCCCCCGCGCGCCAGCCTGGAGGGACCGTTCTACACGGCCGCCATCCGCCGCGCCCAGGCGTACATCCATACGGGCGACATCTACCAGGTGAACCTCGCCCGTCGCCTGGACGCGCCCCTTGGCCTGGGTTCATGGGATCTCTTCGAGTCCCTCGTCGCACTGTCCCCTGCCCCGTATGCCGCCTTCATGGCGTCGGCGGGCTTCGACCTAGTCTCGGCTTCGCCGGAACTCTTCCTGGCGATGGACGAGCGCCACGTGGTGACGCGCCCGATCAAGGGGACCCGGCCACGGGGGCGCGACGCCGAGTCCGACGCCCGTCTCGCCCGCGATCTGTTGGCGAGCGAGAAGGAACGGGCCGAGCTGACGATGATCACCGACCTGCTTCGCAACGACCTGGGCCGGGTGGCGACGTTCGGGAGCGTGCGCGTGCCGGACCTGCTCCGGCTGGAGTCCTACGCGCACGTGCATCACCTCGTGTCCACCATCGAGGCCACCCTGCGCGACGGCGTTGGCCACCTCGACGCCTTGGAGGCCTGCTTCCCCGGGGGTTCCATCACGGGTGCCCCGAAGCTCCGCGCGATGGAGATCATCGACGAGCTGGAGCCCGTCGCTCGCGGACCCTACTGCGGCTGCCATGGCTACCTTGGGTTCAATCGTCGTTCCCGGCTGGCCATCACCATTCGGTCCGCATTGGTGCGCGACGGCCACGCGTGGTTCCACTCCGGCGCGGGCATCGTGGCCGACTCCCAACCGGACGCCGAGCTGGCCGAGACGGAGGCCAAGGCGGCCGGGTTCCTGGCCGCGCTCGGCGTCACGGCGGCGTCGTCGCATTCCCCGCCATGAACACCGGTCCCGCCTACGCATGGTTGAACGGCGAGTTGCTGCCCTACGCCGAGGCCCGAATCCCGTTGTCGGACCGCGGCGTGCTCCTGGGCGATTCCTTCTTTGAATCGGTCGCCGTCCTCCACGGCCAACCCTTTGCGCTCGCGGAACATCTCGATCGCCTGGCGCGGGGGATCCGGTTCGCGGCGTTTCAAGATGCGCCCGACGCGGGCGTCCTCAGGCTCGCAGCCGAAGCGGTCCTCAAGGCGGAAATGGCCGCCGGCGCACCGCCGCACGGCACGCTCCGTTTCACCGTCACCCGCGGCCCGGGCCGACGCGGCTACTCGCCCGGTGGCGCCGGGCCCGCCACGGCGTTCGTGGTGTTTCACCCCGGGGACGAACCGTGCGCGCCCCACCCCGGTTGGCGGCTCCGGACGTCTGCCTTCCGCATTCCCCACGGGGACTTGCTCGCGGCGTTCAAGCACGGCTCGCGAATGCTTCACGTGCTGGCGCGGGCGGAAGCCGAGGCGCACGGGGCGGACGAGGCCCTGCTGCTGAACACGCGGGGCGAGCCGGCGGAATGCGCGTCCGGGAACCTGCTTTGGTTCGAGGGCGATGTCCTGCGTCACGCGGCCGGCGATTCGGGCGCCCTGGCCGGCGTGACCCAGGACATCGTGCTGCGCCTGGCGGCCGGGCGCGGGATGGCTTCGGGTCCGCCCGCCGGGGGCGTCGCGATCCAGGACGCACTGGCCGTCGGCGGCGGCATGGTGGTGCTGAGCACGCTGGGCGTCGTCCCCATCCTTTCCATCGACGGCCGGGCCTGTCCCCAACGCGAGGAAACCCGTTGGTTGGCGGGCGAGCTTCGGGCCCGGGCGATGTCCTCCACGACGGGCGCTTGATCCCGCTCCTCGCGGCCCGGCAACACGGGCTCGCGTCCACGTCGGCCATGGATAGGGTCACCGCCGTGAACGAAGCGAAGACAGGTGCCGCCCCACGGCCGACGAACCGTCTGGCGACCGAGAAGTCGCCCTACTTGCTGCAACACGCTCGCAATCCCGTGGACTGGTACCCCTGGGGTGCGGAGGCCTTCGAGAAGGCGCGGAAGGAAGGCAAGCCCATCCTGTTGAGCATCGGTTACTCCACGTGCCACTGGTGCCATGTGATGGAGCGGGAGTCGTTCGAGGACGAGGCGACGGCCGCGCTGCTCCGCGAGCATTTCGTCAGCATCAAGGTGGACCGGGAGGAACGGCCCGACGTGGACCGCATCTACATGTCGTTCGTCCAGATCACGACGGGCGGGGGCGGATGGCCGCTGAACGTGTTTCTCACCCCGGACCTCAAGCCGTTCTATGGAGGCACCTACTTCCCACCCGAGCCGCGGCATGGACGGCCCAGCTTCCGGCAGTTGCTCGGGCGAGTGGCCGAGCTGTGGAAGGAACGCCGCGGCGACCTCGAGGAGTCGGCCCGGGAGATGACCCACCGGCTCCAGTCGATGGCGGAGCATGATCCCTCCAACGCGTTCCCGGCCGGCGGCCGCGAGCTTCACGGCGCCATGCAGGCGTTCCTGCACGAGTTCGACGCCGTGCACGGCGGCTTTGGGGACGCCCCCAAGTTCCCCCGCCCCAGCCAGCCCTTGTTCCTCCTCCGGGCGGCCCGCCGCTTCAACGAGGAACCCGCGCGCCGCGCCGTCTTGTTCACCTGCGAACGCATGGCGGCGGGCGGGATGAACGACCAGCTCGGCGGCGGCTTCGCCCGCTACTCCGTGGACGACCGGTGGCTGGTGCCCCACTTCGAGAAGATGCTCTATGACAACGCCCAGCTGTTGCAGCTCTACCTCGACGCCTACGTCGTCTCCGGCGACGAGACCCACGCGGCGGCGGCGCGCGCGACGGCCGACTACGTGCTTCGGGACATGACGTCGCCCGAGGGGGCGTTTTACTCGGCGGAGGACGCCGACAGCGAGGGGCACGAGGGGAAGTTCTACTGCTGGACCGTGGCGGATCTGGAGGGGCTGCTCGGCGAGGGCGAGCGCGCGGTCGTGACACGTCGGTTCGGGATCACGAAGGAGGGCAACTTCGTGGATCACAGCCACCCGAGCCCGTTGAAGGGCCAAAACGTCCTGTCGTTGGTGGATCCCAAGCTCTCGGAGGCGGAAAGACCCTTGCTGGAATCCGCCCTCGCCAAGATGCGCACGGCGCGGGCGCGCCGTGTGCGCCCGCATCGCGACGACAAGGTGCTCGTCTCATGGAACGGGATGATGCTGGGGGCGCTGGCCCGCGCCGGGGTGATCCTGGACGCCCCGGACTACCTCGCCGCCGCGCAAAGGAACGTGGCCTTCATCCGGGCCAACTTGTGGGAGGCCGACCGCGGGGTGTTGCACCACCGCTGGCGCGAGGGCGAACGCAACGGCGTCCAGTTGCTCGATGGCCACGCCCACCTGCTCGCGGGCCTCGTGGACCTTTACGAGGCCACGCTCGACCCGGCCCACCTGGGGTTCGCCGTCGAGATCGCCTCCTCCATGGTCGCCCGGTTCCACGACCCGCAGGGAGGCGGCTTCTGGCAAACCACCTCGGACACGCCCCACCTCCTGGTTCGCACGAAGGACGACTACGACGGCGCCGAGCCCTCGGGCAACAGCACGGCCGCGCTGGCGTTGCTTCGCATCGCGGCCATTTGCGACCGGCCGGAATGGCGGAAGGCGGCGGAGGGGACGGTGCGGTTGTTCGCGCAGCGCCTGCACCAGATGCCGCAGGCGGTGCCGCACCTCCTGATGGCGCTCGACTTCATGCAGCAGGAGCCCAAGCGCGTCGTCTTGGTGGGCGACTGGACCTGCGGTAGCACGACCGCGCTCCTTCGGACGGCGCATGGCGTGTTCGAGCCGAACCGCGTGATCCTGGGCAACCACGGCCCCGTGGAGCCCTTTGCGCGGGCATTGCCCGTCAACCCGGAGTTCACCCGCGCCTTCTGCTGCACGGGCAACGCCTGCGAGCCGCCCACGCGCGACCGCAAGGTCCTGCGCGCCTTCCTGGAGCGCCGTCCCCCCAACGGGGGTTAATGTCGTGTCTCGCAACTGGCGGGTGTTTCGCCGCGAGGGATTCTCGTGTCCAACGAGGCGCGAGCGACGACGTGGGACGCGAACAGAGCCGGGGCCCTTAGCCGGAACGATGCAGTTGGGAGGGAAGTGATTGCGAAGCAGATGCTTCTGCAAGCCGAGGAGTGAGCGAGGCGCGGAGACATGAGCCGAAGACACCTCCAACCTCTGCGTCTCTGCGTCTCTGCGGGCGACTCCGCTTGTAGGCCGGGTGCCCTCACCCGGCGCTCGTGGATGCGGCCTCCTTGCCGCCGCGTGGGGGCACGCGGCCTACAAACATGCGAAGGGATTGGAGGAGAATGGCCCGCAGAGCCGCTGAGACGCGGAGACATGAGCCGAAGACACCTCCAACCTCCAACCTCTGCGTCTCTGCGGGCGACTCCGCCTCATGAGCTTGATGGCGATCGGTTGGGACGGCCGGTCCGGCTTGTAGGCCGGGTGCCCTCACCCGGCGCACGGAGATGCAACATCTTTGCCGCCGCGTAGGGGCACGCGGCCTACAAACATGCGAAGGGATTGGAGGAGAATGGCCCGCAGAGCCGCAGAGACGCGGAGACATGAGCCGAAGACACCTCCAACCTCTGCGTCTCTGCGTCTCTGCGGGCGACTCCGCCTCATGAGCTTGATAGCGATCGGTTGGGACGGCCGGTCCGGATTGTAGGCCGGGTGCCCTCACCCGGCGCTCGGGGATGCGGCATCTTTGCCGCCGCGTGGGGGCACGCGGCCTACAAACATGCGAAGGGATTGGAGGAGAATGGCCCGCAGAGCCGCTGAGACGCGGAGACATGAGCCGAAGACACCTCCAACCTCTGCGTCTCTGCGTCTCTGCGGGCGACTCCGCCTCATGAATTGGAAAACGCTCGGCTGGGATGGGCTGGCCAGTATTGCAGGCTGGGCGCTCCATAAGCGTTAGCCTTGATCGGCTTCATCTCCGGGTCATGAGAACCAAGCACCATGGACGGCCCGCGAAGACTCGACTCCACGTACACGATCCGCGGGCACGAGAAGTCCCTCGTTTTCGTGTATTTCGTGTATTTCGTGGTTCCAACCCTTCGCCGCGCCCAAGCACCTCGCATGGCTTCCCTTCACCAAACCTAGCGGGGACGATTTGGTTGGATCGGTCGTGCTTGCTCGATCTGCTTCCGCAAATCCTTCGTCGTTTGCTCGTGACGGGCCTCGAACTGGCCCGCGCCTCGCTCACGCCTCGGCTTGCGCAAGCATCTGCTTCGCAATGACGTCCCACCCAATTGAATCGCCTCGTCTAGGCAGCACGCGACCCTGCATGCAGCAGGTCCTCATCTCAGCGTTTGTGGAACCACGAAATACACGAAACACACGAAAACCCTCGCCAACGAGCCCAAGGCATGGGATGCCGCATCGGGCATTTCGTGTGCGGACATTCCAAGCTTAACGCGTATGGGGCACGCGGCCTCCAGCACGGGGCAAGGCGTCCGGATTTGACGGAACGGTTGGCTTAGCCGGGACGATTCAGTTGGATCGGTCGTGCTTGCTCGATCTGCTTGCGCAAATCCTTCGTCGTTCGCTCGTTACGG
>CAIRNV010000282.1 GCA_903880005.1 uncultured Verrucomicrobiota bacterium | reverse complement strand
CTTCCACCTCGTGCAGGAGCACGGCGGATGGAACTCGGATGACAACCAAAACCACAACCTCGGCCGGTTCCGCCTCTCGATCGCGGGCATGACCAACGCCTCGTTGGATCCCGTGCCGGCGGTGCTGCGGCCCGTGCTGGCAATCCCGGCGGGGAAGCGTTCGCCCGCGCAGGTGGCGGCGTTGTTCTCCCATTTCCGAACAACGGTGCCGGAATGGAAGGCGGCCGATGACCGCATCGAGGCGCTCTGGAGCCAGTGGCCCGAGGGGCACACGACGTTGACGCTCGCCCCGCGAGACGAGCCGCGCGTCACGACGATCCTGCGGCGCGGCGACTGGCTGAAGCCGGGCAAGGCCGTGGAGGCGGGCGTGCCGGCGTTCCTTCATCCATTGCCCGCCGAGGCGGGGGCGGGGCGCTTGGCGTTTGCGCGGTGGCTGGTGGACCGTCGTTCGCCGACGACGGCGCGGGCGGTGGTGAACCGGGTCTGGCAGCAATACTTTGGGCGCGGCCTGGTGGAGACGCCGGAGGACCTCGGCCTCCAGGCACCTACGCCCAGCCATCCAGGGCTGCTGGATTGGCTGGCGGTCGAGTTCATGGACCAAGGCTGGTCCATGAAGGCGTTGCATCGCCTCATTGTCGCCTCGGCGACCTACCGACAGTCGAGCCTTGTCACCCCCGAGGCCTTGCAGCGCGACCCCTTGAACCGGCACCTGGCGCGGGCGCCCCGGCTGCGCGTCGAGGGCGAGATCGTCCGCGACATCGCCCTGGCCAGCAGCGGGCTCCTCAATCCTGCCCTCGGTGGCCCCAGCCTGTTCGCGCCCGCGCCCGATTTCCTCTTCAAGCCACCGGCGAGCTACGGGCCCTTTGAATGGACGGAGGAACGGGGCACCAACCGTTATCGGCGCGCCCTGTACACCTTTCGTCGTCGTTCCACTCCGTTCCCCGCCTTGCAGAACTTCGACGTGCCCAACGCGGACTTCTCGTGCGTGCGGCGTTCGCGGTCGAACACGCCGTTGCAGGCCCTCACCACCCTGAACGAAACCCTCTTCGTCGAGGCCGCCCAGGCGCTCGCGCTCCGCACGCTGCGCGAGGCGGGCCCCGGGGACGACCGGCGCATGGCGCATGCGTTTCGGCTCGTCCTGGGGCGTTGGCCCGACGCCTCCGAGAAGGCCGACCTGAAGGATCTGTACCGCCGCCAACTCCAGCGCGTCGCCGATGGATGGCTCGACGCGCGCGACCTTGCGGCCGGCGGCAAGGACCTTCCCCAGGACCTTCCGAAGGGCTCCAACCCAACCCAGCTTGCCGCCCTCACGGCCGTCACCCGCGTGCTCCTCAACCTCGACGAAACCTTCACCCGCGAATGAACCGCATCGACCCCGCCTCCGAGGCCCTTGGGCTGCACCGCCAGTTCCTGACCCGACGCTGGTTCTTCCAGCAATGCGGCGTGGGGCTCGGCACGATGGCCCTGCATCACTTGATGGGTGGCAAGGCCCATGCCGCGAAGGCCGCCGCGCCCGCCGCCGCGAGCCCGCTCGCGCCGCGCGCGCCTCATTTCGCGCCGCGTGCCAAGCGCGTGATCTTCCTCTTCCAGGCGGGCGCGCCCAGCCACCTGGAGTTGTTTGACCACAAGCCCGAGCTGGCGCGTTGGAACGGAAAGCTGCCGCCGCCGAGCCTCCTGGAGGGGTACCGGGCGGCGTTCATCAACCCCAGCTCCACGCTGCTCGGGCCCAAGTTCAAGTTCGCGCGCCATGGCCGTTCCGGCGTCCAGTTGTCCGAGATCCTGCCCCACCTGGGATCCGTCGCCGACGAGTTGTGCATCGTGAAGTCGATGCACACCGACGCCTTCAACCACGCGCCGGCCCAGATCTTCATGTCCACAGGCTCCCAGCAGTTTGGGCGGCCGTCGCTCGGGGCATGGACCACCTACGGCCTTGGGAGCGAGGGCAGCGACCTTCCCGCGTACGTCGTGTTTTCCACCGGGTCCAAGGGCCCCTCGGGCGGCAGCTCGAACTGGGGCTCCGGCTTCCTCCCCACGCCTCATGGCGGCACGTTGTTCCGCACGGGCGGCGACCCCGTCCTCTTCCTGGGCAACCCCAAGGGCATCGACGCCGGGCTGCAGCGGGATTCCCTCGATGTGATCCAGCGCATCAACGCCCGGCGCCTGGGCGCGGTAGGGGACCCCGAGATCGCGGCGCGCATCGCGGCCTATGAGATGGCCTACCGCATGCAATCCAGCGCCCCCGAGTTGATGGACCTCTCGCGCGAGTCCAAGGCCACGCTGGAAGCCTACGGGGCCGAGCCCGGCAAGCCCACGTTCGCCAATGCCTGCCTCCTAGCACGCCGGCTCGTCGAGCGGGGCGTCCGCTTCGTCCAGGTGTTCCACGAGGCGTGGGACCAGCACGGAAGCCTCGTCAACGACCTCAAGCGCAACTGCGCCAACACCGACCGCCCCACCGCCGCCCTGATCCGCGACCTGCGCCAGCGCGGATTGCTGGACGACACCCTCGTTGTGTGGGGAGGGGAGTTCGGTCGCACGCCCATGGTGCAAGGGGGCAACGACGGCCGCGACCATCACCCGAACTGCTTCTCGATGTTGCTGGCGGGGGGCGGCATCAAGCCCGGCCACACCCATGGCGAGTCCGACGACCTCGGCTTCAACGCCACGCGCGACAAGGTCCACGTCCACGACCTCAACGCCACCATCCTGCACCTCCTCGGCTTCGACCACACCCGCCTGACCTACCGGTTCCAAGGCCGTGACTTCCGGCTCACCGACGTCCACGGCGAGGTCGTGCAGAAGATCCTGGCGTAGCCGGGCCCGTTCGGTTGATAGGAGGGTGATGGCGCAGCAGGCGTCGGCCGATCGTCCTCATGCGGCGGGTGAGGTGGTTCCTCGGCGCTTGCAAAACGGCGCGGGCTGGGTTGCCATGCTATCGATCCTATGCGTGCTCATCGTCTCACGGCCTTGCGCCATGCCGGGCCGAAGTCCCCGGCGGGCTTCACCCTCATCGAACTCCTCGTGGTCATTGCCATCATCGCCATCCTCGCGGGCATGCTCCTGCCGGCGCTGGGCAAGGCGAAGCAACGCGCGCAAGGGGTCACGTGCATGAACAACACCAAGCAGCTCATGCTCGCCTGGAAGCTGTATGCCGACGACAACTCCGAGCGGCTCGTGGGCGCCGCCAACTGGACCGCGCCCGGCTCCACCCGCGAGACGCCCAACTGGACGGGGGGAAGCTGGCTCGACGCCTCGCGCGGCCAGGAATCACGGCAGGACAACTGGGACCATGAGATGTTCACCAAGAAGAGCGTGCTCTGGAAATACTGCGGCAATTCCATCGGCATCTGGCATTGCCCGGCGGATACCACCATGGGCTTCGACACGCGCCAGAGACGCAAGGTCCCGCGCATCCGTTCCATGTCGATGAACAACTGGGTGGGAGGCCCGCCCTGGGGCGAATCAGGCCCGGGTTGGAAGGTTTACCTCAAGGAGTCCGACATCTCGAACCCCGGCCCCTCCCAGACCTTCGTCCTCCTCGACGAGCGCGAGGATTCCATCAACGACGGCTACTTCGTCGTGGACATGAACGGCTTCGTGACGGGCAGCCCCGACTCCATGATGAAGCTGGTGGATTATCCGGCCCAATATCATGGCAACTCCGCCGGCTTCGCCTTCGCCGACGGCCATTCCGAGATCCACAACTGGAAGTCCGCCGAGCTCCGGCGTCCCGTCCGCAAGGGCAACCTCCTCCAGCTCAACATCGCCATCGGCTCGCGGCCCGACCTCAAGCGCGACGTCTATTGGATGGCCGAGCGCTCCACGCGGAGGTAAATGCCGGCGTCCCGGGCCGCCTGGACCCGCGACCCCGCGCCGCGTGGCGCCTATTCCGCTTCCCGGTTGCGAAAGCGCCGCGGGGTCATGCCCGTGACGCGCCGGAAGTGATTGGTCAGGTGGGATTGGTCGCAGAAGCCGCATTGGTGGGCGACCTCGACCAACGACACCTTGGTGTGCATCAACAGGTGTCGCGCCCGTTCAATCCGTTGCCGGATCAGGAATTGGTGCGGCGCGTACCCCGTCGCCACCTTGAATCGACGCGCGAAGTGAAACGCGCTCAGGCCTGCCGCCTTGGCGATCGCTTCCAAGGGCAGCTCCTGCCCCAGCCGGTCCCTCATGAACTCCACCGCCTTCCGCAGTTGGTTGGGCGTCAGGCCGCGCCCATTTCCCGCCGTCGATGACGCCCCGGGCTTCAGGTAGTTCCGCGTGAGGTGCGCCGCCAAGGCCGCGCCCAACGCCTCCACGTAGAACCTTCCGTCCGGATGCCGCGCGATCACCTCGTCGCGAATCCGGTCACAAAGGGTCTTCACCACCCCGTCCGTGACGGCCCGCAAAGGAACCAGATCCGGCAGGACGTCGCTCTCGGGCGGCATCCCGTGGTTGGCCACGAATTGGGACGTCAGCGACACCGAGTAGAAGCGACCTGCGGACCGCGTGCGTGCCGCGAAGACGCTGCCAGCGGGAAACAAGCTCACTTGGCCCGGCAACACCCGGTACGGGCGAAACGTCCCGTTGTCCGCCACCTCGATGTCCGACGCGCCATCCAGGTGGACGATCACCATGTGGTTCAAGGGCAGCACCGGCCCTCGTTCGTGCGCGCCGAAGCGGCGTTGCTCCACGTGGATGGACGGCCACGCCTTCGGATCGGATTCCAACTCGGGCTCGTCTGCAAAAACCGGATGCCTCGCCCCCGTGGCGGCATCTACAAGAATCTCCCTGTGCGGAACCGTGGTCATTGTCATGCGCAATGCGTGGGAAGTGCGGAGGATCGCCTTCCCAAGCTGCTGGTGGTGAGGCGGAAGGGATGGGACGGGTTACAGGAATGAGATCGGTTTCAACCTCGTTTCTTCCCTCTTTCATCCCATGGGCGGCATTCGAGTCACCAACACCGCAACCCTGTGCAATCCGCCGGCGGTGGGTGGACGGAGGGTGGGCTTGAAACGGGGGCCGAAGGACCGAACGATGGCCTCGATATGGGCGACACCCTCAAGGCCTTGCGTGCATTGTCCGACCCGACGCGCCTGCGGCTCGTCGCGTTGCTGGGCGCGGGCGAGTTGTCGGTGAACGAGATGCAGGAGGTCACGCGGCTGGGGCAGTCGCGCATCTCGACGCACCTCGGGCTGTTGACAGAAGCCGGGTTGGTTGCGTTGCGGAAGGACGGCCGCCGCAGCTTCTACGCCCTTTGCGCGGGGCTTCCGGGCGGGCTGGATGCCTTGGTGGCATCCGCCGCCAAGGGGGCGTCCGAGCTTCCGGAGCGCGAGTCGGACCTCGTCAACCTTCGGCGGGTCCTGGCGCTGCGCGAGGAGCGCGCCCAGGCCTACTTCAACCACGTGGCGGGCCGGTTCGACCGCATCTACGGGCCCGGCCGCTCTTGGCAGGCGCTGGGACACTTGCTGCTTCGCATGTTGCCGCCCCTCGACGTCGCGGACCTTGGGTCGGGCGAGGGCTTGGTGGCCGAGCTCCTGGCGCATCGTTGCCGCCGGGTCATCGCCGTGGACAACTCGGAACGCATGGTGGAGTTCGGGACCCGCAAGGCGCGTCAAAACGGGATGACGAACCTCGAGTTCCGCCTCGGTGACATCATGCGGCCGCCCGTTGCCGACGCGAGCGTGGACGTGGCGATCCTGAGCCATGCCTTGCATCACGCGGACGACCCCGCCCAGGCGGTCCGCGCGGCGCATCGGATCCTGCGGCCCGGTGGACAGGTCCTGGTCCTCGACTTGGTCCAGCACCGGTTTGAACAGGCCCGCGAACGGTACGGGGACCGGTGGCTGGGGTTCGCCTCGGCCGACTTGCAGCGATGGCTGGAGCAGGCCGGGTTTGTCTCCATCGAGGTCAGCGTGGTGTCACGCGAGGACGAGCCGCCGCACTTCGAGACGTTGCTCGCGGCCGGCGTGAAGACGGGTGCCGATGGCACGCGTGGGGCGTGAGCGTCATGGCCTGGGAGCGCGGCCGTCCCCGGCCGCTTGGCCGGAGTCTGCGCCCGGGGACGGGCGCGGTCCCAGGGGCGCGCGGCGTGAGGGTACGTGGCCTGCAAAACGGCGGAACGGGCCGCCCGCAGGCGGGAAGCAACCGTCGATTGACCCGTCGGGGGGTGTCTGTATGATCGAGGCCACACAGTTTCCGCCGAGCGCATGCGTCCGTTTCTCACGATTGCAGTGAATGCCTTCATGGAGTTGGTGCGGCAGCCTATTTACCTGCTGCTCCTGACTTCGTCGGGTTCCTTCATCGTCTTCCTCGCGGCGGTGCCGTATTTCGGGCTGGGAGAGGACCCGAAGCTGGTGAAGGACATGGCCCTGGCGGTGACGTTGCTGGCGGGGTTGCTGGGGGCGGTGCTGTGCGCCTCGTCGTCCGTGGCCCAGGAGATCCGGTCGGGAACGGCCCTGACGGTGCTCGCGAAGCCGGTGGGGCGAGGGACCTTCATCCTGGGCAAGTACGCGGGGCTGGCGGGGACGCTGACGTTGTTGACGGGCTCCAACCTGGTGGCGGGCTTGCTGTCCAGCTGGATGGCGTTTGATGCGTACGGGGACACGGACGTGCAGGCTTTGGCCATGTACTACGGGGCGGGACTGGGCGCGTATGGGGTGGCGGGCTTCCTCAACTTCTTCCTGCGGCGGGTCTTCGTGGCGGACGCGGTGGCGGCGTGGATGGCGTTGACGACGGGCGCGGCGGCGTGGGTGACGTTTGGGACGCAGAAGCAGCTCGCGTTCGGGGAGATGGCGGCGGCAGACTGGAGGCTGCTGCCGGCCGTGGTGTTGATCTTGTTCGCGCTGTGGATGATCGCCGCGCTGGCGTTGGCGTGCTCCACGAGGCTGGACACGATCCCGACGCTGGCGGTGTGCCTGGCGTTCTTCGGGATCGGGCTGGTCTCGGACTACCTGTTCCTGCGGCCGGCGCAGGGCGGGGCGTGGTGGGCGCAGGTCTTGTACGACCTGACGCCGAACTGGCAGCAGCTCTACCTGGCGGAGGCGTTGGAGGACAAGGGACGGATTCCTTGGGCCTACGTGGGCCGTGCGGCGGGATATGCGGCGACGGTCGTCACCGTGGCGTTGTCGTGCGCGTTGCTGTTGTTCGAGGAACGCGAGCTGGGCTGATGCGGGAGGAGGGAATTTTCGGAACCATGGATGCGCAATTCAACCGGACGGGCCTGACCAACTTCTTGGCGCTGCTGCTGGCGGCGGTGGTGGCCGAGGTGCTCTCGCGACTGGCCGGCTCGTCCGCCGGCGAGGTCGCGGCGGCCCTCCTGATGCTGGGGGCGTTGGTGGCCTTGGTGAGCTGGTTCCAGATGCGCCTCGCCGCGCGCGAGGAGGCCGAGCGCGTTGAGATGGAGGACCTGGCCCGGAGGCGGTCCGACTCGTCCCTGTTTGCGGAATCGGCGGCGGACGCCTTCCCGGCGCAACGGGCGCGGCGCTCGTTCGAGCGTTGGGTGGTGCCGGGGTTCACCGTGTTGCTGTTCGCAGGCCAGGCGGGGGCGGCGTGGTGGTTCTGGCGGGCGTGGAAGGGTTGGTCGGCGCCGGGGGCAGATCGCGCGATGCTGGCGAGCGCGTCGTTCGCGGGGATGGGGTTGGTGCTGCTGTTGCTGGGGTTGTACGCGTCGAAGCTGGCGCGTTATGCGTCGCTGACGTTGGTGCGCCCGGGGGCGTCCCACTTGGTGTTGGGGGCGTTGGTGTCGTTCATGGCGGCGGGCACGGGCGTGGCGACGTATGCGAGCTACCCGGCGTGGGACCGGCACGTGACGATGGGGGCGGTGGTGTTGCTGGGGTTGATCGCCTTGGAGACGCTCATCGCGCTGGTGTTCGAGGCGTACCGGCCGCGGGTCAAGGGGCGGGAGCAGCGGTTGATTTACGAGAGCCGCCTGGTGGGCATCCTGGGCCAGCCCACGGGGTTGTTTTCGACTGCGGCGCAGGCCTTGGACTACCAGTTCGGGTTCAAGGTCAGCGAGACATGGTTCTACCGGTTCCTGGAGGGGGCCATCGCATGGCTGGTCCTCGCGCAGGCTGGGGCCCTGTGGCTTTCGACGGCGTTGGTGGTCATCGACCCGGGCGAGCAGGGCTTGCAGGAGCGCTTTGGGACGCCGGTGGCCACGCTGGACCCTGGGCTTCACCTCAAGCTGCCGTGGCCGATCGACTCGGTGCAGCGGATCAACACGCGCGCGGTGCAGTCGTTCAACGTGGGCTTCGTGCCCGACGCCAACTTGGAGAAGGACAACACCGTCCTGTGGACGCGGCCTCACTACAAGACGGAGTTCAACCTGCTGGTGGCGTCGCGCGAGCAGGCGGCGGCTGGCGACACGGACCAGACGGTGCCGGCCAACCTGCTGACGGTCTCCATCCCGGTGCAGTTCGTGGTCACCAACGCCCAGCAGTGGGCCTACAACCACGTCGAGCCCGCGCGGTTGCTCGAGCAGGTCGCCAACCGCGAGGTGGTCCGGTACCTCGCGTCGGTGGACATCGACACGTTGATGTCCAGCGGGCGGGGCGAGGCCGCCCGCGTGCTGCGTGCGCGCATCCAGGAGGCGTCGGCCAGCGCGGGGTTGGGGTCCGAGATCATCTTCGTGGGGTTGCAGGACATTCACCCGCCCATGGGCAACAAGGACCATCGCGTGGCGGCATCCTACGAGCAGGTCATCGGCGCGGAGCAGGAGCGCGAGGCGCGCATCCTGGAGGCGGAGGGCTACGCGAACGAGACCCTTCCCGCCGCGCGTGCCACGGCGTCGCGGACGGTGAATGCGGCGAAGGCGGGGGCCTCGGGGCTCGTGAACGACGCCCAAGGCCGCTCGGCGCGGTTCGTCCACCAGGTGGCCGCCTTCAAGGCCGCGCCCGACGTGTACCCGGCGCGCAACTACCTCGAGACCCTGCGCACCACCCTGGCATCCACCCGCAAGTATGTCGTCCTGCCCACGAACACGCATGACGTCGTCATCCTCGACCTGACCGAGAAGTTGCGCCGCGACCTGCTGGACACCCCCTTGGAACCCGTGAAGCGCGGCGACGAGAAGAAGTGACCCACGACCCTCGCACCCTGAACCCGAAGTTTTCCCGATGAAGAAGAAGAACCCCCTCACGCTGCTGGTTGGCGGCATGTTGCTCGTCGTGTTCCTCGCCCTGCTGTTTTGCTTCCAGGTGCGGACCACGGAGGTCGCCGTCGTGACCACGTTTGGTCGCTACGCGAACAGCTACACGAACGCCGGCCTCTATTTCCGGGCCCCGTTGCCCATCCAGAAGGTATACAAGTTCGACAAGCGCCTGCAGAGCTTCGAGCGCAAGTACGAGCAGCAGTTCACCCGCGACAAGAAGTCGCCCATCCTCTCCATCTATGTCGGGTGGCGCATCGCCGACCCGCGCCGCTTCCTGGAGTCGTTCAATGGGGACCTGCTCAAGGCCGAGCAGGCGCTCGAGAACGTCGTCCGAGACGCCAAGAACTCCGTCATCGGCAGCCATGACTTCACGGACCTCATCTCCCCGAACCCCGAGCAGGTGAAGTTCGACGTGATCGAGGGCGAGATGCGGGCGGCCATGGCCGGGACGGCGTTGTCCGCGTATGGCATCGCCATCCAGATGGTGGGGATCAAGGAGCTGGGCCTGCCCGAGTCGCTCACCAGCAAGGTCTTCGAGCGCATGAAGACCGAGCGCGAGAAGCTCGTGAAGAAGTACCAGGGCGAGGGCAACGCCGAGGCCGACCGCATCCGTTCGGAGGCCGACTTGCAGCGCAAGAAGCTCGTGGCCGAGGCGGAGAACCAGGCCCAGAAGATCTACGGCGAGGCCGAGGCCGAGGCGACCCAGCATTACCGGGTGATGCAGCAGGACCCTGAGCTGGCCGTGTTCCTCCTCTCGCTCCGCTCGTTGGAGGGGTCGTTGAAGGACCGCTCGACCCTCATCCTCGACGAGCGCACGCCGCCCTTCAACCTGCTGAAGGGCGACATGCTCACCAACCTCCCCGTCGTCCGTCCGTCCGCCGGACGCTAACCGCCATGAGCGCCCCCACCTCCGGCAACCTCCGGCCCACGGGCAACCCGGTGCCCTCGGACGACGCCTCGTCGCAGGCCTTGTCCGAGGCCCTGGGCAGCTCCCTCGTCATCGTCCGCATCCTGTCCGGCATCCTTGCCGCAGCCGCGGTCTTCTCCTGCGTCTTCACCGTCAACCCCAACGAGGTCGCCGTCGTGCTCCGCTTCGGCCGCGTCGTGGGTGAGGGCGCCGAGGCCATCCAGCGCCAGGGCCTGCACTGGGCGCTTCCCTATCCCATCGACGAGATCGTCCGCATCCCCATCGGCGAGTCGCAGGTCATCCGGTCCACCCGGGCATGGTACGCCATCTCACCGGAGGAGGAGGCGGCCGGCGTCACCCCGCCCGCCAACCCGTCGCTCGCGCCGGGCGTCGATGGCCACGTGCTGACGTCCGATGGCAACATCCTCCACGTCCGCGCCTCCCTGCGGTACCGCATCTCGAACCCCGTGGCGCACACGTTCGAGTTCTCCAACGCCACCAACCTCCTGCGCTCGGCCCTCGACAACGCCATCCATTGGGCCGCCGTCCGCCACACGGCCGACGACGCCCTCTACAAGAAGCGCGTCCAGTTCCGCGACGCCATCCGGCTCCGGGTCGCCGACCTCATCGAGCGGCATGGCCTGGGCGTCTCCCTCGACACGCTCGACGTCGAGGTCGCCGCGCCCTTGTTCGTGAAGGCCTACTTCGACAGCGTCATCGCCGCCGAGCAGGAACGGTCCAAGAAGATCAACGAGGCCCAGGGCGAGTTTGACCGCATCACCCGCGAGGCGAGCGGCGAGGCCAAGCGGACCCTCGACACCGGCCTGGCCCTGAGCAACGCCCTCATGCAGGCCGTCTCCGCCGACGCCCAGTTCTTCTCCCAGCAGTTGCCCGAGTACCGCAACAACCCGCGCCTGCTCCGCGAGCGCCTTCGCATCGCGGCCATCGGGCGCGTCCTGACCAATGCCACCGACAAGTTCTTTCAGCCCGGCCGCGTGGATGAACTCCGCCTCAACCTGAGCCGCGAGCCCGAGGTCCGCACCCCGTCGCCCGGACGCTGAGCCACGCCCATCCCGTCAAGCAACCGCCGCCCCCCCAACCCCCGCTCCTTCCCAGCCATGCAAGTCACATCGCTCATCAGCCTCGACAACGACCCCGCCAAGCACGAGCCCGGGTGCGATTGCGGCCACGACCACGGCGGCCTCGACCATTCCCACACGAACGTCCGCCTTTGGCAGACGCTGCTGGGCGCCGTCTTCGTCGCCAACTCGTTCGTCGTGGACTGGTTCTTCGCCAAGGGCGCGACCGTCGGCGAGCTCTCCGCGCTGGTCGGCGCGTGCATCCTCGGGTGGCCCATCCTGGTGGTCGCGTTCAGGGACCTGCGCCTCGGCCGCCTTTCGATCAACGAGCTCGTTGCCCTCGGCGTCCTCGCGTCGGCCGTCACCGGCGACTTCAAGACCGCCGGCATCGTCGCCTTCTTCATGCTCCTGGGCGAGTTGATCGAGACCCGCACGGCGGCCGGTGCCCGCGCCTCCATCCAGTCCCTCGTCAAGCTCACCCCCACCAAGGCCCGGCGCTTGTCCGGCAGCAAGGAGGAGGAGGTGCCCGCCTCCGAGCTGCGCGTCGGCGACGTCATCCTCGTCCGGCCCGGTGACAACATCGCCGCCGACGGCCAGATCGCGTCGGGGCAGGGGTCCATCAACCAGGCGAACATCACGGGCGAATCCCTCCCCGTGGACAAGGGGCCCGGGGACCAGGTGTTCGCCGGGACGATCAACCTCACCGGGGCGTTGGAGGTGCGCGTCACCAAGGCCGGCCAAGACACGACCATCGGCCGCGTCCGCGAGCTGATCCTGGCTGCGGAGAAGACCAAGCTCCCGTTCATGAGGATCATCGACCAGTACATGGGCTACTACACGCCCCTGGTCCTCGTCATCGCCGGCCTCGTCTGGGCCTTCACCCGCGACCTCAACCGCGTCATCGCCGTCGTGGTCGTCGCCTGCCCCTGCGCCTTCGTGCTGGCCACGCCCACCGCCATGGTTGCCGCCCTGTCGGCCGCCGCGCGGCTCGGCATCCTTGTCAAGAACATCGCCGACCTCGAGGCGGCCGCCCGCATCTCCGCCTTCGTCTTCGACAAGACCGGCACGCTCACCACCGGGAAGCTGGTGGTGTCGCGGCTCCATCCCGTGGGCACCACGACCGCCGCCGACCTGCTGCGCGCAGCCGCCTCCGCCGAGCGCTACTCCAATCACCCGACGGCGCGGGCCATGGTTCAGCTGGCCGACGAGGCGGGCGTCCCGCTGGCCGCCGTGACGGACTTCAAGGAGACGGCCGGCCGGGGCGTCTCGGCCACGGTGGACGGGCGCCGCGTGGTCATCGGTCGCGCCGCGTTCCTGCGCGACCAGGGCGTTCGCGACGGCTTCACCTCGACGGTGGACCTCGACGAGACGGCGGGGTTCTCGCTGCTGTTTGTCGCGGCGGATGGCGAGTGCATCGGCTGGGTGGGCTTGCAGGACCAGACGCGTCCCGAGGCCGCCGACGCCCTGAAGGACCTCCACGACGCCGGCATCCGCCGGGTTGCCATGGTTTCCGGCGACCGCAAGCCCGTCGCGGACCGGGTTGCCAAGGAGATCGGGATCGAGGAGGTCGTGGCCGAGTGCCTGCCGCAGGACAAGGTCGAGTTCGTCCGCCAGACCAAGGCCAAGGGCCATCGCGTGGCCGTCATCGGCGACGGCGTGAACGACGCCCCCGCGCTGGCGGCCGGGGACATCTCCATCGCCATGGGAGCGGCCGGCTCCGAGGTGGCCGTCAACTCCGCCACCATCGCGCTCATGAACAACGACCTGCGGCGGCTCCCGTTCCTCGTCCGCCTCAGCCGCATGTCGCGCTCGGTCATCAACCAGAACTTCCTCTTCGGCGTGTTCTTCATCATCGGGGGCCTCGCCGCCGCAGCGCTGGGCTACCTCAACCCCATTGTCGCCGCCATCATGCACAACGCCGGATCCCTGATCGTTGTGTTCAACTCCGCCCGGCTCGTACGCATGGGCGAGGAACTCGAAGCCTTCCAAGGCGCGTCGGCCTCCGCCCCGGATGCGCCGGCCGGAGGGGCCCCGGCCCGGCCCGCCTTCGCATCGGCCTGACGCCCGAGACACCCGCCACCCAACGCCCACGCCATGGCCCATCCCACCGCCCCGCTTCCGGCCGCGCCCTCCGCACGGCCCGCCCCCTCCGACGAGGTCGTCGTCCGGGCCGTCGGCCTGACCAAGGTGTTCAAGGACTTCTGGGGACGGCCCAAGGCCCGCGCGGTGGACAACGTGGACTTCGAGATCCGTCGCGGCGAGATCTTCGGCCTCCTGGGCCCGAATGGCTCCGGCAAGTCCACCACCATCAAGATGCTCCTAGGGTTGCTGTACCCCACGAAGGGCCACATCACCGTCTTCAACCAATCCCCCCGCGACGTTCGCACCAAGGCACGCATCGGCTATCTGCCGGAGGAATCCTACCTCTACCGCTACCTCAACCCCGGCGAGACGCTCGACTTCTTCGGCTCCCTCTTCCAGCTCGACTCCTCCGACCGCCGCAACCGCACGGAGCAGTTGATCGAGATGGTGGGACTCAACCAGGCCCGGTCCCGGACCGTGGGCGAGTTCTCCAAGGGCATGCAACGCCGCATCGGCATCGCCCAGGCCCTCGTCAATGACCCGGACTTGGTCATCCTCGACGAACCCACCGCCGGCCTCGACCCCCTCGGTTGTCGCGAGGTCAAGGACCTCATCATGGCCCTCGCCCGCCGCGGGAAGACCGTCATCCTGTCGTCCCATCTCCTCGCCGACGTCGAGGACCTTTGCGACCGGGTCGTCATCTACTATGGCGGTCGCATCCATGCCCAGGGCCCCCTCCACGACCTCCTCGCCCGGCCGGACCAAGTGCGCATCACCGCGCCGATTCTCTCCCGCGAGACGACCGAGAAGGCCCTGGCCATCCTGCGGGCGGAGGGCGGCGACAAGGTGCGGCTCGACAACCCGACGCAGAACCTCGAGGGCTTCTTCCTCGAGGTCGTCGAGAAGGCGCGCGCCCAGGGCGATACCAGCGGCGCCACGTCCGGCAACAAGGTGGCCCAGTTCATTCGCGGTGGTTCCGCCGAGAATCCCGTCTCCCAGGCCGAGGCCGTCCTGGACCGGCTCTCGAAGCCATCGGCCGCCGCCGAACCCACTTTGTCCTCCATCCCCGAGCCGGTCGCGCCCGCCATCAACGTCGCACGGTTGGAATCCCTCTCCCAACCTGCCGCGCCCGCCTCTGGGACCACGCCCGACGCGGGCCCGGCCATCGCGGCGAGCCCGGGTCCGGAGGCCAGCCCGGCCGACATCGCGAAGGCCAACGACAAGCTTTCCGGCCTTCTGGGCGGGAACAGGAAGTAGCCCGGCCATCACCGCCGCATGAAGCGCTCCTTCGAGATCTACACGGACGACATGGGAAACCGCGCGGCGGTGCCCCTCGGGTTTTCGCCGACGGGGTTCCTGTTGTCGTGGGCGTGGATCCTGATGCAGCGCCTGTGGGTGGAGGGCTTGGTCCTGGGCGTGGTCCATGGGCTTCTGCTGGGCGTGCTGTATGCCAACCGCGTCCCGTGGGGATTCTACGTGGCGTTGCAGGGGGTCATGGGGTTGTTCGTGGGCCTTTCCGCGCGGGCATTGCGCGAGCTGGCGGCCGAAAGGCGAGGCTTGGCCTACGCCTGCACGATCCCGGCCCGGGATGCGGCGACCGCGATCGCCATGCTCGCGCAGGTGGGCGGCGATCCGCTGCCGGAGTGGAAGGCTCGGCAAGTCGGCGGCGTGCCCGACGTGGCGCCCAAGCCCTGGCGCCCGTTGCTGTCCGTCGCGTTGCTGACGGTCAAGGCGGCGTTCCGGTACAAGCTCGTGGTGGTGTTGCTGGCCATCCTCGTGGCCGCCGTGTTTGCGCTGCCGTTGATCATCAAGCACGACGGCACCGCCACCGGCTTCTCCCAGATCCTCCTGGCGTACACGTTGACGGCCATCACGACGCTGCTGGGCTTCTCCAGCCTGTGGCTCGCGTGCGGCACCCTGGCGCGGGACATCGAGGACATGTCCCTGTTCCTCGTCGTGGTGAAGCCCATCCCGCGTTGGCAGGTCTGGCTGGGCAAGTGGCTGGGCATCATGACGCTCAACGTCGGCATGGTCGCCATCGCAGGCACCATCGTGTACGGGCTGCTCCATGTTCGCGCCGCGCAGCTCCCGGAGGCGCAGCTCGCCAAGCTCCGCAATGAAATCCTGGTCGCCCGCGAGCCGATGCGTGCCGCCCGCGTTGATCTCGAAGCCGAGACCGAGCGCGAGTTCGAGAAGCGGCGTCGCGACCCCACCGTGGCGCAGATGAACCCCGAGTTCGTCCGAAAGCAGGTCCGCGCGCAACTGGAGGGGCGGCTCCAGGCCGTCGCGCCCGGGCAGTACCGTCCGGTGCCCTTCGACTTCAACCTCGGGCCGGGTGCCCGCGAGAAGTTCAAGGGCCGCATGCTTTACATCCGGGTGAAGTTCTTCACCCCCGAATACGTGGGACTCGACGCGTCCTTCGACCACGGCTGGGAGATCGGCAACGTCCGCCAGGCGCGGCCCGTGCGTTTCAGCAACAACTTCGGCCCCGACGTCCCCTCCGAGTTCGAGATCCCCGGCGATCTGATCGAGCCCGACGGCAGCCTGTCGCTGCGTTACGCCAACCTGGGCAAGCTCACGGTGGTGTTCCCGCTGGATGAAGGCATCCAGGTGCTGTGCCCCGAGGCCCCGTTTGCCGTGAACTTCGCGCGGGGCCTGTGCGTGATCCTGGCTTGGCTCGGGCTCCTCACGGCCATCGGACTCTTCTCCGCCTCGTTCTTGTCCTTCCCGGTCGCGTCCTTCCTGTCCCTGGGCTTGCTCGTCATCGGGTTGTCGTCCGGGACGCTCAAGCAGGTGGTGGAGCAGGGCGGGGTGGTGGGCATCAACCACGAGACGGGCGTCGTGTCCGCCAATTCCCTCGTCAACCAGGCCGCCGTGCGCGTGTACGGCACCGCCTATTGGATCCTCAACCAGGTCTCGTCCTTCTCGCCCGTGGACGCGTTGGCCACCGGCCGATCCATCACCTGGGCCGAGCTTGCCCGGGCCGTCGCCTTGGTCGTCGGCGTCACCGGCGGCGGGCTCGGGGTGGCCGGGATGCTCATCTTCACCCGGCGCGAGATCGCCATGCCCACATGAACGCGCGCAAGGCACTCTTGGTCTTCATCGCGGTGGCCGCCGTCGTGGCCGGGCACTTCTTCCAGGCCCGCCTGAATCGCGACCGCGACGAGCTGGGCCTCACCCGCTCGGCGGTGTTGTCCAACGCCCCGCCCGTGCTCGCCTTCACCACGGTCGCCCTGGGCGGTTTCCGCGGGTTGATTGCCAACGCCCTCTGGATTCGTTCCACGGAGCTCCAGGACGACGGCAAGCACTTCGAGGCCGTCCAGCTCGCCGACTGGATCACGAAGCTCCAGCCGCATTTCTCCGCCGTGTGGGTCCACCTCGCGTGGAACCTTTCCTACAATATCTCGGTCAAGTTCCCGGACCCCGAGGACCGATGGCTTTGGGTCCAGCGCGGCATCGAGCTGCTGCGCGACGAAGGGCTCAAGTACAACCCCCGCGCCATCGACATTCATTCCGAGCTGGCCCGGCATTTCCACCACAAGATGGGGGCCAACCTCGACGACGCCCACCTCGCCTACAAAGCCCACTGGGCCGAGGAGATGCAGGCCCTGCTCCCGGGCGGGCGCCCCAACTACGACGTCTTGCTGAAGCCCGTTTCAGACGACGACAAGAAGCGCGTCCAGACGCTCGTCGAGCGTTACAAGCTGGAGCCCGCCCTCATGAAGGAGGTCGATGACACCTACGGCCCCCTCGAATGGCGACTGCCCGAGACCCACGCCATCTACTGGGCCACGCGCGGCCTCAAGATCGGGCGCGGCGCGGGCGACGTCCGCATGCTCCGCCGGAACATCTTCCAGCCCATGATGATGGCCTTCCAACGCGGTCGCCTCGTCACCAATTCCCTCGCCCAACGCATCCAGTTCGCGCCCAACCTGGACATGATCGACAACGCCTCCCGCGCCTACCTTCTCCAGATCGACGCGGAGGAGGAGGAGGGCATGAAGGACAGCTTCCAACGCGCGCATCGCAACTTCCTCAAGGACGCCGTGTATTTCCTCTACGCCTACAATCGCCAACGCGATGCCCGGAGGTGGTTCGAGTACTGCCGCTCCACCTATGGCACCAACTCGGCCATCCCCGCCGAGTGGACCCTCGAGGACTACGCGCTGTCCCGCATCACGGAGGACGTCGGCGAAACCTCCCGCGACCGCTCCATGGCCATCGTCGAGGGCCTCATCGAGGCCTCCTACGTCCACCTCGTGGAGGGCGACGCCGACCAGTTCCAAGGCCTCATGCTGATGGCCCAGCGGGTGCATTCCAACTTCGAGGCCCGCACCACCCACAAGAGCGCGGTCAAGCGATTGCCCCTGGGACCGTTCGACGAACTCAAGCGCAACAGCCTTCTCCGCCTGTTGGATCCCCAGTCGGGCACGTCCACGGAGTTTCGCGACCGGCTTCGCACCGAGCTCAAGCTTCCTGCGTCCTTTGGCGCGCCGACCACCAACGCCCCGCCGGCGCAGGGAACCGTGCCCGCGCCTCCTCCTCCTCCGGCCGGTGCCGCCGGTCCCGCGTCGAAGCCCCCGGGTTGACGTGGAGTGGCTTGGCCGCAAGGACGTTGTCCTCATTTCCATGTGGGATTGGAACGGGCTGCAAGCGGCGGATCGTGGGCCTGGGCGCATGCGCTATGGATGAAACCTCCCGGCTTGAGCCCATCCGTGTCACCCGAGTCATCCGAGCGTTTTCCGGCGGAAGCCGTGATCCACAGGCCGAGTGAAAGTGGAATCGGCTTCCATCCGCTTGCCCCGCATGGATCCGCGGCAGGATGCCGCTGCCACTCTGACCGCGGCCGGAATGTGGCGCCTCCATGCATCCCGGAGTTGTTGGCGCGATCTGGGCGGGCAGCGGGAAGCTGACGGGTCCCGCAGGGCGGTGGCATGGGGCGGCGTCCCACATGGCAACATGCGCTCCCACGCGATGCAGCCACCGCGGGATTACCGCAATCCTGCCCAGCGTCGGGGAGCAATCGGGTGTCGCGGTGTTTTGCGCGTCCGGGTAGCGTTTCGTCCATGCGCATCCTCACGGGCATCCAGCCGAGCGGCACGCTCCACCTGGGAAACTACTTCGGGGCCATGCTTCCCGCGATCCAGCTCCAGGAGCAGGGCGAGGCCTTCTACTTCATCGCCAACTATCATTCCATGACGTCGCTGACGGACCCGGCCCTGCGCCGTCAGTACACGTTCGACGTGGCCCTGGACTTCCTGGCGTGCGGCCTGGACCCAGCCCGGTGCATCTTCTGGAAGCAATCGGATACGCCCGAGCACACGGAGCTGGCGTGGCTGCTTTCGACGGTGACGCCGATGGGGCTGCTCGAACGTTGCCACAGCTACAAGGACAAGATGGCTCGCCTTGCCGATGGCGACGCCGGCGCCGTGAACCATGGGTTGTTCGCGTATCCGGTTCTGATGGCCGCCGACATCTTGCTCTACGACTCGAATGTCGTGCCGGTCGGTCGGGACCAGAAGCAGCACCTTGAGGTCACGCGGGACATCGCGATCAAGTTCAACCTCTTGTACGGCGAGACCTTCGTGGTGCCCGAGCCGCGCATCCGTGACGAGGTCGCCGTGGTGCCGGGGCTGGACGGCCAAAAGATGTCCAAGAGCTACAACAACACGATCCCCATCTTCGGCGACGAGAAGTCCATCCGGAAACGGATCATGGGGATCGTCATGGACAGCCGCGGCATGGCCGAGCCCAAGCCCGACGCGGAAAAGAACATCGCCGTGCAATTGCTGAGGCTTGTCGCGCCCCTGGAGACTGCGGTGGAGGTCGAGGAACGCCTGCGCGCGGGCGGCTTTGGATATGGCGACCTCAAGAAGGCGCTGTTCGAGCATTACTGGAACTTCTTCGAGGCCTCGCGCGCGCGGCGGGCGGAGCTGGCGGCGCACCCGGACCATGTGGAAAACATCCTGCGCGAGGGCGCGGACAAGGCCAGGGCGGTGGCCCGCAAGACCCTCGCGCGCGCCAAGCGCGCCTGCGGGCTGGACTGATCCTTCAACAACGTTCGCACGACATGCCGCCTTCATCGCCCTCGTAGCCCCATGAACTTCCTCGCCCTCGCTGGCATCGCGCGCGTTGCGTGCGTGCTCGTCCTCATGGCCTCCGTGGCGCTCGTCCATGCTGGGCAGCCCGTCGATTGGACCCTCGATGCGCCCCAGCAGGACCGCGTGTTCCAGCGTGATGCGTCGGGCGGCGCCCTCGTGGTGGTGGCGGGCACCTTCCCCAAGGACGCGGGCGTGCGCCCGGGCGACTGGGTGGAGACGCGGTTCCTCGGCGACAAGAAATGGAGCCGGACATGGCAGGTCGCGCCCGGCGAGAGCGGCTTCCGCCTCGCTGTTCGGTTGCCATCCGGTTTGACCAGGGCCTTCGTGCGCGTCCGGCGTGGGGACGACGTGCTCACGGCGGCGGAGGTTGGCGTGAGCGTGGGCGAGGTATTCGTGGTGGCCGGCCAGTCGAACTCGGCGAATCACGGGGACGAGCGGCAGACCCCGCGTAGGCCCGGCGTGATGGCCTTGGGCCCCAAGGGCTGGCAACTGGCGCGTGATCCACAGCCGGGCGCGAGCGGCGACGGCGGAAGCTTCATTCCCCCGTTGGGCGATGCTTTGGGGATGGAATTGGGCGTGCCGGTGGGCTTCGTGTGCGTGGGCAGTGGCGGCACGAGCGTGCGCGAATGGTTGCCGACAGGCGTGTTGTTCGAGTCGCCGCCCACGGTCATGGCTCGGGTGCGACGCAAGGACAACGCGTGGGAGTCCGACGGCGCGCTGTACCAGCAGCTCGTGGCGCGGGTGCGGGCGCTGGGGACGAACGGGTTTCGGGCCGTGCTGTGGCACCAGGGGGAATCGGACGCGAACCAGGCCGACCCGAGCCACACGTTGCGGGGCGACCTGTACGCGCGGCTTTTGTCGCGGGTGATGGAGGGCGTGCGTGCCGAGGCGGGTTGGCCGGTGCCGTGGATGGTCGCGCAGGTCAGCTATCACACGCCGGACGACCGCGGCTCGGAGGACATTCGCCGGGCGCAGGCGTCGTTGTGGGAATCCGGGCTGGCGATGCAAGGGCCGGACACGGACGCGTTGGGGGAGCGCTGGCGAGACGGCGGTGGGCGTGGCGTGCATTTCAACGGCGAGGGCCTCAGGGAGCACGGGCGCTTGTGGGCGACGCGGTTGGTGACCTGGTTGAAGACGTTGACCGCGTCCGGGTCGGGCGGCGCGGCGGGGGCGAACGGGGTGTTTGTTCCCGCGCCGGGCTGGCCCGCGCTGAAGGCGGGGCGCGTGGAGACGTTCATGGCGGGCGGGCGCCCGGCGTTCGCGTTCCTTCCAACGGGCGAGTCGAAGACAAGGCGCGAGCTGCCGTGGGTCTTTTATGCGCCCACGCTGGGAGGCGTGCCGGACGAGGCGGAGCGCTGGATGCACGAGCAGTTCCTTGCGGCGGGCGTGGCGGTGGCCGGCGTGGACGTGGGCGAGGCGTATGGGAGCCCGGCGGCGCACGAGGCACAGGAGGCGTTGTACCAGGAGGTGCGGCGGCGGTTCGGATTCCGGGGCAAGGCCTGCGTGCTAGGGCGCAGCCGGGGTGGCTTGATCGTGTCGAGCTGGGCTGCCTCGCATCCCTCGCGAGTCCTGGGCGTGGCGGGCATCTATCCGGTTTTCGACGTGCGTAGCTATCC
Source organism: uncultured Verrucomicrobiota bacterium (assembly GCA_903880005.1). Classification (GTDB taxonomy): domain Bacteria; phylum Verrucomicrobiota; class Verrucomicrobiia; order Limisphaerales; family UBA9464; genus UBA6176. Next base: position 46,333 of record CAIRNV010000282.1, on the reverse strand, counting down.
GGGCGTGGAGCGCGCGGCGGGTTCCTACGGCATGTCGCCCGATGGATTGTCGGCGCGCTTGGGATCGCTGAACCCGGTGGGCAAGGCGGGCGCGTTGGCGCGGGCAGGCATCCCGGCGCTGCTTGTTCACGGAGACCACGACACGGTCGTGCCACTGGAGCCCAACTCGGGCGCGTTCATGCAGGGGTACGCGGCGGCGGGCCGGCGCGACGCCGCGCGCCTCATCGTGTTGCCGGGGCGCGGACACGACATGGACCTGGGGTTCTTTCGTTCCTTGGAACTGGTGCAATTCGTCATCGAACGCGCCAAGGCGCCCCGGTGAACGTCGCGCGTCGGGCGGCGGCGGGGTCAGCGCAGGGACGCCAGGTACTCCAGCAGGTCCGCCGCCTCCTCGAACGTCAGGCTCGACAGCAGTCCCTCGGGCATCGCGGACCCGGCCAGTGGCTCGTCGCGCACGAGGTCGCCCTGGGAGACGGTACGTTCCGTCCCGTCCTCGACGCGGATGCGTCGTGACCCGTCCGCCCGTCGCTCCACGAGCCCGACGAGCGACGAGCCGTCGCGCAGCTCGAGTTGATGCACGCGATAGGCCTCCGCGACGACGCGGCTGGGCATCACGATGCTTTCGAGCACGTCCGCGCGTGACCGCTGGGAGCCCAGCCTTGCCAGGTCCGGGCCAAACTTGCCGCCTTGCCCGTCCACCGCATGGCAGCGAACGCAGCCCGGGCCGTCGTCGGAGGCGAACAAGCGACGTCCCCGGGCCGGATCGCCACGGGCCGCCAGCAACGCCTGCACGGGAACGGTTTCTCCCAGGGTCTCGCGCCGTTGGGTGGGCGGGGCGTAGGGCGACCAAAGATCCCGCACGACTGCGGCCTTGGCGGCCATCCCTTGATGCACGGCCTCCGGGCTTGGGCGTGCGGGCAAGGTGGTGGAAAGGGTTTCCAAGGCGTCCTCCACCGAGCCGGCTTGAAACCGCGAGGGGGTGTTGCCCGGCTGGGCGAGGCCCCGGATCCAGTCCGCGACCACGCGGGCGCCGGCCGGGTCGGGTTGGCGCGTTCCGATCGGCGGCATGTGGCCCGCGCCGCCCGTGAGGATGCGGTGCAGGGCGACGGAACGACCTGGGGCACCCGGCGCGACGAGCCGAGCGTCGGCGATGCCGAAGGTGCCGCGCGAGGGCGGCACATCGACCAAGGCGAGCTTGTCGAGCGGTTCCTCCAGTCCGAAGCGGGCGGCGACGGCCGCGCCGGCCCCGAATCGATGGCAAGGGGCGCAGTTGACGTGCAGCCACGAACGAGCGCGTTGGGGAACGGGCTTCGACGCATCCAGGTGGCTCACCAGATCCATGGAGGGCGTGGCAGGGACGTTGGTTCCCAACCAGCCCAAGGCCCGCCAACGGTCCAACGTCCCCGATGCGGCGAGCTGCGGGACTTGGAAGCCGAGCACGAACCCCGGCCACGAGTTGTGGCAACGAAGGCAGTCGGACCGGGCTTGGAAGGTCCAGCGTCGCGGTCCTTCCCCGGGCACGGTGCGCTCGATGGAGTCGCCGGCGGCCGGGACCAGGGCGGCGTCCGTGGCGTTGGTGTTCCACCGGTAGGTGTAGGCGGCCCATGACTCGCCGTTGTAGTGGAGCAACTGGGTCTCGATGGGGTCCAGCACCGCTGCATTGGATGTGGGCAGGGACAGGGTTTTGACGAGGACGGTGCCGGGCTTCCATGCCCCGGGCTCGAAGGGGGCGTCGCCGGGGACGGCGATCCAACGGCGAGCCCTCGCGCCGTCGTGCCAACGCGGTTCGACGACCTCATAGGGCACGACGCCGGGGGCCGGCTCTTGTCGTGCGACGTCGGAGAACAACCCCGTGCGCGACAGGGCGGTGGGGAAGGGAACGGCCGGCCGGGCGGTGTTGGCCACGAGCCGGTGCATCCCGCCCCCTTGATGGTCCAGGAGGTATGTCTCGCCCCCGGGGCCGTTGGCGAACGCGACAATCTTCAACGGCGTGTCCGCCACCTCCACCGGGTGCGCGCCTGGGGTCGTGGCCAGCATCCAGATCTTCCCGGTCTCCCAGTCGCCGTACACATGCTGGCCCCGAAACGAGGCGAGTTCGGATCCTTGGTGAAACACGCCGCCCGTGATGCTCGCGGCCTCCGTGTGGGGATGCGCGGCGACGGGGCGTCCGACCGGCGTGGGGGCCTGGACGGACGCATCCACCACGTTCGGGCCTTCCTCGCGCGCCCATCCGCCGTTGTAGCCCGCCGTGACCCGATGAACGGTCTCCCATCGTTCCCATCCCACGTCCGAGACCCAGAGGGAGCCGTCGGGTGCAAACGACATGCGCCACGGGTTGCGGAAGCCGTAGGCCCAGACCTCCGGCCGCGCCCCGGCGCGGTTCACGAAGGGGTTGTCGGAGGGAACCTCCCAAGGCTTCGAGCGGTCGGCCGGGTGGACGTCGATGCGCAGGATGCTCGACAAGAGGTCGTCGAGCCGTTGCCCGGTGCGGAGGGCGTCCGGGGGCTCGGGGGACGATCCATCCCCCGTCGAGATGTAGAGCTTCCCGTCGGGCCCGAATCGCAGGGCGCAGCCGTTGTGGCCGCCGCCGAGCCACGTGAGAAGGACGACCTCGGAGGCCATGTCCACGACGGGGCGCGGGCCCTCCGAGAAGGCGAACCGGCTGACGCGAGATCCTTCGGGCTTCCCGTCGGCATGGACGTAGGCGACGAAAATCCAGCGGTTGGTCGCATGCCCGGGGTCGAGGGCGAAGCCGAGCAACTGGTTGAAGGGCCGTTGGTTTGCCGCGAGGTCGAGGGCGACATGCGGAGGGGCGGGCGTGCGAGCGGCGGCCGGGTTGGACTCCAAGACCAGCAACTGGCCGCCATGCTGCGCCACCCACCAAAGGTCCCGCGCGGGGTCGTGTTGCAGTTCAACGGGGCTCTTGAATACCACGTTGGCGTGCACGCGCTCGACGCGCGCGGCCGGCGGGGGCTCGGGCGAGCCTTGGACACGCGAGGTTTCCCACGGGATGCGCCCGCCGAGAACGGGGAAGGGCAGGGAGGCCAACGTGAGCAACAAGGCCCCGGCCGTCGCGAAGTTCCATGAATGTTTCATATCCAATAAAGACGAAGGGCGTTGTCGTGCAGGACGCGCCGGGCGGAAGCCACCGTCGTTGCCGACAGGTAGTCGCGAACCACCGACACGACCCGGGCCAGCGGTGCGAAACGGTCCGACACCGGCCAGTTCGATCCGAAGACCAGGCGGCGGTCGCCGAAGCGGGACCAGAGCGCGTCGAGGATGGGTTGGTAGAAGGCGGCTTCCGACGGGGCGTCGCCATGGTCGTGTCCGCTGCCCTCGACGAGGCCGGATACCTTCACGTGGACCCGGGGGCATTCCGCGAGACCATCCATGCCCTTCAACCATTCGCCGGGCGGGGCCTTGCCATCGATGCGCACGTTGGCGCAGTGATCCACGACCACCACGAGGTCGGGGATGGCGCGGGCGAGGCGAACCACCTCAGGCAACTGCCCAGGCCCCACGAGCACCTCCAGCACCCGGCGATCTGCGGCCACCCGACGGCAATGCTCCACAAACCCCGGCCTGGACGTGTCCAACGGCCCGTCCCATCCGCCGGTGCGGATTCCAAGGAAGCCCGGTCGCCGGCTCCAGCGCGTCCACTGCGCGGGGAATCCGGGATTGGCGGGGCTCAGATGCCCGATGACGCCGCGTAGGACCGAGTGCCGGGGCATGAGGGCGAGCACCCAATCGTTGTCCTCGGAGTCGGGGCTGGCCTCGACGATGACCGTTTGTTGGATTCCCAGCGGGCGGGCCAGGACCTCGTATTCCGGGGGCAGGACGCTGCGATACAGCAGGGCATCATCCTTCGACGGCCAGCGGACGCCCCCGGGACGTTGGGGGTCGTAGAAGTGCGTGTGGGTGTCGAGGATGGGCAGAAGCGCGGGCGCGTGCATTGAGGCGCAGCCCGCCGCGACGCTGGCGGCTGCGGCCATCATGAAGCCGCGTCGCCCCATGCGTGGGAGATGCCGTGCGGCGGCGTCCAAGCCGTACGACGGACCCCACGGGATCGTTCTGGTCAATTCACGGCGAGGTGAGGCGAGGCTCATGATGCATCGGGATGTTCCATGTCCGTGCTCGCAAGGGAAGGCTGCCCGCAGGGGCACCCGACGTCGAGCGTTGGCCAGGCCGCCGCGTCGGTCGCCGTGCATCCCGAGGTTGATGGCGGAATTGGGTCGGGCAGCGGAGATTTGACCGGTGCCGCAGGGCAGGAGCATGGGGTGGCGGCCTGGGACGGCCGCGCTCCCAGAGTTGAGGGACCCACGACATGTTCGGCATGGCCCATAACTTCGGGATACGCCGCGTGGATCGTTGCCAAGTCAACGGGGGCGTCATGGGGGCCAACGAGGGGTTGGCGATGCCTTGGATCCGTCGAGGACGCTGCGGTGAAATGAACGCGTCCACCGCCCCGCACCGCGCCCCTGCGAAGGGTTCATTTCAATTCGTGCAAGCGGTGGTGTCGCCACGGGCGCGCGGCTTGTCCGTTCGCCTGAACTTGAACCCGGACGGCCGGTGCAACCTCCAGTGCGCGTATTGCGAGGTGGACCGTTCCCGGCTTGTTGGTCAGCCGTCCCGGCCGGATGTCGTGGCCATGATGGGGGAGCTGGCGACGGTCTTGGAGGCGATCGAGGCGGGGCGGGGCGGATGGTTGCCGGGCTGCGAGGGTGCGCCGGCGGAGTACCTCAGGCTGGGGCACGTGGCCTTGAGCGGGAATGGGGAGCCGACGTTGTGCCCGGTTTTCGAGGAGGTGGTGGAGGCGTTGATGCACCTGCGCGCGCAGGGGCGGCATGGCTTCTTCAAGGTAGCGTTGATCACGAACAGCACGGCACTGGAGGAGCCAGCCGTGCGGCGCGGGTTGCGCCTGATGACGTCGCGGGACGAGATCTGGGCGAAGCTCGACGCGGGGACGCCGGAATGGTTCCGCAAGGTCAATGGCGACGGGGTGCGCTTCGAGGAGGTCCTGGCGGCCATCACGTCGGCCGGACGTCGTCGGCCGTTGGTGTTGCAGGGGTTGTTTCCCAGGCTGGACGGGCGCGAGATGCCGTTGTCGGAGCAGGAGGCGTACGGCGCCCGGATTGCGGAGCTTCGCCGGGACGGGACCCGGATCGACGGGGTGCAGGTGTACTCCGCGACGCGGCCGTCGGCGTCGGGGCGCGCATGTCACGCTGGGTTGGGCGAGTTGTCGAACATCGCCAGGGCCGTGCGGGAGGCGGGAGGCGTCGCGGCGCAGGTGTTTTGACCTGAACAATCCCGCCGTGGTGCGGCTGAGAAAATCCTCGCCCGTGACGATGGAGTTGCGTTGTTTGGAGGCATGGACCTTTTGAACGAGGCGTTGCGGGAGCGTCATCGGGCGGCGACGCGACGGCATTTCCTGAGGGATTGCACCACGGGGCTGGGGGCGTTGTGGCTGGCCGGGCAGGGGATGGCGGCGGCGACGAAGGGCGCGGGGGAGCGGTCGGCACGGCGCGATCCCTCCCGGCCGATGGCGGCGGTGGCCCCGCACTTCCCCGGGCGGGCCAAGCGGGTGATCTTCCTGCACATGGCGGGTGCGCCCAGCCAGTTGGAATTGTTCGACTACAAGCCGGACCTGGCGCTGCACGATGGCAAGGCGTGCCCGCAGTCGTTCCTGGAGGGGAAGCGGTTCGCGTTCATCCAAGGGATCCCGAAATTGCTGGGGCCTCAGTTCCCGTTCGCACGGCATGGCCAGACGGGCGCGTGGGTCAGCGACCGGTTGCCGCACTTTGCCCGGCGGGTGGACGACGTGTGCTTCATCAAGAGCCTCCACACGGACCAGTTCAACCACGCCCCGGCGCAGCTTGCGATGCACACGGGCTTTGCCGTGCCCGGCTACCCGTCGATGGGGTCGTGGGTGGGCTACGGCCTGGGATCCGAAACACAGGACCTGCCTGGCTTCATCGTGTTGCTGAGCGGCGGCAAGACGCCGGACTCGGGGAAGTCCTGCTGGGGCGCGGGCTTTCTTCCGAGCGTGTATCAAGGGGTGCAATGCCGCAGCAAGGGCGAGCCCGTCCTGTACCTGGGCAACCCCCCGGGCGTGACGCGCGACCTGCGCCGGATGTCCTTGGATGCCCTGGACGAGATCAACCGTCGGACGCACGCGGAGGCGGGGGACCCGGAGACGCTGACTCGGATCGCGCAGTACGAGACGGCGTTTCGGATGCAGACAAGCGCGAGCGAGGCCTTTGACCTGGCACGGGAGCCGGAGTCGGCGCGCGAGGCCTACGGGGCGCGTCCTGGCGAGGAGTCGTTCGCGAACAATTGCCTCCTCGCGCGACGCCTGGCCGAGCGCGGGGTCCGTTACATCCAGTTGTTTCACTGGGGCTGGGACTCGCACGGGGCCAACGAGCGCGAGGCCCTTCACGGCGGCTTCAAGCAGCAGTGCATGGAGGTGGACCGGCCCATGGCCATGTTGCTGTCGGACCTCAAGCAGCGCGGCATGCTGGACGACACGCTCGTCGTGTGGGGCGGGGAATTCGGGAGGACGTCGATGCGCGAGAATCGCGGGGGAAACGAGATGGCGATGGCCGGGCGTGACCACAACCCCGGCGCCTTCACCATGTGGCTGGCCGGGGGAGGCATCCGTCCCGGCACGTATGGCGAGACCGACGAGCTGGGGTACCAGGCGGTCATCGACAAGGTCAGCGTGCACGACCTGAAGGCGACGATGTTGCACCTGCTGGGCTTCGATCACCGAAGGCTGACGTACCCGTTCCAGGGGCTGGACCAGCGCGTGACCAACGTGACCAAGCCTTCCGAGGTCGTGAAAGGGGTGCTGGCATGAGGGCTCCACGCGGGTGGATGGGGACCTTGCTCGTCATGGTGGCATGGGTCCTCCCGGCATCCGGGGCCGGGACGGTTGCGGGCCCGGTGGACTTCCAGAGGGACGTGCGCCCCATCCTGGGCCAGCACTGCACCGCGTGCCATGGGGGCGTGAAGCAGGCGGGCGGGGTTTCCTTCCTGCAACGCGAGAAGGCCCTGGCCTCCGGCAAGTCGGGACGCCCCACGGTGGTGCCAGGCCAGCCCGAGGCGTCGGAACTCTATCGACGGGTGACCTTGCCGGCGGCCGACGACGGCCACATGCCCCCCCGGGAGCATGGCGACGGGAAGGGATTGTCGAAGGCGGAGGTGGCGACCTTGCAGCGATGGATCGCGCAGGGAGCGCGATGGGGCGCGCACCCGATGTTCGTGAAGCCCGAGCCGCCGCCCTTGCCTCGGGTGAAGGACGCGCGCTGGGCCCGGTCGTCGTTGGATCGGTTCGTGTTGGCGCGATTGGAGGCGGAGCGGCTGCGGCCGTCGCGGCCCGCGCCCCCGGGGCAATGGCTGCGGCGCGCGACCTTCGACCTCACGGGCCTGCCGCCCACGGAGGAGGAGTTGCTGCGTTTCGAAAAGGGGGAGGAGACGCCGGAGCAGGCGGTGGATCGGTTGCTGGGGTCGGCCGCCTACGGGGAGCGCTGGGCGGCGATGTGGATGGACCTGGCGCGGTACGCGGACACGCAGGGATACGAGAAGGACAACGGCCGCGAGGTGTGGCCCTGGCGGGATTGGCTGGTGCGTGCCCTGAACGAGGACATGCCGTTCGATCAATTCACCCTTCGTTGCCTCGCGGGGGACCTCCTGCCGGATGCCACGATCGATGATCGCGTCGCCACGGGGTTTCATCGCCATACCCAGACCAACACGGAGGGCGGCACGGACGACGAGGAATACCGCCTGGCGGCGGTCGTGGACCGCGTGAACACAACCTGGACCGTCTGGCAGGGCACCACCTTCGGATGCGTCCAGTGCCATGCGCATCCGTACGACGCCTTCGCCCAGGAGGATTACTACCGCTTCCTCGCCCTGTGGAACTCCACGGAGGACGCCGACCTGTCGGACGACTTCCCCCGGCTACGGGTTCCGCATGACCCGGCGCAACGGGCGGAGGCGGAGCGGTTGGATCGCGAGGCGACGGACCTGCGCGCGCGACTCAACGACGTGGCGTTGCCGCGCGTGGCCCGGGACGCGTGGCGGCCCTTGCCCCCCTCCGGCGTGCAAGGGCCCAAGTCCGCGACGTTCACGGTCGAGGGCCACGAGGTTCGCGTGGACGGCACGGTTCCGAACGGGGCGACGTTCGTCATGCCCCTCCGGTCGGACGCGTCGTTCACGGCCCTGCGCCTCGACATCCTCCCGCGGAACCCCGACCCGAGGAAGCTTCCGGAGCATGGGGCCGTGGTGGGGCACCTTTGGCTGGAGGTGGAGAACCCCGAGCGCGTGGCGGCCGCGAAGGTGGAAGCCGAGAAGGTGAAGACGGAGAACCAAGCCATGGCAGAGGAGGACTCGCGACGCGAGGCCGAGGCCAAGAAGGCGGGCAAGCCGGCCCCGAAGAAGCGCGAGCCCAGGCCGCTGCCCACGGGCATGCACGTCGTGGAGTTCGCGGCCGTGTACTCGCCCGACCTCGCCGGCCCCTACGACCCGGAGGAGAGCCTCAGGCCGGGATGGGCGGGGGGCGGCGCGTTCCCGAAGCTCTTCGGGCCGCGTTGGCTGGTGTTCGTGCCCAAGGAACCGGTGCGGGTGACGCCGGGCGACACGCTCCGGTTGCATCTCAAGCACGAGATCTTCGACGCGGAGACCAAGGGCTCCATCGTCCACCACTTCAAGCTGTCGTCGTCGTCGGACCCCGGCTGGACGGAGCTGGTCCAATCCCCGGAGCGCGCGGCGTTGCAAGCGCGGTTGGCGGAGGTGCGGAAGCAGCGGGACGCGATGCCATCGGCGAGCACGCTGGTGATGCGCGACCGGCCGGCGTCGGCACGGCGCGAGACCCGCTTGCTGGTGCGCGGCAACTTCCTGGCGAAGGACCAGGTGGTGGAGGGCGGGGCGCCGGCCGGGTTCCCGCCGTTGCCGCCGGGCCCGGCGGATCGCCTCGCGGCGGCGCGGTGGCTCGTGAGCCCGGACAACCCGTTGACCGCGCGCGTGCAGGTGAACCGCCTGTGGGCCGAGTTGTTCGGCGCCGGCATCGTTGAAACCGTCGAGGACATGGGATCGACCGGGCTGCCGGCGTCGCATCCGGAGCTGTTGGACCACCTGGCGACGCGGTTTCAGGGGGACCTGGCATGGAGCGTGAAGCGATTGCTGCGTGAGGTGGTGTTGTCCGCGACGTACCGACAGGACCACCGGGCGTCGGCCGGGCTGGTGGCGCGGGACCCGCGCAACCGGTTGCTGGCCCGCGGGCCCAGGGCGCGCCTGACGGCCGAGATGGTCCGGGACCAGGCGTTGGCCGTCTCCGGCTTGCTCAGCCCGAAGGTGGGCGGCCCGCCCGTCATGCCACCGCAGCCGGAGGGCGTCTGGCAGGTCGTGTACAACTCGTCCCAATGGGTGGAGGCCAAGGGGCCCGACCGTCATCGCCGCGCGGTCTATACGTATTGGAGGCGCACGAGCCCGTACCCGTCGTTCCTGACGTTCGATGCATCGAGCCGGGAGATGTGCACGGCGCGGCGGATTCCCACGAGCACGCCGTTGCAGGCCTTGGTGACCTTGAACGACCCCGTGTACGCCGAGGCCGCGATGGCACTCGCGGGACGGGCGGAGAAGGCGGCCGAAGGGAAGGCCGCCCGCGCGCGCTGGATGTTGCGGCGCGTCCTGGGCCGGGAACCAGGACCCAAGACGGTGGAACGACTGGCACGCTTGCATGACGCGGCCGTGGAGCGGTACCGCGCCATGCCCGAGGAGGCGGCGAGGACCGGGGGCAGCCCCGAGAGGGCGGCATGGGCGTTGGTCGCCAGCACCGTGCTCAACCTCGACGAGGCGTTGGCCCGGTAGCGGACGTTCGCGGGGTACGTTCTCCCGGCTTCACCTGTGCGCGAGGTTCGGGCAGGGTCGATGGCAGCATGTCATTTGCTCCGCTGCTGACATTGGACCTTCCGGGCATCCCGAAGGTGAAGTCGGGCAAGGTCCGCGAGGTGTTTGACCTTGGGGACCGCCTGCTTTTCGTGGCCACGGACCGCATCTCGGCCTTCGACTGCGTGATGCCCAACGGCATCCCCCGCAAGGGCGAGGTGCTTACGCAGATGTCGCACTTCTGGTTTGATCGCACGGAGCTTTGGCTCCCCAACCACCGGGTGGGTCGCGCGGACGATCCCTTGCCGAGGGAGCTGGCCCCGTTCGCAGGGCAGTTGGCGCGCCGGAGCATGATCGTGTGCAAGGCCCGTCCGCTGCCCATCGAGTGCGTGGTGCGCGGGTACCTGGCGGGGTCCGGATGGAAGGAGTACCGGGCGCACGGGACGGTGTGCGGGATCCCGTTGCCGGCCGGGTTGCAGGAGTCCTCGGAGCTTCCCGAGCCCTTGTTCACGCCGGCGACGAAGGCGGAGACCGGGCACGACGAGAACATCCCGTTCGAGACGGCGTGCCGGTTGGCGGGCGAGGATTGGGCGACGGAGGCGCGCGACCTCAGCCTGCGGCTGTACCGCTATGCGCGGGACCATGCGCGGCAGCGGGGCCTGATCATCGCGGACACCAAGTTTGAGTTCGGCGTGCACGACGGGCGCCTGGTGTTGATCGACGAGGTGTTGACGCCCGATTCGTCGCGGTTCTGGCCCATGGACGGCTACCTGGCGGGGCGCGGACAGCCGAGCTTCGACAAGCAGTTTGTGCGCGACTACCTGGAGTCGCTGGCCTGGGACAAGACGCCGCCCGCGCCGGCGCTGCCGGCGGACGTCGTGCAACGCACTCAGGCGAAGTACCTGGAGGCCTTCCGGCGGCTGACCGGGCGCGACTTGTGAGGGCGCCGCCCCAAACTTGTTGAAACCCTGCGCTCCTTTGGGAGCGTGCGGGCGAATTCCACCAGGGCGATCCATCAAGGCTCCCTTGTTGGCATGCCGCCAGAAATCACGCACACACCCATGAGAGCATCCTTCAAATCCCATGCAGCCAGGCCGTGGGCCCTGGGCCTGTGCCTTGGCTTGGCCATCGCCTCGTCAGCCGTCGCCCACGCGCCGAGAACGCCGACGGCTCCATCAACCAGGTGGGCTCGGTCTATTACAAGGTGCTCGAACCTGGCGTCGTCGCCCTCGACCCCCAGAACGAGGGCCGCAACATGTACGGGGTCGTCGTGGCTCCCGCCGTGCCCGCCTCGGGCTCGGCCGCCGCGTCGGGCATCTTCGTGAACTTCGCCAACCCCACCTTCGCCACGGGCGCCGCCGGCTATCCGTTGCCCGGCTATGCGGACGACTACGGCGACGTCTTTGGCGACCGAGGCAACGGGTTGTCCTATGGCTGGCTTGAGGACAACGCTGCCAACTCACGTCATCGACAGGCCGACGTCTCCCCGGACGCACGCTTTGACACGCTCAACCACCTCCAGAAGAACGGTGGGGACATGGTCTGGGAGATCGCCGTGCCGTCCGGACGCTATGCCGTGCGCATCGTCGCGGGCGATGCCACGGCCGTGGACAGCGTGTTCCAGTTCACGGTCGAGGACGTGACCACGACGAGCTACACGCCAACCCCGGCGGCGGTCTGGGGCACGTTTGACCTGGAGGCGCGGGTGCAAGACGGCCTCCTGACCGTCCGCAGCGGCCCTGCCGCTTCCAACAACAAGATCTGCTTCATCACCCTCCAGGCCCTTCCCGAGCTTGCCCCGACGATCCGCATCGAGGGAGGGAAGGTGGTCTTCACCGGGAGGTTGCAGCAGGCCGACGCCATCAACGGCTCGTTCCAGGATGTCCCGGGCGCGACCAGCCCCTACGACGTGCCGACCGACGCGCCGCAGAGGTTCTACCGTTCTGCGAACTGACGCCACGAGGGACGCCATGCGTCGAGCACGGGGGCCGCTCCGAAGAGGGCGGCCCCCTTTTTGCGCCCGCACCTCCCGCCCGGGACAGGGATGGCACGGATGGACGGCACCGCTGGGCGGCAGGCGGTGCAGCCGAGAAGAGGGGCCGTGAAACGTCCGCTGGCATCCCGGGGGGTTCTTCGACACCGTGCGCCCGATTCCATGAAGACGTTTTTTAGCTGGCTGGGGCTGATGTCGATTTCCGTGTCGTGTGGGCTTGTGGAGGGGGCTGATTGGCCCGGTTGGCGCGGCAAGGACGGCCTGGGCATCAGCCCGGAGCAGGACGTGCCGCTGGAGTGGGCGAAGGACCGCAACGTGGCGTGGTTGCGGCCCTTGCCGGGACGCGGGGCCTCGTCGCCCGTGATCGTGGGCGACCGCATTTACGTCACGACGCAAACGGAGGACCAAGGCCTGCACGTCCTGGCGTTGGCGCGCGAGGATGGGTCCGTCGCGTGGGACGTGGAGGTTGGACGCGGCCGGTTGCCTTCCCATGACTTGCACAACATGGCGACGCCCACGCCGGTGTCGGACGGCCGGAACCTCTGGGTGATGTTCGGAACGGGGGACCTCGCATGCCTCGGGTCCGATGGCTCGGTGCGGTGGCGTCGCAACTTGTCGAAGGAGTTCGGGCCCTTGAAGACCAACCACGGGTTTGGACCATCGCCCGTGCTCGAGGGCGGGCGGCTGTTCGTGGTTCGCATGCACCAGGGTCCGGATTCCTACGTGATGGCCATCGACGCCGAGACGGGCAAGGACGTGTGGAAGAAGGACCGCAGCTACCCGGCGAAGGACGAGGGCAAGGATTCGTACTCGACGCCCATCCTGCATCGGTGGGGCGGGCGCACGGAACTCGTGGTGGCGGGGGCGGAGGCGCTGGATGCCTACGATCCGGCGACCGGCGAGCGTCTCTGGAGGCTCGGGGGGCTCGGCGTCCCCCACCCGTACGGCCGCACCATCGCCGGGCCGGTCGCGTCCGACGGCGTGGTCGTCGCCGTGGCCTCGGGCTTCCAAAACCGGGGCTACACCGTCGCAGTGAAGGCCGGGGCCAAGGGCGACGTTCCATCGGACGGCCGCCTATGGACCTCGACGCGTTTCTCGACGGATTGCCCGACGCCGGTGGTGGTGGACGGGATGGTCTTCTCCATTCGGGACGACGGGATGGCGTCGTGCCTTGACCTAAAGACGGGCGAGGCGAGGTGGCAGGAGCGGTTGTTCACGGACAACGTGAAGGTGTCGCCGGTGGCGGCGGCCGGCCGCGTGTACTTCACGAGCGGGCAGGGGAACACCGTGGTGGTGAAGGCGTCGCCCAAGCTGGAGGTGCTCGCGCGCAACCAACTCAACGAGTACACCGTCAGCACCCCGGCCATCGCCCACGGCCGCTTCCACGTCCGCACCGAGGCCGGACTGCGCGCCATCGGGTCGAGGCCATGAAGAGGCGGGCGGGCCGGCGGTGGATGTGACGCGCGGCGCCGGGGACGCTCCCCGCGCGGCCGTCATGACGTCAGGAAGACGTCGGCGAGCGGATCGAAGGAGGCGGGGCAAAAGCCCAGGTGGGAGTGGCGACGCCATCCCTCGGCGCATTCGATGCCCGGGGCCGCCATGCGGGCGACCTCGCGGGAAAAGTCGTCCATGGCGACCAGGTACGAATCCATGCCCTGGCTTTGGTCGAGCCACTCCTTTTGGCTGGCGTGGCGTGCGAGGGCCTCGCGTTTGCGGGCGTGGAACAGCGTCGTGTCCACGAAGGAATCCGCCTCGACGCCCCGCCCCATGGCGTCGTGCAGCCCGTGGGGCAGCGCGTGGTAGATGCGCACGGGGAACTCGCCCGACGGGACCGGCGGGACGGTCTCCAGGTTGGGCATGCCGCGTGCGAAGGCCGCCGTGACGGCCAGGCGGGAGGCGATCATGTGGTCCTCCATGTAATCCTCCGGCGAGTGCGTGAGGACGACCGATGGACGGGCGATGCGAACCACGGCGGCGACGCGGCGGATCATCTCGGACGTGTAGAAGAGTTCGAGGTCCGGGGCGATGGGCGGATGCCATGTGGCGCCCAGGACGGCGGCGGCCGCCTGGGCTTCGCCGGCCCGGATCTCGGCCAGCTCCGGCCCGGGGATCGTCGCGGAGCCCAGGTTGCCCCGGCACAGGTTGAAGTAATGCAGGTCCCATCCGCGGCGCGCCATGGCCAGCATCGTGCCCGCCATGCAGAACTCGATGTCGTCAGGATGCGCCGCGATGGCGAGGAGGGTGGGCATGGCACGAATCAGGAGACGGCCACGGGACGGCCGGTGCGCGCGGACTCGTCGGCTGCAAACAGCACCCGGTGGGTTCGGAGCGCGTCGGTGAGGCTGGTCAGCGGCAACTCGCGACCCTCCTGGACGGCCCGGAAGAAGGCCTCGAATTGGGTCTGGTAGGGATGGTCCTTCACGTCCCCGGAATCCACCGGCGCGAACGACAGTTGGCTCCACTTCCCCTTGTCGAGCCCGGCGACGCGGCAGGAGTGGAACCGGTTGTCGAGGAGGCTGCCCTCGGACCCGACCAGGTGGGTGTGGAAGTAGTAGGGCTGGAGGCAATCGATGACGGAGGCGGTCTTGCCCAGGCGCCCGTCCCGGAAGCGCACCAGCGTCGCCGAGGTCGTCTCGTACTCGTAGTCCTTGAAGTGGGCGCTTCGCGAGCGGGCCGCGTAGCTGTGCACCTCCGCCACGTCCGTCCCCATGCAGAGCAGCAACGCGTCCAAGGCATGGCATCCGGCGGACAAGAGGCTGGAGCCGCCGCCGGACTTCCTCGTGTTCCAACGGTACTGGCCATACCACGGCCCGATGCCGTGGTAGTAGTCCACTTCCCCGTAGTGCACCTCGCCCAGCAAGCCCGAGTCGAGGAGCGACCGCGTGGCGAGGAACTGGGCCGAGTAACGGCACTCGAAGCAGACGCACGTGAGCACGCCGGACTCGGACACGGCGTCCCGCACGGCGAGGCAGTCCTCCCAGGACAAGGCGACGGGCTTCTCGAGGATGATGTGCTTGCCGGCGCGCGCGGCGGCCTGGGCATGGGCCGCGTGGAGCCATGGGTAGGAGCAGATGCTCACGACATCGACCGAGGGATCGCCGAGGAGGTCCTCCAGGCGAGCGTGGGTGCGGATGGCGTGGCCGTGTCGCGCGGCCAGGGCCGCCTCGTCCAGCGGGCGCGACGAATGCACCGCCACCACCTTGGCCATGCCCGTGGCTTCAATCGCCGCAATGTGGGCCGTGGCCACCCAGCCATACCCGATGATCCCGACCTTGATCGTGTTCATGGAATGGTCGGAGCCTGCCTACGTGGGGCGCGCCATGGAAGCCTGCGCATCGGGACGTTTCGGCCTGGGCGCGGTCGTGGCGCGCGGGTTGGCTTCCGTCGTCGCCTTTGTTCCGGGACGTGGGTAGAATGGCCGCTCGATGACACAATGGTTTGAATGGGTGAACCACCCGGCGGCCTGGATGAGCCTGTTGACGCTCACCGTGCTGGAGGTGGTGCTGGGAATCGACAACCTGATCTTCATCTCGATCCTGTCGGGCAAGCTGCCGCAGGACCAGCAGGCACGGGCGCGGCGGGTGGGCCTGGCGTTGGCTTTGGTGACGCGCGTGTTGCTGCTCTTGTCGATCAGTTGGGTGATGAGCCTGAAGGCGACGCTTTGGGACTACTCGATCCTTGGGCTGGCCTTGCCGAACACGGGCAAGGACCTGGTCCTGGCGGTGGGCGGGTTGTTCCTCGTGTACAAGTCGGTGAAGGAGGTCCACGAGAAGCTGGAGGGGGTGGACGGCGGGGCGTCGTCCGGTGCGGTCCCCTCATTCACGGGGGTCGTGGTCCAGATCCTCCTCCTGGACATCGTGTTTTCCCTCGACTCGGTCATCACGGCGGTGGGCATGGCGCAGCACGTCCCGGTGATGGTGCTGGCGGTGGTGATCGCGATGGTGGTGATGCTGGTGTTCGTGGATGCCATCGGCGGGTTTGTGGAGAGGCATCCGACGGTGAAGATGCTGGCGTTGTCGTTCTTGATCCTGATTGGGACGCTGTTGCTGGCGGAGGGCTTCCACCAGCACATCCCGAAGGGCTACGTGTACTTCGCGATGGCCTTCGCAGTGGGGGTGGAGATGTTGAACCTTCGGCTCCGGAAGAAGGCCGACGGGGTGAAGTTGCATCAACCCTATCGCTGACGCGCCCCATGACGATTGCTGAATTGCACGCCGACGAGGCGTTGAGGCTGAGGGAGTTCCCGGTGGCGACCCGGGGCGTGTTCCTGGCGCACGCGGGGGTTTGCCCGTTGCCGCGGCGGGTGGCGGATGCGATGCACGGCTACCTGGATGCGAGCACGCTGGAGGACCAATACGAGGCGCAGCATGGCGACCTCGTGGAGGAGACGCGGGCGGCGGCCGCCCGATTGATCGGCGCGAAGCCCTCGGAGGTGGCGCTGGTGGGGCCGACGTCGCTGGCGTTGTCCTACCTTGCGGCCGGCCTGCCGTGGCGGCGTGGCGACAACGTGGTCGTGTACTTCGACGACTACCCCTCCAACGTGTACCCGTGGATGGCGTTGTCGGATCGCGGGGTCGAGGTCCGGATGCTCAACATCCGTGAGCTGGGCAAGGTGCGGGCCGTGGATGTCCAGGGGCAGGTGGACGAGCGGACCCGGGTGGTGACGCTGGCCAGCGCGCATTACCTGGCGGGATGGCGGGTCAACATCGACGCCATCGGGCGGCATTTGCGGTCGCGGGGCATCTTGTTTTGCGTGGATGCCATCCAGACGCTCGGCGCGTTCCCGTTCTCGGTGCAGCACGTGGACCTGCTGGCGGCGGACGCGCACAAGTGGATGCTGGGCCCGAGCGCGGCCGGGTTGATGTACGTGAAGGAGGACTTGCAGGATCGCCTGAGGCCGATCGTGCACGGATGGCACAACCTGGAGTGCCCGCGTTTCCTGACCCAGGAGGAGCTGGTGTTCAAGAAGGACGCGCGCCGGTACGAGGCGGGCACGCACAACCTCCCGGGCCTCGCGGGGTTCAAGGCGGCGCTTGGCTTGCTCGCGGAGGTGGGGATGGAGGCGATCGGGGCGGAATTGCTGCGCAAGCGGGCCTGGCTCGTGCCGGAGCTGCAATCGCGCGGGTTCACGGTCTTGCAGCCAACGGCTCCGCCGGAGAACACCGGGGGCGTGGTCTCGTTCCACAAGCCGGGCGTGGACATGACCGCCGTGTATCGCCGGCTGCGGACGGCGGGCGTGACGCCGTCATTGAGGAATCTCCCGGGCGGCGAGGCAGTCGTGAGGTTCTCCCCGCACTTCTACAACACGGACGCGGAGCTGCGTCGGGCCCTGGACGTCCTCGATGCCGGTTGATGCAGGCTGGGCCGATGGCATGTGCGGGGGGGCATGTCTTGTGGCGCCGCGTCTGCGACGCCGCCGCGGGGGATCACGCTCCAGCCGATTCACACGGCGGGAGATGTCATTCGAGCGTCTCAGGGTCGGCTTCCAAATGATTTGGCAGAACCTCCTTGGAGGAATGCCCTTGGGACGCGTCCGGGCTCGACGCGTGGTGCGGTCTTGGCAGTCTGATGCCTTTCCATGAGCGAGCGTGAACGGGCGGCTTGGCGGGGATGGGGTATGGCACTGGGCCTGGGTTGGATGGCGGTGGCGTTGGGCGACGTTCCGCGCCATCCCAAGTTTGGGTTCCCGGTGTACACCAACGAGCCGGCGGGCCGGCAATTGGCCGGGCAGCACGTCCCGGCGTTGACGCCGGCGCTCGCGCCGGAGGACGCCCGCCGCAAGTTCGCCCTCCCGCCCGGGTTCGAGATCCGGTTGTTTGCGTCGGAGCCCGAGGTCGTGAACCCCGTGGCGATGTCCTGGGACGAGCGGGGGCGGCTCTGGGTGGTGGAGTTGTACGAGTATCCCTTGGGGGCGCGTCCGGGCGAGAAGGGGCGGGATCGGGTCAAGATCCTGGAGGACGTGGATGGCGACGGGCGCGCGGACACGGTGAAGGTGTTCATGGACGGGTTGTCGTTGGCCACGGCGGTGTTGCCGGGAAACGGCGGCGTGTTCGTGGGGCAAGCTCCGCACTTGTATTGGGTGGAGGACACCGACGGGGACGACGTGGCGGATCGCCGGACGGTGGTTCAGACGGGGTTCGGCATGGAGGATCGCCACGAGCTTCTCAATGGGTTCACGTGGGGCCCGGACGGCCGGATGTACATGACGCACGGCGTGTTCACGGTGACGAAGGCCGTGAATCCCGGGCAGGCCACGGAGCCGGTGCTCCTAACGGCCGGGGTGGCGCGGTACCGGCCGTCCGAGCGACGGCTGGAGGTCTTCGCCGAGGGGACGTCCAACCCGTGGGGCGTGGACTTCGACGCGCGCGGCAACGCCTTCGTGAGCGCGTGCGTGATCGACCATTTGTTCCACCTCGCCCCAGGCGGGGTGTACGTGCGCCAGGCGGGACAGCCGCCGTACCCGTATGCGTATGGGTTGCTTCCCAGCATCGTGGACCATCGGCATCACATGGCGGCCTACGCGGGGATCTCCATTTACCAAGGGGACCAGTTCCCGCCCGAGTACCGGGGAATGGCGTTGCAGGGGAACATCCATGACAACGCGATTCACCAGGATCGACTGGACCCTCGGGGCAGCACGTTCGCGGCGTCGTTCGTGCGCGACTTCGTGAGGGCCAACGACGGGTGGTTCATGCCGGTCTCGACGCAGGTCGGGCCCGACGGGGCGGTATGGATCATGGACTGGTATGATCGCTATCCGTGCTACCAGAACGCCAATGCCGACCCGGCGGGCGTCGATCGTGAACGCGGCCGCATCTGGCGCGTCGTGTGGACGGGAGACCAGCCGGGCAAGGCCGTCGCATCGCGCCCGGCCGGGCTCGACCTGGGCAAGGCCTCGTCGGCGGATCTCGTCGGGTTGCTGAAGCATCCGAACGTGTGGCATCGGCGCATGGCGCAGCGGGTGTTGGGCGGACGGAAGGACGCGTCGGGCCAGCGTGAATCCCTGGTTGGCCTCGTGCGCGACGGCGCGTCCGAGGACGCGCGGCTGGCGGGACTATGGACGTTGTTTAGCACGGGCCAGGCCGACGACGCCGTGCTTGACGAGGCCGCGAGGTCCGGGACGGCGTCGGTGCGGGCTTGGGCGGCTCGATGGACGGGCGAGCGAGGCGAGGCCACGGACGCGACGTGGACGCGGCTCGTCCGACTGGCGGGCGACGAGGACGCCACGGTTCATGCGGCGGTGGCGACGGCGGTGCGGTTGTTCACGAGCGGGTCGCTGACGGTGAACACGCCGGCCCGCCATGGCGTGGAGGCCACGGGCGCCGGGATCGGCCGCGTGGTGGACGCGTTGGCGACGAAGGCGGGCGCAACCCGGGACCGGGACCTTCCCTTCCTGTTGTGGATGGCGGTGGAGCCGTTGGTGGCGTCGCAACCGGACGCGGCCTTGGCGTGGCTGGGTGACCGGGGCGGGGCCGCGATGCCGTTGTCCGGCGAGCTGGCTTACAAGGCGATGCGTCGTTGGTGCGACACGGGCGACAGCGGGCTTGTGGCGAAGGCGCTCGGGCTGGTGGGAAGGGTGGGGGGTGACTCGCCGCTGCTGCCGCGTTTGTTGCAGGGCTTGGTGGACGGGCAGCGAGGACGTGCCATGACACCCACGCCGGACGCCCAGGCCGTGATGCAGGGGTTGCTGTCGCATCCGAATCGCGAGGTCGCCAGCCGCGCCCAGCAGCTTGGGGCCGCATGGGGCGATGCGGCGGCGTTGCGGGCCGCCCTCGTGCGCGCCCGGGATGCGGCGGCCACGGAGGAGGATCGCAAGGCCGCGATTCGCTCGGCGCGGGCCACGCGAAGCGAGGAGGTTCGCACGGCTTTGTTGGGCGTTGCGCGCGATGCGGGTCCGGACGGGGTTCGGGTTGAGGCCGTCCGCGCCCTGGGCGAGGCGGGAGTGGAGCAGACGGGCTCCCAATTGCTCGAAGGCTGGGGCGCGATGACGCCGGCCGTACGCCGCGCCGTGGCGGAGTTGTGCACGACGCGATGGCAGTGGCGTTGGAGCCTGTTTGGGGCGTTGGAGAAGGGGCAGGTGAAGCGCGGCGACCTGCCGCCCACGGTGGTGCGGACGTTGGTGACGTCGAAGGAGCAGTCGGAGCGGGTCAAGGCGGAGCAGTTGTTTGGGCGGGTGCAGGCGACGAGCGCGGAGAAGCTTCGGTTGATCGCGGAGAAGCGGCGGGTGGTGGTCGCGGGCGACGTGGACCTGCGGGCGGGGCGCGAGGTGGCCCGCAAGTCCTGCCTGGTGTGCCACAAGCTGCACGGGGAGGGCGCCGAGGTGGGGCCGGACCTGACGGGCGTGGGACGCAGCTCGCTGGACGCCTTGCTGCACAATGTCATCCACCCCAACGAGATCATCGGCCAAGGCTACGAGAACGTGGTGGTGGAGACGCGCGACGGCCGCACGGTTTCGGGCCGGATGGTCGAGAACGGCGCAGCCCGGGTGCGATTGATCCAGGCGGGCGGCGCCGAGGAGGTGATCGGGAAGTCGGACGTGAAGGCGTTGGTCGTCTCGGAGAACTCGGTGATGCCCGAGGGGCTGGAACAAATGCCCGACGCGGACTTCCGGAACCTGATTTGGTTCATCCTTGCCCCCCCGGAGGATGGAAGGCCATTGGACGAACGGCGCCGTCGGGAGTTGATGGGCGGGGCGGGGGACTCGGCGGCGGTGGACACGCACCGTGACGGCGAATCGGTGGCGTTGTGGGCCCCGGAGTGGCGGGTGGATGCACCGGACTTTGACGGAACGCCGGCGCGGTTGGGGATGGAGGCGGGGGAGTCCAACGTGCTGGCGACGCATCCCCACAAGCCCGGGCGACCGGCGGCGTTGATACGGCGTTGGCGCGTGCCGGGAACGGCTGCGGCCTTGCGGGTGAAGGTGGGTTCGCGTCCGGGCCACGCATGGGAGTTGATCGTGCGCGTGGAGGGCCAGGCGCTTTGCCGCGAGAGGATCGACGGATCCCGTGGGCCGTGGCGGGAGGTCCACGTGCCCCTGGGGGCGTTCGCTGGGCGCGAGGTGGAGTTGCGGCTCGAAAATGCCACCTCCGGCCCCGGATCCGCCTTGGGTTTGTGGACGGTGCCGGTCCTTGAATCAGGGGTGTTGGCGCGCTCGGTGAACGGCGGACGGTGAGCGGTGCTGTCTCGGCCTTGCTGCGTTACGGCCGGCGACAAGAGGCCGCTGCCACGTTGTCATGCGGCCTACGGGATGGGCGAAGCGTTCGGATGCGCGGGAAGGTTGAGCGATCTGGGGTCCAACGGCCACCTCGGGATTCAACCTCCGCCTTTGGTGTCCACCGAGCCGGCGGGAGCGAGGCGAGGCCACGGGATCTTGTTGGATTGAAGGTGCTTGGGGCAGACGAGCTGGGGAGTCTGGCGGTATCCATGGGCGGACATGCGGCGTGCCACGTCCGTGACGAGCGCCTTCCACGACAGCTCGCGCTGCGCCGCGCGCAGGGACTCGGCCAGGAACCAGGTGAAGGCTCCATTCGACTGGGATCCGTGACGGTGCTCGAAGGCGAGTTCCGCCTCGGCACACGCTTCCAGGATGAAGGGCATGAACGGCCCGGAGTGGCCGAATGCCTCGCGTGCGGCGTGGAAGGAATCCTTGAGCGCCTTGGCCGACCCCGGGCGATCGGACATCGGGTTACGAAGGCTGACGGAACACCCGAGTTTCCGAAGGGGGCCATGGCGAAGGTCGAGGGCCTCGCGCGAACGTCGCCGCTGCAAGGCGGCGCCATGGCCGATGCGACGTTCCTGGAATTGGCCATCCTGCCATTCCAACACGCGATGCCGCACGTCGTCGGGCATCGAGAGCCCCCGGGCGCGGATGCCGCCGTCGCGTGACATCCCGCCGGAGTGGCAACAATCAAGGATCGTGAGGAAGCGCGTGTTCTCGGGCAACTGGGCGTAGAGGTCATGGAACTCGTCGTCCACGAGCGCGCGGCGACGGCTCCAGTCGAAGTCGTGCGGGACAAGGCATTCGTCGAGGCGGTCCACGACCTCGTGTGCCCCATACCCGGGGAGTTGGGCACCATGGCCGGCGAAGTAGAAGACGCGGTCGTGGCCGTCATGGGCGCCATCCAGGAGCCATTGGAGGCGTTCCATGATGGCGTCCTTGGTGGCGCGGGCGTCGAGGACGACGCGGATGTCCTGGGCGGCGAAGCCGGCTTGCTGCAGGACTTGGCTCATGAGGAAGACGTCGTTGGTGCAGCCGGGCAGGTCGTACTCGGGGTTGGCGTAGTGGCTGAGCCCGACCAGCAGGGCGCGCTTGGCGGGCTTGGATGAAACCACGGCGGGAGCGCGTTCGCCGTGTCGTGCGCGCGCGAGCCCAGGGGTGGCCCGGGGGGCGTCCTGGGTGGAGGGCAGGGGCGGCAGCCCCGGGAGATGCTCGGCGATAACATGCGCACGGGTGGCGGCATCGCGCCAGACCGTGGCGATGGCGGCGTCGTGGGCGAGATAACGTCCTGCATCGTGGTTCAGGATGTCGTTGGGTTGGTCAAAGGGGGTGAGGTGCTGGGAGAAGTTGGGGCGTTGGCCCGAGGCGAATCTGAGGTTCAGGGGCTTGGTGAAGACGTGGTCGCGGTCGTTGAAGAGGTGGAACCAGTGACGGACGGCCGGGATGGCGGGCAGCTTGCCGCCAAAGACATTGCGGACCGCGGGGTGGCCAATCTGGGAGCCGAACGTCGCGAGGGTGAGCTGCGGGACGCCCGGCAACGTCGCATGGGCAGGGCGCGCCAAGGTGTCGTAGGCGATGAGCGATCCGAGGCTGTGGGCGAGGACGAGGTCGGGCTTCGATTGGGCCAGGGCTTCGAGGAGGCGTTTGCGGAGCTGGGTGCGCAGCACCGCGTTCCCAGCCCATTCGCAGATCATCCCGGCCGTCCATTCGAGCGTGTCGCCGAAGGAACCTTGCGGGCCGAAGCCTCGTGTGCCGCCCAGCCAGTCTCCCAGGCCATGCCAGACGGAGGAGACGGTGAGCTTGGCGACGGACGTGGCGAGGACCGCGGGCGTGAGCCTCGCGGTGTCGAACAGCTCGTTGTACGCGAGGAACTGGAGGTCCACGTCCAGCTTCCATGCCGACGCGGCCCGCTTGATGGACTCGCGCCACGATTGTTCCGAGTGACTCGGTGCGCCGTCGTCCCCGGGTTCGAGGTGGTTGACGCCATGGATGCAAAGGATGCGACAGGGTTGAAGGGGGCGAGAGGTCTTCATGGATGGGGAGGATGAAGCGGCCCGGGCGAGCCGGTGGCAAACATGAATTCGGGGCGGGGCGGTTCCATGGTTGGCCTTCCACGGCACGGCGGTAGCATCCGGCCCATGAACGTTCCCAGTGGATCTCTTCGCTTGTTGCGTCTTGGAGCATGGCTTGTGCTGGCGGGGTGGTCGTTCGTCCTGGCAGGCCATGCGGCGACCGACGACGCCAAGCCGGTCGCGCCGGGGCACTCGATGCATGGGGAGGCCTTCGACGAGGGCCCTCGTCAGCAGGCGCGGTTGATGGCGGGGATGCCGGAGATTCGCTTCGAGGTGACGACCACGAACGACGTGGCCCGCCGATTCTTCCTCCAAGGCGTGGGGCAGTTGCACGGGTTCTGGTACCTGGAGGCGGAGCGTTCGTTTCGTGGCGCGGCGGCGGCCGACACGAACTGCCCGATGGCGTACTGGGGGATGGCGATGGCGAACATGAACAACGCCAAGCGCGCCGCCTCGTTCATCCGGGAGGCCTCCAAGCGCAAGGCGTCGGCGTCTGCCCGCGAGCAGCTGTGGATCGACGCGCTCGCCGAATACCATCGCGATCCCAACCGGGGCGAGACCGAGCGCCGACGTGACTACGTCCGCGCGCTGGAGAACATCGTGTATCGGCATCCCGACGAGGTGGAGGCCAAGGCGTTCCTCGCGTTCCACATCTGGGACAATGGATCCCACGGGATCCCGATCGGCAGTGCGCAGGCGGTGGAGTCGTTGCTCAAGGAGGTGTTTGCCGCCCAGCCCAACCATCCCGCGCATCATTACCGCATCCATCTTTGGGATGGCGAAAAGGATGAGTCGGCGACCCGTGCCTTGCCGTCGGCCGCCCGCTCGGGGCAAAGCTCGCCCGGCGTCGCGCACCAATGGCACATGGCGGGGCACACGTTCAACAAGCTGAAGCGCTACCCCGACACGGCGTGGCAACAGGAGGCGTCGGTGCGCGTGGACAACACGCAGGTGATGCTGGACCGCTTGCTGCCGGACCAGATCCACAACTACGCCCACAACAGCGAGTGGCTGGTCCAGACGTTGAATTACCTAGGCCAAGCCTCCCGCGCCGTGGAACTGGCCTGCAACATGATCGAGATGCCGCGTCATCCACGCCTCAACACGCTGGACCTGCGGACCAACGG
Organism: uncultured Verrucomicrobiota bacterium; assembly: GCA_903880005.1. Lineage (GTDB taxonomy): Bacteria > Verrucomicrobiota > Verrucomicrobiia > Limisphaerales > UBA9464 > UBA6176. Next base: position 22,036 of record CAIRNV010000282.1, on the reverse strand, counting down.
GACGCCCTACGAGGTGCGCGGCGGCACGGCCATGCATGGCCGGCGACGCCTCCTCGAGACGTTGCTCCGATGGGAAATGTGGGACGTGGCGCTGCGCCTCGCCGACTCGCCCATCCTCGAGCCAACGGACCTTCCCGAGGAGCAGGGGCGACGGGCGCGCCTCATGGGCCTCGCCCACGTCGGGCTGGGCCAATGGGACCGCGTCGAGGGCGACGTCGAGGCGCTTCGTAAGGCCATGCAGAACGCCCGGGACCTGCGCCGCGTCGTCGTGGATGCCGCCGAGGCCAAGGCGTTGTCTGAAAAGAAGGGCAGGGCCGACGTGGACAAGGCGATGGCGGATGCGTTGAAGCCGTTCTCGGAGGTGCTCGAAAACCTGGGCGAACACGTGAAGGAGCTGGAGTTTGCCGCCGACGTGGCGCGGGGCCGCACCAACGAGATGCTGGCGCGCCTCGATGCGTTGAAGTCGGTGTCCAAGGAGCGACAGGCCCGGTGGCGCATGCAACTCGGCGACACCAACCGTGCGCTGGCCCTGGCCAAGGAGGCCGTGGATGGGGGGACCAACCAAGTGCACCCGTGCCTCGTCCGGACGGAGTTGCTGTGGCAGGCCGGCAAGACGAACGAGGCGCTGGAGGCGTTCCGGCTCCTGCGTCCGCTCTCCGCGTGGCTGGAGCCGGGGCTGCCGGCGGCGCGCCGCCTGGCACCGGTCGTCGCCGCCTCGGGCCTCGGGGAGGGGTGGCAGCCCCGCCCGACGTATCCCGAGGACTCGGGCTTGCGTCCGCCTCTCGAATCCCTGGGCGCGTTCAAGTGGTCGCCGCAACCCGCGCCCGATCTGGCGGTCGCCGGCATCGGCGGGAAGGTTCATCGGTTGTCCGAGCATCGGGGGCGTCCCGTGCTCGTCGTCTTCTACCTTGGGCACCGTTGCGTCCATTGCATGGAGCAACTCCAGCAGCTCGCCCCGCGCGCCCGGGAGTTCCGGGACATCGGCATCGACATCCTCGCGGTGGGGACGGACACGCCAGAGGGCCTGGCGAAGTTGGTGGAGAACGCCGGCCCCGACGGGCCGTTTCCCTTCCCGATGGGCGCGGATCCCGAGCGCGTGGCCTTCCGCGCGTGGCATGCCCATGACGACTTCGAGGACGTGCCCTTGCACGGGGTCTTTCTCGTCGATGGCGCCGGCATGGTTCGTTGGCAGGACATCGGCGCCGAACCCTTCACGGATTTTCACTTCCTGCTCCGCGAGTCCCGGCGGCTCCTGGGGATTCGTGCAGGCGGTTGATGCCGCAGGCCCGCGCCCGGGTGAGTCGTCGCAGGCTTGCCTTCGGGGTGGGCGTCCGTAGCAAGATGGTGGGCCTCCCACGGTTTCATGGTTCCGGCCGACGGACCACGGCTGGCCAGACGGGGGAGGGGCAGGTTGGTAAATCTATGTCGCCCATGACGAATCCATGTCGGGGACCGATGGCGACGCGCCGCGAATGGCTGCGCGTCGGCGGCCTGGGAGCCTTCGGGTTGGGACTTGCGCGGCTCTTGCAGCCCGTCGCATGGACGGGCGCGGGTGCCCGGGTGGCGGCAGAGGGCTTGCCGGCTCCGGGCACGGGCTTTGGCCGCGCCAAGTCCTGCATCCTGTTGTTCCTCGCGGGCGGGCCGCCCCAGCACGAGACCTTTGACCCAAAGCCGGACGCCCCCAGCGAGATTCGCGATGTGTTCCGGTCCATCCGCACATCCGTCCCGGGCACGCATTTCTGCGAGACGCTACCGTACACGGCGCGGGTGGCGCATCGGTTGTCGGTGATCCGCTCGATGACGACGGACATCGACGCGCACTCGACCAGCGGGGCGTTCATGCTCACGGGGTACGAGCCCCAGACGAAGGCGGAGAACGTGCCGCCGGGCCCGCAGGACTGGCCGAGCTTGGCGTCCGTCGTCGCGTCGTTGAAGCCGAGCACCCGGTCGCCCATGTCGTCGGTCGTGCTTCCAGAGCCCCTCGGCAACGACGGCAACATCCTGTGGCCCGGGCAGGATGGCGGGTTCATGGGGCCAACCTGGCATCCCTTGCTGATGCGTTGCGACCCGACGGTCCTGCCCGTGCAGATCGAGGGGTTGGTGCGGCACGGGGATGTGTCGGACGTCCGGTTGGAGGATCGCGGCCGATTGCTGGACCAGTTGGACGCGCACTTCCGGGCGGGCGAGGCGAGCGCTCCCGTCACGGGCTGGGACGTCTCAAGGAGGCGGGCGTTTGAGTTGCTACACGCGGAGGCGAGCCGGCGGGCGTTTGAGATCGAGCGCGAGCCCCTGGCGCTGCAAGCAGCCTACGGGTCGCACAAGTTCGGGCGGAGCGTGCTGCTGGCGCGGCGATTGGTGGAGGCCGGGACGCGGTTGGTGCAGGTGAACTGGCCGCGCGAGGGCAAGGCGGAGGTGGCGGGAAGCCCGCTCTGGGATACCCACGCGAACAACGCCGGCCGGGTACGCGATGTCCTTTGCCCCCAGTTCGACCGCACCTTTGCCACGTTGGTGGACGATCTCGCGGGCCGCGGGCTCCTGGACGAGACGTTGGTCATCGCCATGGGCGAGTTTGGACGTTCCCCCAAGATCAATGCCGTCGGGGGACGCGATCATTGGGGCGCGTGCTTCTCGATCGCGATGGCCGGGGCCGGCATTCCGGGAGGCCAGGTCATCGGCGCGAGCGACCGCATTGGCGGGTATCCGGATTCGCGCCCGCTTCGTCCGCGGGACCTTGCGGCCACCGTCTTCCATCTGCTCGGCATCGACCCCACCCGCGAGTACATCGATCCCGTCGGCCGACCGCGCATGGTGACGGATGGCGGGACGCCGATTCGCGAGTTGGTGGGGGCATAGGTCAGCGGGCGGCCGGGGAGCACCGCGTCTGGCTTGGCCGACCCCGGCCTCGGTTCGCCCCCCCTTCACGAGCGATGGGCGAGGCGCTGGTGATGGAAGCTCCAGCCAGCATACCTAACCCCGTTGCATCGTCCCGGCTAAGGCGTCGTCCTCGCCCGCAGGAACCGGAAATGCGTAGGGCTGGGCACGGCCACGTTGGCGAAACCGGATGCATCCGTGGTGACCGTCCCCGAAGGCGTCCACGTGAGAAGGTCGGAGGATGATTCCAAACCATAGGTTCGCATGGCGGCCCCCTGAAGCAGGCACGTCAACTGGCTGCCATCCCATGCGGGGCGGGACAGAACGGGCGAGCGCGCCGGCAACGCGTAGGGAACCACGCCGAACCAAAGGCTCACAGGGTCGCTCCGGACGACATTCGTCGTTCCTTGGAGTCGACCCGAAATCCGGAGCTGGACCTCGTGGAGGCCCGTGGCGGTGAAGCCCCAGTTGACGTGCTCATGCCCCCCAAGCAGGGGAGCCATGAAGTCCTCCGGCCCGATTCCATCCCGCGAGTTCATCCGCATCTCCAGGCCGGAGAAGGCATCAAACTGCCAGACGAAGAAGTGCCCCGGGCCGTCCACCTTGAGCAATTCGACGTTGAAACGCCCGTCCCACGCGCCGGGTGCGATGCCCGACGCGGAGAGCCCGAGGTAAAGCAGGGCGGGATCCTGCGATTGGGGAAGGATCCAGATGGACGAGCCGGGTGGCCCGAAGACCTCCAGGCCTGGAGGAACCTCCAATCGAGCCGCCTCGCCGATCTCAAGGATCGTCGAGGCGGGCTCCAAGGTCATCCCGTTGTCGCCATTCCGCACGACGAGCCCGAGGCGCGGGTCGGACCCGGGCCGGTCCACGACCTGAACATCCGCATGCTCGCGAGTCAGGATGGTCATGTCTCCCGCCCGCAAGGCTCCCGCCGTCGCGAGGATGATGGCGAGCGGCCATGGGAAGTCTCGCAGGGGAATGGGTCGTTCAACGAGCGGGTTCATGCGGCGTTGCAACAACGGTTGGGTTCAAGGCCTCCGTCGGGCCGCGAACAGCGCCACCGCGCCACCCAGCCCCAGCAACGCCCACGTGGAAGGCTCGGGCACCACCTCGAAGCGGTAGGTGCCCGCCCCGCTCGCCACCCCGTCGGTCGCGTGGGTGCCGCTGGCGACGAACGAAACCTCGTAGAGACCGGGTTGGGAAAACCCGATGCTGTAATGGGCGTGCGTGCCGGGGATAAGCGACAAGCCGTTTGGAAGGCCCGCGCCGCGCGTGGTGTCGATGGCGACCTCGGTGTTGCCAAACGCTCCCACGCTCCAGACGGCCAGATTGCCGGGCCCCGAAAAACCCGAGAGCGTCAGGCTGACGTTCCCCAGCCAATCGTCCTGCGCGAGTTCCTCGGTGCCAAACCCGATGAACGGCAGGTCAGGATGAGGCGAGGTGGAAAGAACCCACGCAACGGAGCCGGCCGGCCCCAGGGATGCGGAGAAAAGTCCCCCGGGCGACGTCGTTCTCGCGGCCTCACCCACGACAAAGGTCACCTCGTCGGGCTCGTACTCGGCCTCGAAGGGCTCCTCTTGATGGACGTGCAGGTCGAAGCCCCCTTCGTAGCCCACGCCGATGTCGGCATGGCCGGAGGCAAGGCGTGTCTCGGCCCGCGCCACGAAGGCAAGGGCCGATGCCAGCACGATGCTGGGCAGGTTCATGTGGATGGATTTGTGCAGGATGGATTTGTGCATGTCAGCATGGTGTTGTTGTTGTCGTAAAAAAGGGACGTTGGAGAATGGGGCTGCCTGCGTCATGTCACCGGGGCATGGCGATGTTGTCGCCCCGTGCGATGCGTGACTTGACGGTGGCGGCACGGACTTGGACGACGTGGCCGCACAGGTAGAGATAATTGGCCGAGCCGGAGGAATGGTCCGCCGACGCCGCACCAGTCCGATGGCGGTCCGGTTGGATGTCATCAAGCACGGCGTCCCAGCCCTTGGTCCAATTCCTCGAATGGGTGTGGTCGTTGAACGCCCCGGGATCCTTGGAGTCCGCGATCTCGAACACGCTGATCGTCTCGGCCGGCGAGGTGATCTGGTCGATGCGCCGGAAGGACTCGATGACGCGGCCGAACGGATCGACTCGATCCACGGCAAGGAACTCATTGGGGACGTAGCTGGCGCCGCCGTTGGTCATCCGTTGGTTGCGCCGCGGGTCGGCGGGGCAAAGCCGGATGGCATCCGTGTTGGCAAGGTAAGGACGCACGGTCGCAAGCCACGAGCGATTCGTGTCCGAGATGCCATGGGTGGTCTCGGGGAACAGGCCTCGGTTATCGTCCGCATACATTTGAATCCCAAGGCCCACCTGGCGCAGGCCCGAAAGACACGAGGACTGCCGGGCGCGTGACTTGGCGGCGGCCAGCGATGGCAACAGCAGCCCCGCGAGGATCGCGATGATGGCCACGACGACCAACAACTCGATCAAGGTGAAGGCTCGCGCCCGTGACGGCGACGGAGTCTGGGTGGCGCGCTTTTCGTGAAAGATTCGCCCGCAATTCGAGGCAGGGGCCAGCCTCCCTCCAGGGGCAGGATGACGATCCGAGGAGTGAGCGAGACGCGAGCCTGCAAGAGGCCCGTAACGAGCGAAGGACGAGGCCCTTGCGAAGGAAGATCCAGTCAGCACGACCGATCCAACTGCATCGTTCCGGCTACACGACGGGTGGGCCAAACGATGCACGAGACGCGTCGTGCAGCCATTTTCAATAGGGCTCATGAAAGGGGGACCATGGACGAGATACAGGGGACTACAGGACTAGGACATCGACGGCGTGCCGCTTGGAAGCAGGTCCAAGGCACGGTGCGGTTCCACGCGGTGGAGTGCATCCGATGCACGGGTGCCGTGGAGACCGAATCAGGAAAGCTTAGGCCTTGCGCCGAGGCGGAGCCCGTCCATGGCGCTGAAGTCCCGATGGGGCTTCAGGTAGCGGGTCCAACCTCGCGTAGGATGCCTCCGGTGCAGGAACGATGTAGAGAAGGGCCTCGGCCGTTAGAGCCAAGTCATGGGCCGATTGAAGCAATACTTGGCAAAGGCCACACGGGTGGGTCGCCTCCTCGTCTGACTCTTCCTCGCCATCGCTGGCGGGCCCAGGAGTGCACGGGTCTGACGCCACAAGGTTCTGATCCGACCCCGGAGATCCATCGACAGGTAGCCCCGTGCCATGGACGGCGTGATGCAGGTGCGTCTCACCCCATGGCACGTGCCGATGGGGATGAACATGGAGGACGGCCGCGAGGTGGAGCAGCAGCCAGCAAAGCATCAAGGCCGCGCACGCAAGCCGACGGCGCAACGGCTGATTGATGACTGGCTTCCCAACGACCACGAGGCCAAAGAGCACACCTTCGTTCGATCTGGCAAGGGTTCTTTTGCCCGCCGAGGCGGCACGAGGCGGAGGGCATGAGACCGGGTGCCGGGGCAGGGGACATGCCGCGCGGGAGGAAGGAAGCCATTGGCCTTGCCGCCGGTCGCGGTGCTGGGCCACGCTGCCCCTGCAGTCCATTTCAAATGGTCTCTTCGCCCCTGATGTCTCTCACTTAAAAGCGCGTGAAAGTCTTCACCGGAAACTCCAACCCGGCCTTGGCCAAGGCCATTTGCCAGGCCATCGACATCCCCCTCGGCAAGTCCACCGTCCGCCCGTTCCCCAACGGCGAGACGTTCGTCAAGATCGACGAGAACGTCCGGGGCGAGGATGTCTACGTGATCCAATCCACGAGCCCGCCAGCCAACCAGCACCTGATGGAGATGTTCATCATGATCGACGCGCTGCGCCGGGCGAGCGCGTCGCGCATCACCGCCGTGCTGCCGTTCTATGGGTATGCGCGGCAAGACCGGAAGGACCAGCCGCGGGTGCCCATCACCGCGAAGTTGGTGGCGAACCTGATCGTCGCGGCCGGCGCGCACCGCGTCCTGACGATGGACCTCCACGCCCAGCAGATTCAGGGGTTCTTCGACATTCCCGTGGACCACCTGTACGCGGCACCGGTGATCTTTGACTACCTGAAGAAGGTGGCGATCCCCAACTTGGTGGTGGTGAGCCCGGACCTCGGCGGCCTCAAGATGGCGGCCGCCTATGCCCAGCAACTGGGGGCCGAGCTCGCCATCGTGGCCAAGCGTCGCACCAGCCCGACGGAGACGGAGGCGATCTCCGTCATCGGCGATATCGAAGGCCGCAACATCCTGCTGGTGGACGACCTCACCGAGACGGCAGGCACGCTGGTCAACGCGGCCGCGCTGCTGAAGAGCCGGGGCGCCGGGCACATTCGGGCCTGCGTGTCGCACGCCCTGATCAACGACCTCGGCGCGGAACGCCTTCGCAAATCGGTGATTGACGAGCTAATCACCACTGATACGGTCGTGCGTCCGGCGATTGAAGGTGTTCGAGTCACGACGCTTTCCGTCGCGGGCTTGCTGGGCGAGGCGATCAAGCGGATTCACAGCAATTCCTCCGTTACCTCGCTCTTCGAGTTCAAGGGTTGATGCCCCGGATGGTCCGGGCGTCGGCAGATACGACTTGGAAACATGAAAGCACTCCCGATGGGCGCGTCACCGCGCTCTGTTACCCGCCGCAAGGGCGTTCGTTCCGTTCGCGCCGCAGGCAAGATTCCCGCCAACATCTACGGCAAGACGGCGGCAGCCCAAAACCTCGAGATCGACGCCAAGGCGTTCGGCGACTTGGTGCACGCGGCCCACTCCGAGATCATCTTGGTGGACCTCACGATCTCGGGCGACACGAGGCCATCCCGGTTGGCCCTTATCCAAGACGTCCAGCATCACCCCCTCGACGGGCGGGTCTTGCACGTCGACTTCCACGAGGTCCAACCCGATGAACGGGTGACCATTCGTGTTCCCGTCGAGACCCAGGGCGACTGCAAGGGCGTCAAGGAAGGCGGCACCCTCGAGCATGTGCTCCTGAAGATTCGTGTCCGCGCGCTGCCCAAGGATCTCCCTGACCAATTGCTCGTGGACGTCACCAACCTTGATGTTGGCAAGTCGATTCACTTGGGAGAGATCACCCCGCCTCCGGGCGTTGAGTTGCTCGGCAACAAGGAGGTCACGGTCCTGGCCTGCGCGGCTCCTGCCGCCGCCGAACCGGAGGCGACGACCGCGGCCGCTGGTGCCTCCGGCGACGCCAAGCAGCCCGAGATGATCAAGGAGAAGAAGGGCGAGGAAGGCGGCAAGGCGGACGAGAAGAAGGCCGCAGACAAGAAGAAGTAGCCGCCGCCGTTTAGGCAATCCCGGCGGCGCGAGGCTCGCGCCGCCGGGACGCCTAGGCCGGGTTGATGGGTGGTGCTTTGTGAGCGGCAGATTCCTGATTGTGGGGCTTGGCAACCCGGGCCGAGAATATCTGTGTACAAGGCACAACGCGGGCTTCATGCTCGCCGACCGTTTAGCAAATCGTTGGGGAGGCCGTTGGCAATCCGAACGAAAGTTCTTTTCAGAAGTGGCCGAGGTGACCGTGGGGTCCCGTCGGGGCTGGTTGTGCAAGCCGCAGACCTTCATGAATCGCAGTGGTGACGCCGTTGGAGCCGTCAGTCGGTTCCACAAGATCGCCGCTCAGGATCTGTTGGTCGCGGTGGACGATGCCGACCTTCCCTTGGGGACGCTGCGGCTTAAGCCCTCGGGCGGCACGGGTGGGCACCACGGCTTGGAGTCCATCCACGCTTCCTTGGGCGCAGGCGATTACCCGCGTTTGAGGCTTGGCATTGCCAGGCCGCAGCAAAGGGCTCGTGACATCTCAGGCCATGTCTTGGGACGGTTTGCCCAAGACGAGCAGGACATGTTTGAAAAAGTGCTGGAGCAGGCTTCGAAGCAGGCGGAATGCTGGCTAAAGGAAGGAATTGCTCTGGCCATGAATCGATACAACGGGCCCGTGGCGTGAGCCGCGGCCCATAACCGTGGAAAAAGCAACGTGAAGAGATACGAGGGTTTGTTCATCCTGAACTTGGCGGGCAAGGAAGATGGCTTGAAGGAGGCCGTGGATCGCGTGACCGCCGAAATCACCACCTTGGGTGGCAAGGTGGAGACCGTCCAAAAGATGGACAAGAAGCCATTCGCGCGCGTCGCGGACAAGCGCCACACCGGCGGGCACTATGTGAATGTGCTCTTTGCAGCCGCCCCGACGGTCATCGAGCAACTCAACACCAAGTTTCGTCACTCCGACGAGGTCTTCCGAATCCTGTTCTCGGAGGCTCCCAAGTCGGCCCCGGCGACGCCCGTGGCGGCGGTCGCCTGAGTGACGGGCCTAGTGGCCCCGTCAGGCCGCCAACCCGCCAAATCCCACTCCCCAAACCTCTCCTGGCATGGCCAACTTCAACAAGGTCCTACTGATGGGCAACCTCACGAGGGATCCCGAGCTTCGCTACACGCCGAAGGGTCAGGCCGTCGCCAAGCTGGGGCTCGCCGTCAATCGCCGGTACACGACCGAGTCCGGCGAGGCGAGGGAGGAGACCACGTTCGTGGACATCGATGCGTGGGGAAAGCAGGCGGAGGTCATCAGCCAATATTGCAAGAAAGGGCGGCCTTTGTTCGTGGAAGGGCGCCTCAAGCTGGACCAGTGGGACGACAAGACGACGGGCCAGAAGCGTTCGGCCCTTCGTGTTGTGCTGGAGGGCTTCCAGTTCATTGGCACGCCGACGACGGAGGGTGCGGGGGCCCCATCCGCTGGCGTTGCGCGTCCCCCGTCTCGTCCCGCAGCACCAGCACCTCGTGCCCCCGAGGCTCCGTCGGGCGAGGCCGGTGGTGATGCCCCGCCTCCTGAAGAGGACGATGTTCCCTTTTGATGGGGCGTTATGAACCGGCGTCCCCGAGGCCTCGCTCATGGGCGATGGCGAGGGGCTAGAAATTTCAAAGCAAGTCGAAAGAAAGTAATGTCATGGCAAAGAGCGAAGTCATTTTGATCCAAAACGTGGTGGGCTTGGGCGGCGAATCCGACCAAGTCAAGGTGTCGTCCGGGTACGCCCGAAACTTCTTGGTCCCGCAGGGGTTGGCCGTTCCCGTGACCCAGGCCAACAAGCGTCGGCTGGAGGTCCTCCGCCAGAAGCGTGCCGAGCGCGAGGCTCACGAGTTGAACTCCATGGCCGAGTTGGGCAAGAGCCTGTCCAAGGTGACCATCACCTTGCTCGTCAAGACCGGCGACGACGGGAAGATGTTCGGGAGCGTAACGGCCGGCACCATCGCCGACGCCTTGAAGACCCAGCTCGATGTCGCCTTGGACAAGCGAAAGATTCATCTCGAGCGTCCCATCCACGCCTTGGGGGAGTTCGAGATCGAGTTGCGACTGCACCCGGAGGTCAAGTCCTCCCTCAAGGTCGTCGTCAACAGCAACACCCCGATCCCTTCGCCCGAGGAAGTGGCCAAGGCTGCCGGGGCGGCGAAGACCGAGAAGCGGTCGGCTCGTTCGGGAGGCCGCAAGCCTGCTGGGGGAGCTCCCTCCGCCGAGGACGCCAAGGCCTAAACGGATCTCGGAGTCGATGCTGGGCCCGGCTCGCCGGGCCCTTTTTCATTTCAATACCCCGTGAAGAACATGCCAACAACGCATGCTTTCTCGCCGTGGGCCGTCGCGTTGCAATCGATCGATGACCGATGAGATAACAGGCATGGAGGCACCGCCTCCCGAGATTCCATCCCTGCCACCTCCTGCCATGGAGGAGTTCCAGGTCACCGGGAAATCGTCCCGGAGCGAAGGCCAAGGGGGGCGCCGTCGGGGCGTGGACTTGTCCCGCATTGATCGCCTGCCGCCGCACTCCTTGGAGGCCGAGCAGGGCGTGTTGGGATGCGCCCTGCTGGAGCCTTCGGATTCGATCGGCCAGTGCATCGAGCGCATCAAGGGCGGTGGGGAGGCCTTCTACGACCTGCGCCACCGGACCATCTACGAGGTCTTGGTGTCGATGTACGATCGCAAGGAGCCGATCGACCTCATCACCTTGGGCCAGAAGCTCAAGGACGCCGGGCAAATCGACGGCGTGGGAGGGCTGGCCTACTTGTCCGAGCTCATGGACGCCGTCCCGAGCGCGGCCAACCTCGCCTATTACCTCGACATCGTCCGCGAGAAGCATGTCCTCCGCCGCGTGCTGGCCACGTGTTCGGAGGCCGTCTCGAAGGTGCACGAATACGAGGGGGCGGTGGACTCCCTTCTGGATGAGGTGGAGCGCGACATCCTCAAGATCAGCCAGGATCGCTCGGAAAACACCAACCGCACCATGCGCGAGTTGGTGCGGTCGGCCGTGGACATGATCCAGGATTTCCACCAGCGAAAGGGTGGGCTGACGGGGCTTCCCACGGGCTTCCCGGACCTGGACAAGATGACCAGCGGCTTGCAACCGAGCGACATGGTGGTCATCGCGGCGCGTCCCTCCATGGGCAAGACGTCGCTGGCCATGAACATCGCCGAGCACGTCTCCGTGGAGGCCAACCTCCCGGTCGGGGTGTTCAGTCTCGAAATGACCTCTGAGTCCTTGGTCATGCGCATGTTGTGTTCCCTCGCGCGGGTCAACGGCCGCTTGATCCGCGATGGGTTCCTCTCCGAGGGCGACTTCCGCCGACTGACGGCCGCCGCCTCAAAGTTGAGCCGCGCGCCCATCCACATCGATGACACCCCGGGGCTTTCGATCCTCCAATTGCGGGCGCGAGCCCGGCGCATGTGGCAGCAGCATGGCGTCAAGCTGTTCATCATCGACTACCTCCAGTTGATGCACTCGACCTCCAAGAAGGCGGCCGACAGCCGACAGCAGGAGGTCGCCGAGCTTTCCAACGGGGTGAAGGCGCTCGCCAAGGAACTCAAGGTCCCGGTGATCGTCCTGTGCCAGCTCAATCGCGAGCTGGAAAAGGACAAGGACCGCAAGCCCAAGCTCTCCGACCTCCGCGAGTCTGGTGCCATCGAGCAAGACGCCGACCTCGTTGGGCTCCTGTACAAGCCCGCCGCCGAGGACGATGACCAGCGACGCGAGGATCCCGAGGCGCGTGATGACGGGATGGGCGCCACGCCCGTCAACCTTCTCATCGCCAAGCAACGCAACGGCCCCACGGGCGACGTTTGCCTGACCTTCCTCAAGGGCATCACCCGATACGAGTCCGCCTCCAAGATCGCCTCCACGGACTAGGCGGGCCCGGGCCGGCGCTGGCTCGTGTCCATGCTGTAGGCCGCGTGCCTTCACGCGGCGGCCAAGACGCTTCGTCGTTGGCTCGTCATCCCGCTCCTCCGGAACACCGGCGGGACGCCTCGCTCACTAAAGGTCTTGCGGAGGAAATTGCGGCGCAACCGCCATACCCGGGGTCAGGCCAACCACCGAACACACTGGAGAAACGCATAAGCCACCAAGGCCGTCATCGGCAGCGTCAGGAACCACGCCCAAAGGATGCGCTCCACGACGCCCAGGTTCAGGGCCGAGAATCGCTTCGCGCAGCCCACGCCCATGATGCTCGTGGTCATGGCATGGGTCGTGGAGACGGGCATCCCGAAGTGGGCGGCCGTCATCAGGACGGCGGCGGCGGTCGTCTCGGCCGCGAAGCCGTGGACGGGCTGCAACTTCACCATCTTGTGGCCCATCGTCTTGATGATCTTCCATCCACCCGCCGCCGTGCCGGCCGCCATCGTGAGGGCGCACGTGACCTTGATCCACGTCGCGATGCCTTCCTGCCCCGCTGCGTCCCTTATCATGGGGTGACGCAGGAACTCGGCCCAGGACGGCAGGCCATCCAGCACGCCTGCCTGGGCCCCGGCGAGGGCGAGGGCGATGATGCCCATGGTCTTCTGCGCGTCATTGCTGCCGTGGCTGAACCCCATGATGGCGGCGCTGGCAAGCTGGGCCTTGCCGAAGGCCAGTGAAACCCACTTGGGCGTCCACGAACGAAGCATCACGTACAGCAGCGTCATGACGACCAGCCCCACCAGGAATCCCATCACGGGCGAGAGGAACATCGGGATGATCACCTTGTAGAGGATGCCGTCGAACTTGTACCACGGCATGCCGTCCTTGGGCCGGCTGAACACAACGACCGACAGGTTGTTTTGGGTCGCGGCGACGCCCGCCCCAATGAGCCCGCCAATCAATGCATGACTGGAGCTGGACGGCAGGCCAAACCACCAGGTCAGGAGGTTCCACACGACGGCCCCGCCCAGCGCGCAAATCAACGTCCACGAGGCCCACTCCGGCGGGACCAGTTTCGCGTCCAGGACGCCCGAGCTGATCGTCTTGGCGACGGCGGTGCCATACAGGGCACCCACCAGGTTGGTGAAGGCGGCCAGCAGGATCGCCAAGCGCGGGGTCAGGACCTTGGTCGAGACCACCGTGGCGATGGAGTTGGCGGTGTCATGGAATCCATTGATGTACTCAAACACCAGGGCCACCACGATCACGGTGAGGATCAGCGTCATGACATGTTGGGAAAGGCGTGCGTGGAGGACTCAGGAATTCTTGAGGACGATGTGGAAGATGACGTTCCCGGCGTCGCGGCAACGGTCGATGACCTTCTCCAACAGGTCGTACAGGTCCTTGAGCGCGATGACCGTGACGGCGTCCTTCTCACCCGCGTACAGGTCGCGAAGCAGCTCCACCATCAGCTTGTCGGCCTCGCCCTCCAGGTATTGAAGCCGGTCGTTCTGTTCCTTCACCTTCTCCAAGTCCGGCGAGGACCGCAGCGCGCGGACCATCACCAGGACGACCTCTGCCGCCTTGAGAAGGAGCGCCGCCTGGCGGGAGAAGTCCACCTTGCGGATGCGTTCCGGGCAGAGGAGGAGGCGTTCGCCGAACTTCTCGAGGGTCTTGGGGATCTTGTAGAGGGCGTTGCTGAGGGCCTCGATGTCCTCGCGTTCGAGCGGCGTCACAAAGGTGGTCGTGAGCCGCTCGCTGATCTCCTCGGTGATGCGCTTGTCCTTCCTGCGCAGCAACGCGAAGTCGTCGAGGCTGCCGGCCTCGGGCTTGGCGAGGAGCCGCACGAGCAGATCCACGCTCTCCCGCGCTTCCTCGGCGCTCTTGTCCAGCAGCTCGAAAAAGACCTCCTCGCCGCCGATCAACTTCTTGAGTGAAAACATCGCAGGGGAAAGCACGCACGGGCCGCGTGACGTCAATAGGCTCGGGAAGTGACGTTTGCGTTACGCGACGGGTCGGGGCGGTGCCATCAAGGGGCCTTCAGCTCCATGATTCCCACCATGGCTGATGCCATGACCTCACGAAGGGGCACGCCCGCCATGGCGGCGACCGAGCGGCAGCTCTCAAACTCCGGCGACGCCTGGACGACTCGACCGCCGAGCCGCCCGAGCTTGACCTGGACCTGCCCATGGGGCGTCCGGACCGTCACGACCTCGCGGGCGAGCTTGCGTCGCTCCGCCAGCGTGCGACGCACCCCGAAGGCCGTTGTCTCCACCAGCAGGAACTCCGTGAGGTCGTCCGCGTCCTCCTCGCGGCAAACGACGGTGAACAACACGCCAGGCCGGTTCTTCTTCATCTGGACCGGCGCGTGGAAGGCATCAAGCGCCCCCAGCCGCATCGCCTTCTCCAATGCGTGCCCCATGACCTCGGCCGTGGCGTCATCAATGTTGGTCTCCAAGACCACGACCCGGTCCGTTTCCCAGCCGCGATCGGCGCCCTCGCTGGAAGCCTCCCATAGGATCGCCCGCAGGACGTTCGCCCGCGTTCGGTGGTCCCTCGTGCCCACGCCGTAGCCGACGCGAGCCCCCACGACGCCGCGCATCGGCCCGAACGACTCGGCGAACTCCGCCAGCAATGCGGCGCCGGTGGGCGTGAGCATCTCGTGGGATTCCTCGCATTGGCTGGTCGGGATGCCACGGGCTCCCAGGATCTCGAGGGTCGCCGGTGCCGGCAGGGGCATCCGCCCATGTGCGCAACGCACGAAGCCCGTTCCTTCCACCACCTCGCCAGCCGTCACCTTGGGACGCCCCAAGAGTTCCAAGGCGATGCAGGCGGCGACGATGTCCACGATGGAGTCCACCGCGCCCACTTCATGGAACGTGACGCGCTCGGGCTCGACCCCGTGGATCTTGCCCTCGGCCACCGCGATGCGGTGAAAGACCGAAACGGCACGCTGCTGCACCCAAGGAGAGAGCTTGGAGGATTCGATCAAACGCCGGATCTCCGCAAAGCCGCGTCCATGCCCATGCCCGTGATCGTGCCCATGCCCATGCCCGTGCTCATGCCCATGCCCGTGCTCATGCCCGTGCTCATGGCCGTGCCCATGCCCGTGGTCGTGCGCGTGCTCATGCCCGTGCTCATGCCCGTGGTCGTGCTGGCAAGGGCCATCGGCCTCCACGTGCACGTCGAACTTGATCCCCTCGATCGCCATCTTGGAGCGGCGAGCGACGTGCAGGTGATAGCCATCGACGTGCAGGAGGCGAAGTTGGCGCGCGATCTCGTGGTGATCGGCGCCGAGGTCGATGAGGGCGGCGACGAACATGTCGCCGGACGCGCCGGCCGAGAGGTCGAGGTGGAGACGTTTCACGCGTGGAGGGGGTGGGCGAGTTCGTTGATGGCGTTCGCCGCGTAGGCGGCGCCGAAGCCGTTGTCGATGTTCACGACGGTGAGCCCGCTCGCGCAGGAGTTGAGCATGCCCAGGAGGGCGGTGAGCCCGCCAAAGTGGGTGCCGTAGCCCACGCTGGTGGGGACGGCGATGATGGGCCGCGCCACCAACCCGCCCACGACGGACGGCAGCGCGGCCTCCATGCCCGCGACGACGATGACCACGGCGGCCCGTTGCAGGTCGGGGACGCGGGCCAGGATGCGGTGCAGGCCGGCCACCCCGACGTCATAGATGCGCTTCACGTGATTGCCCATGAACTCGGCGGTGATCGCGGCCTCCTCGGCCACGGGCAGGTCCGTGGTGCCGGCCGCGACCACGGCAATGACGCCGTCGCGCTTGGGCAGGGGGCCGTCCTCGACGGTCAGGAGGCGGGCGGAGGCATGGTGAACGGCGCTGGGAAACACGGAACGAAGCGCCTCCACGTGGGCGTCGTTCACGCGCGTCGCAAGCACCCGCCGGTCGGTGCCCACGATCTTGGATGCAATGGCGGCCAGTTGCTCCGGTGTCTTGCCGGCCCCGAAGATCACCTCGGGAAAGCCCTTTCGGAGGGCACGATGGGTGTCCACGACGGCGAACCCAAGGTCGATGACCGGGGCCGCCTGAAACGCGCGGATGACTTCGTCTCGGCCAACCTCGTCCTTCTTGAACTGATCGAGCAGTGCGGCCGCCTCTGCGGGTGACATGAGGCGACGTTACCCGAGGTGGCTCCCCGATGCACCAACGCGATCATGGCTGAGCCGGGACGATTCAGTTGGAAGGGAAGTGATTGCGAAGCAGATGCTTGCGCAAGCCGAGGAGTGAGCGAGGCGCGGGCCAGTGCCACGCCCGTAACGAGCGAACGACGAAGGATTTGCGGAAGCAGATCGAGCAAGCACGACCGATCCAACTGAATCGTTCCGGCTAAGCCGGTCCATCCGTGTTCCCTCGCGGCCGGAACCGATAGTGGCTGACATGCCACTCGTTGCCGTCGCGGAAGTTCCACAGCTCCGCGCACGCCATGAAGAAGACGCGCCAGTAAACCCACCATCGCGTTTCGTAGGCCGCCCCATAAGTCGCCGCGAGGAGCGGGCGAATCTCGGCCTCGTGGGCGTCCATGTTCGCCAGCCAATGGTTGGCCGTGCGCCCGTAATGGCGTCCGTTGACCACCCAATGCTCCTCAAGCAGCAAATCGTCCTGGAAGTACAGCAGCAGGTCGTCGCTCGGCATGATCCCGCCCGTGAAGAAGTATCGGGACATCCAGTCGGTGTCGTCCTGCGCCACGAAGTGATAGGCGAATCGCTGGTGGGTGAAGATGTGCACGAAGAGACGTCCGTCGGGCTTGAGCCACCGCGCGATCCGGCCCATGAGCGAGCGGTAGTTCTTCATGTGCTCGAACATCTCGACGGAGACGACGCGGTCGAAGCGGTGCGAGCACCGTTCCACGTTCGACGCATGGCCCCATGCGATCGGCGGCTCGAAGTCGTTCATGTCGCGCGTCACGACCTGGACGTTGCGCAACCCCCGTCGCGCGGCCTCCGCGTCGATGTGGAGCTTCTGCGTCCGCGAGTTGGACACGGCCGTGACCCGAGCATTGGGATAGCGCGACGCCATCCAAAGGGTCAACGAACCCCATCCGCACCCAAGCTCGAGGATCTCCTGGCCGTCCGCGATGCCGGCTCGTTGACACGTCAGGCCCAGCATCGTTTCCTCGGCCACCGCGAGCGACTCCGTGAGCGTGGGGTAGTAGCCGCTGGAGTACTTGAGGTTGGGGCCCAGGCAAAGCTGGTAGAACCGCGTGGGCACCTCGTAGTGCTGCTCGTTGGCGGCGGCCGTCTCGATCGCGATGGGCGCCTCGCGCAACTCCGCCACCATCCGCATCAGCCGTTGCCGCCCGCCCTCCACGTCGCCGGCGTCCTCCTCCCGCAGCCGCCGACGCAGCAGTTGTCGAATGCCAAACCGCAAGACCGGGTCCGGAAAAACATCGCGTGCGAGAAGGGCGTCAATCATGGGGCGGGCGTGGGATCGGGTCGCGGTGGCCACGGAAAGAAGGCGCTGGTCGTGCGTTGGTAGCGTCGGTAGGCCTCGCCCTTCGACTCGACGGACAAGGCCTCGGTCATGGGGATCCCTGTGACGTTCATGAGGAAGTGAAGCATGAGGACCGGTGACAACCCACCCAACCAACCCCACGCGGACCCGCTGGCGAACACGGCATATCCCACCCAAACCAACCACTCGAAGAAGTAGTTCGGATGGCGCGACCATCGCCACATGCCCACGTCGCACACCTTCCCCTTGTTGCCGGGCTGGGCCCTGAAGCGGGCCAATTGCCGGTCGGCCACGGATTCACCCACGATGCCCATGGCCCAGATCGTCAACCCCGCGCCGCCGCTGATGCCCAGCCCGCCCACACCCTCCCGCCGCGCCGGGTCGAGGCATACCCATGCGGCCGGAAGCGCCAAGACGACCTGCAACACGCCCTGGAGGAGGAAGAACCGATACATCTTCGCGTCCGTCCTCGGCCCCCACTCGGCCCGGAGCCGGGCATAGCGCACATCCTCCACGGGATGATGCGCCCGGACGCGCACGAAGAGGTGGGATCCAAGCCGGACGGACCACAGCACCATCATGGCGACGAGCACGACCGGGGCGACGCGTTCGTGAAGCGGCTGACCCTCGCCGGAGAGCAGCAAGAAGAGCAGGGCGACGGGAGCGAAGCCAAACGACCAGACGACATCCACGATCCCGAAGTTGCGCAGGGGTCGGGCGGCCCACCACGTGGCCGTCATCTCGACGACGACAAAGGCGAGGGCGGCCACGGCCAGGACGAGGAAGTTCATGGGCGGGGCTTGCGGGTGAACAAGGCGGAGGCCGTCGAACCCGGCGGGAGCCTCCAAAGCTCCACCAGCACGTAGGCCGCCATGGCGATGTTGCCCAGCAGCAGGATGGCCACGAGCCATGCCGCACGTGCGAGGGCCCCCGACTCGCGCCAGGCGAGCCAGATCCAGAAGGCGGTGAACCCAAAGTAGGCGTCGAACAGCGTGGCGATGAACCATGGGTGCGTGGCCACGGCCCGCGGCGTCTTCCACAGCGCCACCTCGCTCGACGCCCAACCCGTGACCCCCAGCATGGCGACGAGCACGAGGCAGAACCAAGCGGCGATGGATGCGCGGGACATGGGACGATTTGGAAGGTTCGCCACGAAGGCGATGCGGGACCGGGCTAGAGGCTGGCGTTGTTGGGGGCCGTCCAGATGCCTTGCACGACCGAGATGCTTCGATGCGCGAACGCGGCCTCGCAGTACGCCAGGTAGTAGTTCCAAGTCCGGATGAACCATGTGTCGAAACCGAGGTCGCGCACCTCGTCGAGCCTCTCGTTGAAGCGCTCCCGCCAGATGCGAAGCGTGCGGGCGTAGTCGGGGCCGAAGTCCCGCAGGTCGTGGAGATGCATCGTGCCCGTGCGTGAGACGGCTTGGTTGACCCGTTGGACGGACAAGAGGAGCGACCCCGGGAACACATGCTTCTGGATCCAGTCCACGCCGCGCCGCATCTCGGCGTAGCGCGAGTCCGGGCAGGTGATGAACTGGGCCCCGAAGAGGCCGCCCCGACGCAGCAGGCGTTGGCACACCGAGAAATACGTCTCCAGGAAGGAGTCGCCCACCGCCTCCAGCATCTCGATGCTGGCGATACGGTCGAAGGTCTGGCCGAGCCCGGGCAGGTCGCGGTAGTCCATGAGCAGCACCCTCGCCCGGTCGGCGATCCCCTCGCGCTCAAACAAAGCCTGGGCGTGGTCCCTTTGCTCCGTGCTCAGCGTGACCGTGGTCACCCGGCAACCATGCTGCTGCACCGCATGCCGCGTGAAGCCGCCCCAGCCCGACCCAATCTCCAGGACCTCGTGGCCGGGCCGAAGACGCAGGTGCTGGCACAACCGCTCGTACTTCGCGACCTGCGCCGATTCCAGCGCCTGGTCAGGCGCCTCAAACAACGCCGCCGAGTACGTCAACGTGGGGTCGAGCCATAGCCGGTAGAACGCGTTCCCGAGGTCGTAGTGCGCGTGGATGTTCCGACGGGACCCGGACCGCGTGTTGCGATTGAACAGGTGGCGCAACCGATTGGCGGCGGAGAACAGGCGAAGGCTGAGGGGACGGTTCGACGATCCCGCGAGCGTCGGCGCCGTGTCGGCGTTCGCGCAGAACCACGCGATGACGGCGTAGAGGTCGTCCGATTCCCATTCGCCGGCCTGGTAGGCCTCGCCAAAGCCAATGTCGCCGGAAAGGGCACAACGACGAAACACCCGACGGTCGTTCACCACGATGGAGGCCTCGGGGCCGGGCTCGGTCCCGCCGAAGGACAGGCGTTCGCCGTCTGGCAAGCGAACCTCCAGACGGCCGCGGCGCATCGGGGCAAGAAACGAGGCGAACGCTCCCTGGAGCCACGCATCCGTCCACGTCGCGGAGGTGGGCAAGGGTGCGGTGGCGCCGGAAGGGGACGCGAACGGGCGGATGGATGCTGATTCTTTCACGCTCAAGCAGGACTCCAGCAGACTTGCCGGTGACTGGCGACACAAGTGCTATGTCTTGGGGGAAGTGCAACCGCCGGGATGAAGAAGTTCCCCTCGGCCCCGCCCACGCCTCCCCGCGAAGGGGATCGGGCCGGGCGGGACCTGGGCGGCGTTGGGTTCACGGTCCCTCGATCCGAATGCGCCGCGGCCATTGTTGGTTGGCCTCCCAATACGTCTTCTTGTTCTTGATCGGCGCGGCCTCGGCGGGCGGTTGCTCGCGTCCGTCCTCGTCGATCGCGCGCGACACGACCGTATGGTCGCCCGGCGTGGGCTTGGGCCAGTCGATGTGCCACAACGTCCACGTGTGGCGGGCCGCCGATGGCTTGCGCGCCAACGTGGCGGGAAGCCATGGGCCGTCGTCGATCCGCACCTCCACCCGTCGCAGCGGGGTGCCATCGGACCACGCCGCGCCCGTGATCCGCACGGAACCATCGGGCCGGCGGACGGCCCGGGCGGCGATGGACTTCACGTTCATGGTGCACACGGAGGTCTCGCGCCAGTCCGTCGAGCCATCCGGAAGCGGGTTGCCCCGCAACGTGACGTACTCGCGCGCCATCCATTTCCCCATGAACCGCCGGTCGATGACGTCGATGCGCGTCAGCCACTTGACCCATGCGATGCCATACCAACCGGGGACGACCAACCGCACGGGCGCGCCGTGGACCGGGTCGAGCGGCTTGCCGTTCAACGCCCACGCCAGGTGAACCTCCGGCTGCCGCGCATGCTCCAGGGAGAGCGATCGCGCGAACCGCTGCACCACCTCCTGGTCGCGGATCTTCTCCGATTTCTCGTCGGCCCCGACGAAGACGACCTCGCGTGCGCGCTTGAGCAGCCCGGCCTCGCGAAGAAGCGGCGCGAGCGGCGTGCCCGTCCAGCGCATGTTCCCGATGGCACCCATGAACCCGATGCCCGCCCCGTTGCCGCCGCATTCCAGCGTCGCATGGAAGTGGTGGGTCGTCCGCTTCTGCAAGTCGGCGAGGGTGAGCGAGAGGGGCTTTCGGACCATGCCGCCGACGTCGAGCCGCCACGTGGCGGGATCCACCTTGGGCCTGCCGTAGTGGGACACCTCGTAAAGGCTTTCGACCGGCGTCTCCCACGAGTTCAGGTCCTGCCATGCCAGCATGGCGCGGCCCTTGGGTTGAACGTCCAGCCACGGAATCACGGTCTCGTCGGCCGACGGAGCCAACCCAAGGGTCTGAAGTGGACGACTGGCCAGGCCATAGGCCGCCATGGCGACCGACCCGCGCAGGAGGTCGCGGCGCGAAAGGGCAGGGGAACGCATGGGGAAGGTTGCGCTGACGACGTGAGATCAAGGCAAGTTCCAAGTCGGGACGAATGGGCCGGGACGATGATCTTCGCGTGAGGCATTCCCAGCTTCCTGACGCAGGGGATCACCGAACGAGACGCTGTTTTTTTGATCACAGGAAGACACGAAGAGTTCCTGCTGGGTCCGCCGCGTGCGGCGAGGGCTGGGCAATCAAAAACTGTTTACGAGGGGATCAGGGCGAACGCTTCCCCCTTCAACCCTGGGAGCGCGGCCGTCCCCGGCCGCCACCCGGGCTGCGTTTCTCCCGGTCAGCCCGAGCAACCATCCCAACCGAAAGATCACTCCTCTTTGCGGCCTTGTTTTCGAGGCAAGCCCAAGGCTGATCCGCCCGCCGAGACGCCGAGACGCAGAGTACTTGCTCACCTCTCCGCGTCGCCGCGTCGCCGCGCGCGAGTCCCTCCCCAAGCCCATTCCCAAAGCGGCCGATGCCATGGGAAGCCACCGATGAGCGTCCCCCGGTGTATGGGGTTGATCCGCCCGCCGAGACGCCGAGTACTTGCTCACCTCTCCGCGTCGCCGCGTCGCCGCGCGCGATTCCCTCCCCAAGCCCATTCCCAAAGCGGCCGATGCCATGGGAAGCCACCGATGAGCGTCTCCCGGAGCATGAGGCTGATCCGCCCGCAGAGACGCCGAGACGCGGAGGCTGTTCTCTCATGTCTCCGCGTCTCAGCGTCTCAGCGGGAGAATCTCCTCCAACCGATGTCCCGCAGCGGGCGATGTCAT
>CAIRNV010000281.1 GCA_903880005.1 uncultured Verrucomicrobiota bacterium | reverse complement strand
GGACTGGTGTCGCGGGCGGCGGTGATTTGTCGCCGGGTTTTCCCGGAGGCGGCGGAGCAGGAGCCGCGAGCCGCGCGGCCAATGCCAATTGGGCGGGATAATCTTGCGTGAGGTAGCGCTGAAGCCGGTCGCGGATGCCGGTGACGAAACGCGCGGACTGAATGGCAGCACGGGCTTCAACCGTGAGCGCAAGCACCTGGGTGCGGCCGGCTTCGTTGAGCAAGGCGACGTCTTCGATGGCCTGAAGCCGGGCTTGCTGTGTATCAACAGCGGCGAGGGCTCGGTCGCGCTCGGTTTTGAGCAGATCCGCGAGGGTTCGGCGCAACTTGACCACAGCCGCCTTGGCGGTTGGCACGACGTTCCCCCGGTAAGGATGAGATGACCCTGCCAGATCCCGCAGTGGCTGGACCTCGGCGCTCGGGACTTCAGCAAAGTTGGCTTCTTCTTCCAGGAGAAAGCCTATGGCTTCATCAAAAGCTGTGCGCTGCGGGCCATGCATGAACGCCTTGATCGGGGACAGGAGATCTTCTTTTGCGGTGAGCAGGTCGTCCTCAAAATCGGATAGATGATTCAGCAGGTAGGTATAGTCCCTCGCCGCGACAGTGTTCAGTTTCTCGACGATAGGGCGAAGTGGCTTGAGAAATGCGTAGCGCGCGGCCTGGTCAAGCAGCACGGCAAGGTCGCGAGCTTCGGCGAACAGGGCCTCGGAGGTGAGTTGCCCAACGGATCGGGCGTCTGTTCCGCCGTTGGGACGGTCAAAGAAGTCGTGATGGAACTTCTTGAGGGCGTTGACCTTGGTGGCGTCAAATTGTTCCTGCAAGCGCACCCGAACACTGCCGTGCTGCCGGGTGTTCCTAAGAAGATCAAACGCGCTGCGGGCATCCAGCAGCTCGGCGGTGCGCAGTTCCACCTTGCCCATGCGGAACAGACGGCTCACCAGGGTGAGCACGGCCATGGGATACCAGCCGTAGGGGCGCTTGCCGAAGTTGCGGAGGATTTCCTCGATGGAGGTGCGCTCGCCATTGTTCTGGTTGCGCATCACGTACGTGAGGATTTCCTGCTCGGCCTCTGATACAGTATGCGTGCCGCTGGTCAGGAGGTCATCTTGGGAGAGCAAGGCGTTGGCGAGGGTGGTTTCGTCATGGCCTCCCTTCAGCATTTTCAGATTGGGGAACGAGAAGGAGATGAGCTCCTGACAGGCCTTGGCGAACCGGTTGCGGGCATCGCCTTCACCCACGGTGTCGAGACGAGCACCATTCAGATAGAGCGGGGCTTTGCCAAGTAACTGGCTGGCTAGCTCCTGCATGGCCGTCCGCCGGACGCTATTCTGCTGGCTGCGCTGTTCGAGGATGGCCTTGCGCGAGGCATCGCCCGCGCCGGAGTTCTGTTGGACGTATTTTTGCGTCTTGAGAAAGAGACGGGCTTGATCCGTAAGGCCTGTGTCGGCGGGCAGAACTGCAAGGAGCTCGGCCTTTCCCGTGTTCTGTGCGGCGAGTGTTGTCGCGTTGGTGTGGTTCGGATGCTCCGTCGTGATGATGTTTAGGGCGACGTCGGCCTCTCGTCCCATGAGGGCATCATCCAGTTTCCGGGCATAGGCATAATCCTGCCCATTCCCTTCGTAACGGATCTTCAGGTCTTTGAGCACGTCGGTGAACAGGACTTTGGTGAGGAGGTCAGCCACCATGGAGTCGTCGATCTCAGTGTTCTTGATCTCCACTTCGATGTCCTTTTCGGTGTCCGTGAGGAACTCGAAGATGTCGGCGTTGCGCTGCAAATAGGATTGGCTTTCCAGTTTTGCCAACGCCTCAAGAACCGCCTTCTCGTGGGCGCGGATGTCGATGTCGGGCCGGTCAATGAGCAGGATGGCTACGTTGCGCGGCGTGGCCTTGAACTCACGCACCCATTTGAGCAGGAACAGCGACTTGAGAATCCGAATCGGGAGCCCCTCCCCCAACTGCCTTTCGGCCATCTTGATGGTGGTTTGCATGTCGCCCCGAATGGAGGACGAGATGCCATCATACATGAGGTCCCAGGTGGCGAGATGGCCAACGTCCTCATTCCGCACGGCCTTGGCGACCTCCTGAAAAACCGCGAGCATGGAACGTTCGCCCACGGAAAGATATTTTCCTGTGAAGACGCCGTGCTTGGAGAGTTGCTGGATCGCGAGTTGGAACAGGTCGAATTGGTAGGTATGGAACGGATAGAATCCGCAGAATTCATCGCTCCCACGCCAGCCGTGCAAGTTGATCGAATTGTCACCGAAGCGGTAAAGCGTTTGGAGATTGTCCTTTTCACGGTCGTAGATGTCGGTGAGGACTTCTGGTTCGTCTTCCGGTTTCGCCAGCAGGCGTTTTTGGATGACCTCGCGCACGTCCGCGCTGGCGAGCGTGAGCTGGGTCTTGAACCGGCCCATGATCTTCGTGATGTCCTGGGCGGCCAAGCCCTTGAAGGACCCAAGGACGCCTTCGAGGTCCGCCTGTGATGTCACAAAAATCCAGGCCCGGCCGTTGCAGACGGTGCCCAATGTTTCCGCCACGGTCTGGAGGTTGAGCATGAGCTTGGAGTCCTGGCCGATGAACTGGCCGACTTCATCCACGAAGAAATTCAGGCGAAAGCCCGCCGGTTGCCGGGCGATGTAGTCTTTCACCATCTGCGCAAAGCTCTCGACGGAGACACGATAATCCTCGCGGACCTGCCGCATGAGATTGGAGGCTTCGGACTCTGCGACCCCGAAGTGCGCCGCGTAGGCTTTGGCGAAGGCGGCCTTCCGGGCCGTCGCGATGGCCTCGCGGTCCCGCTCCCAAGGCGTGCCGTTGATCCGGAGATAGGTCTCCTTGAAGGGGCCGAAGTCACCACGCACGTCGAGATCATGCTCAAAGCGGGCGATGTAGCCTTGCTTGCCGAAGTAGCCCTGCAACTCGTTCAGGACCTTCACGAAAACCTCGAGGATGGGTGCCGAGTGATCACCGCCTATGCCGTCGAACTTCTGATCGATGTTGAACAAGATGCTCCGCGATGGAATGGCCGTGGCCTTGCGGAGATTGGCCTTCACGATCTCGTCGTCGATCTTCGGAAGAACGATGTCAGCGGGGCGAATGCCGTTGGCAAGCGGCTGGCCGTCGAGGATGAGGGAAAGAATCTTGAGCAAGTGCGACTTGCCCGAGCCAAAGAAGCCCGAGATCCACACGCCATTTGCCGTCAATTCAGTGAGGTACCGGTCCGTGAAAATGCCAAGTCCCTGGGCGACATCGCGGGTGACCACATACTCCTCAAGCTCGGTCTGGAGGTTGCGCGCATCATCGGCCTTGATGACGCCATCAATCGGGCGGTCAACCGGTTTAAGGAAGAGTTCGTGTATCTTCATGGAGGTCAAAGGCGATAGTGGTCGAGATTCGTGGCGCGATAATACGGATTGCTAATACGCGGACTTGGTATGGTTCCGAACAATCGCAGGTGGGATCCGCCAGCGGGGTCCTGCGCGTATTCACCGGGGAAGAAGATCACCACCGGATGACGCAACATCGCGGGTTGAAGGGATTCCAGAATCGTGTGAGTGCGAAGGAAAGGAAAAACCCGGCCCGGCCCGGTTATCAGCGTCAACTGGACGCCATCGTCACCTATGGCCCGAATCAAGCGGGGGATCAGGTGGGTTTTGGGGTCGGAGTAGTTCTGGAGAGTTTCGAGAATCTCCACCTTCTGAGCATTGGCCTCATCCCGCACGAGGTCTGCGAGGATCTGATGCTCCTCCAATTCCTCCAAAACCAAATTGAACAGGTCGAGCAATTTCAGGGTGATTCCGGTGTTTTGCAGACGGTGCGCGAGGCTCGTCACCATGCGTCGGGCGGCGTCCTCATGGGCGGGCTCGTAGGTTTGGATGAAGATGGGCACTTCGTTGGCCAGACCTTTCATCGCGAGAAAACTCGGATGACTCAGAGTCTTGAAGAGGCGCTCCGATAGCTCGTGCATGCTCATGGGGGTTACCGGCTGGGAATCTCGGAGTCGGGAACGAGGAACCCAGCCAGCCAATGGGGACTGTCGGAAGTGATGGCGCGCATGACCGACGGCGAGAGGGCAGGTCGCTGGATGGCCCCCAAGGCGGTACCTGACGTCAACAAGCCGGCCTCGGCGAGCATCCGCAGAAGCACTTGCCGGACCTTGCTCTTCGATGAGGTGGTCAATCGAGCAAGCTCCGGATGAAAGGTGCTTTTGTTTTCGAAGTAGGCCTCGTAGTCGGAAAGGCGCAGGACAGCGTCGTGGGATGCAAGCTTTTCGCGCAGGACATCAGAAGCGAACTCAAAGGCGAATTGGATGCTCTTGCACACCGCAAGCCACGCGATGGCCGCCCGCTCTTCAGCATTGGCTTCGGCGGCAAGAAGGAGCTGATCCTGGGTCAAGGTCCCGAGCCGCTGCCGGATCTCCCGCTCGAGGCGAATCGCGCTGGCCGGGCTCCGGCATTGTAGGGCGTTCGAAGAAAGAATGCGCTGCCTGGCGAGATCCCAGTTGACGACCGCGAGATAGTGCTCGGCGACAATTCTCGCCAACTCGGGGCGTAGTGAGGCTGCGGTGAAACTGAGATTGAACCCGGAAGGCGTGCGGGAAGGCTTCGAATGGTTTTGCATCTTGGCCGCCATCATTATCCCACCTTTGTTGTCGGCCTCCGTTTTGCGGTTTTTGGTACGGCGACGCCGGTCGGTTCCTGGGCTGCGAGTCCACCCTTCACCCCCTGGTCAACCTCGGAGGCGAGGAACTTCCAAAGTCGCCCGAGTTTGTGCGCGGGCATCGTCTTCCGGGTGATCCACTTGTAGATCGTGTCCGGATTGACCCCGGGATGTACTGCGATCTCGTCCACGGATAACCAGCGTTCTGTCATAAAGACTTTCTCCACAATCAGTAGCATCCCACAGGAATCAGCCCGCCGGGCGTGATTGGAAAATTTGGTTGAGTCAATGAGCCCCATGTCACAAGACATGGGGAAATGAAAAACATCAACTCAACCGCCTCCAAGCTGTCGGTCCTCAAGCAACTTTGCAACCTCATTCCCGGCCATGCCCTCTCCAAGCTGGTTCGGGAGCACGACTCGCAGAACGACGCCCGCTCCTTCTCCCCCTGGAGCCATGTCGTCTCCCGCATTGCCTCCAAGATCATCCATTGCTGCGGACTCAACGACCGCTGCGACCAGATCGACATCCACTCCGGCGTCCTCGGTGCCATTCGTGACGCCACCTAAGCCGGGACGATTCAGCTGGGTCGGTCGTGCTTGCTTGATCTTCTTTCGCAAGAGCTTCGTCCTTCGCTCGTTACGGGCCTCGTACCGGCCCGCGCCTCGCTCACTCCTCGTCTTGCGAAAGAATCTGCGGCGCAATCACTTCCCTCCCAACTGAATC
>CAIRNV010000280.1 GCA_903880005.1 uncultured Verrucomicrobiota bacterium | reverse complement strand
GTCCTCAAAGCGTTCCCGGTGGACGACCTTCACCGCGCGCCACACGCCCGTGACCGACCGCGCCAGCCACACCTCGCCGTGCCCCCCCATGCCGATGCGCCGCAACACGTCATGGTCCGGCACCTTGGGCCGGCTGTCTGGGAAGCCAACTGTCATGGACGAGCGGGTGTCTCCGAGCACATCCGTTGCACCTCCGTCTTCAGCAGACGCGCCATCCGATGCCGGACCAGGTAAACCTGGGCAACCATCACCCCCAGGGTCCGCGCCACGCGCGCCGGCGGCTCCCCGTTCAGGAATGTCATGCGGAAGATCTGGAAATGCTCCGGCTTCACGCGGGTCGCGAGCTGCTCCATCGCCTGCTCCAGGACGTGCCGACGCCATTCATCGGCCCATTCCTCGTCTCGGGCGACCTCCGCCCTGTCGTCCGTCATCTCGTCGAAGGCGTCCGTCGGGTTCAACCCTGCCCCTCCCTCCCGAAGGTGGGACGGATCCCTCGAACGACGGCGTATCCGGTCGGAGATGCGGCACGCCGTCACATGGCGGATCCAACCCTGGAAGGAACAGCGGGCCGGGTCATAGACGAACTCCGGCATCTTCCGGGACACGGCCACCAGCGTCTCCTGCACGACGTCCGCCACCTCGTCCTCGCGGAGGCCCGCCCGCCTTGCCAGACGGCTGATCAACCCACGGTACTTCCCCACGAAGGCCGTCCAGCTCGTTGCATCATCCAAGTTGCGCAACCGCTCGATTTGGCTCACCCGCGTTGACAACGACTCGGAGGCCCCTGCCGCGGAAGGTCGTCGATTCGATGTCTCTCTCGCCGACATGGTGACTTCGATACCGGACCCCAAGCCCCGATGCCATCGGAATCCTGCCCGCTCCCCCGGCGGGGAATCCCCGCCCGATTGCGTTCAGAAAAAAATCGCGACGGGTTGAAAGATGCGCTGCGCGCCAGCGATAGGCGTGAAAGGAGGGGTTCTTGGCGTCCAGTGATGCCCGTGCAAGGAAGCCCTCGGGAGCGCCGTCGTCCATGATGCATTTGTATCGTTTTACCCGGGATTCCGTCGTTGGGAAGCCTCGTGCCGCCGAGGGGCCGCGGTCGTTGGCCGGGGCCTGCGCCACTTGGTTCGCCGCCGTCCTTGGCATGCTGGCGACGTGGGCGACGTCGCCCGCCGTGCGCGCGCAATCCATGGCCGCCAACAACCTCATGGCCGCGACCCTCAACAACTCCGGCTTCACCACCGCCAACATCACGATGGGCGGCAACGTCACCGTGGAGGGCTGGGTCTATCACACGGGGGCCTGGGACTCTTGGACCCGCATGGTCGAGATGACCTACACGACCTTCGACTTGAGCAATTCAATGAACTTCGTCCTGAGTTCCGGCTCGACGGGCAAGCCCTTCATGGAGATTTGGGCTGGTTCCACCCAGTCCACGTTGACCGCGCCGAACGCGATCCCGCTCAACACGTGGACGCACGTGGCGTTCGTCATCTCCGGGAACACCTTCACCATCTACGTCAACGGCACCTCCGTCGCCACGGGCACGGGCACGGCCGCATCCTCGCTCAGCCGTCGGATTTCCATTGGACGTAATTTCAACGGCGGCAACGCGATCAATGGGCACCTGGCCGACGTCCGCATCTGGTCGGTGGCGCGCTCCGCCACGGAAATCAACGCCTCGATGCCCGTCGGGTCCGTCACCGGTGCCACAACCGGGCTCGTCGCGGCCTGGCCGGTCGGCGCGACGGGCGCAGCCGTGCTGGGCGACGTCAGCGGGAACAACCGCACGCTCTCCGAGCAGGGGACGGTTTACTACTGGAAGGGCGGGTCGGGGACCCTGGTGTCCACGGGCCAGAACTCCTACGCGGGACTCCTCACCATCTGGTCCGGCACGTTGCAGGTGGGCAATGGCGGGACGGCGGGCACGCTGGGATCCGGGAGCGTCATCAACAACTCGGTCCTGGCGTTCAATCGCAGCGACACCGTCAGCGTCTCGGCCCTCTCCGGCACCGGCAAGCTGGTGATGTCCGGGTCGGGCACCCTCAACGTTCCCGGGGCCAACACCTTCACCGGCGGCATGGAGGCCAATGCGGGCACGATGCGGCTCGGGGCCGGGGGCAGCGGTTCGTTCTCCAGCGTCTCGGGCAACACGCTCACCATCAACAACAGTGCTTCCGTTTACTTTGACGCCAACAACCTCTTCGGGGGCCACGGGTCCGTCCCGGCCAACGACGTCGTCATCAACAGCGGCGGCGTGTTGGATTCGGGCAACAGCGTCTTCAACCTCCTGCCCGCCCTGACGCTCAACGGCGGCACCCTCCGGTCCTCGGGCACCATCAGCTCCTACCCCTACGCCCTGCGCGGCGGCGTGGTGGTCAATGGTGGCGCCAACTCGTCCGTCATCTCGGCCACCTCGGTCGGCTTGGGTTCCGTTGCGGTGGCCGGCACGACCTTCGACGTCGCCGACGGGTCCGCCGATGCCGACCTGCTCGTGAGCGGGACCTTGGTGGATGGCCCTGGCGCCTCGTATCCGACCTCCCAGGTCAGCTACCTGACCAAGACCGGGGCCGGCACCATGGTGTTGTCCGGGGCCAACACGTATTCGGGCGTCACCACGATTTCCGCCGGCACGCTGCAAGTCGGCAACGGCGGGACGACCGGCAACCTGGGAACCGGCAGCATCGTGAACAACGGCACGCTGACCTTTCATCGCAGCGACAATCTCTCCCTCGGGACCGCCGTCTCGGGCACGGGCTCGCTGCGGAAGCTGGGCGGCAACACGCTCACCGTGACCGCCAACCAAACCTTCACGGGCTCCACGCTGATCGATGCCGGGACCTTGCAAGTGGGCAACGGAGGCACCGTGGGTTCGCTCGCTTCCTCCACCATCGTGAACAACGCCACGCTGGCCTACCATCGGAGCGACGACATCACCCTCTCGGCCGTCATCTCCGGGACCGGCGCCATGACCAAGTCGGGTGCCGGAACCCTGACCGTCGTCGGCGCCAACACCTACTCGGGCGTCACCACCATCTCGGCTGGCACGCTGCGGCTCGGTGATGGCGGCACCACGGGATCGTTGGGCTCGGGCGACGTCGTCAACAATGGCACGCTGGCCTACAACCGGATCGATGACCTCACCCTCCCGGGTGCGATCTCCGGAACCGGCGCCCTCACGAAGTCGGGCGCGGGAACCTTGACCATTGCCGGGGCCAACACGTACTCGGGCGGCACCACGATCTCGGCCGGCACGCTGCAAGTCGGCAGCGGCGGTGCCACGGGTTCGCTGGGCTCGGGCAGCGTCGTGAACAACGGGACGCTCCGGTTCAATCGGACGGGGAGCTTCACGGCATCCAGCATCTCCGGGCCCGGCAAGGTCATCATGGACGGCTCCGGCACGTTGACCCTTTCAAGCGGCAACAACTTCGCGGGCGGGCTCGAGGCGAACGCGGGAACCGTCCGGCTGGCCGCGTCCAGCACCTTTTCCTCCGCCGCAGGCAACACGCTCACGATCAACAACGGCGCCACGATCGTGTATGCCGCCTCCGACGCCTTCGGGAATCACTCGGGTGTCCCGGCCAACGCGATCGTCATCAACAGCGGGGGCGCGCTGGATGCCGAGAACAACCGGTTCAACCTCCTTCCCGCCCTCACCCTCAACGGCGGGACGCTCCGCGCCACAGGTGCCGTGGGAGCCTACTCCTACGCCCTGCGCGGCAACGTGACGGTCAATGGCGGCGCAAATTCCTCCGTCATCTCGGCCAACTCGGTCGGCCTGGGTTCCGTCGCCCTCGCGGGCACGACCTTCGACGTCGCGGACGGGGTCGCCGCGGTGGACTTGCTGGTGAGCGGCACCTTGATCAATGGACCGTCGGCGGCATGGCCGACGCCCCAGGCCAGCTTCCTCACGAAGACCGGAGCCGGCACCATGGTCTTATCCGGCAACAACACGTACTCGGGCGTCACCACGATCTCGGCCGGCACGTTGCAAGTCGGCAACGGGGGAACCTCGGGCGCGTTGGGTTCGGGCGCCGTCGTCAACAACGGCGCGCTCGTCTTCAATCGAAGCGACAGCCTGTCCTTGGGATCAGCCGTGTCGGGCTCGGGTTCTCTCCGGAAGCTGGGCGCCAACACGCTGACGCTAACGGGCAACCATACGTTCTCGGGCTCCACCACCATCGAGGCCGGCACCTTGCAGGTGGGCAACGGCGGGACTTCGGGCTCGCTGGCGTCGTCGGCCATCGTGAACAACGGCACCCTGGGCCATAACCGGAGCGATGACGTCGCCTTGACTGCGACGATCTCTGGCACCGGCGCGCTCACGAAGTCCGGCTCGGGCACGTTGACCCTGTCCGGAGCCAACACGTACTCGGGCGTCACCACCGTCTCGGCCGGTACGCTGCAAGTGGGCGACGGCGGCACGACGGGCACGACGGGTTCCGGCGCGGTGGTGAACAACGGGCTCCTGATCCTCAACCGCAGCGATGCCATCACCATCGCCGGCGCATTGTCGGGCACGGGCGGGCTCTCCAAGCGCGGCGCGGGCGTCGCCTCCCTCGCCTCGGGCTCGACTCTCCAGGGTGACATCGACGTGACCGGTGGCACCCTCGTCCTTCCTGCTTCGGGGACCGTGTCGAGCCCGGCGATCCGGGTCTCCGCCGGGGCCACGTTGGATGCATCGCTGCGTCCCGCGGGGCTTTCGTTGGGTTCGAGCCAGACGCTGTTGAACGTGGGTGGAAGCGCCACCCTGCTGGGGAGCGCGGATGCCTCGTCGGGCGGCCTTGCCCTTTCGTACAGCGCCGGGACCCCGGCGTTCATGGTCGGCAACGGTGTCATCGTTTTGTCGTCGGCCACGACCCTGCGCATCACCAACAGCGGCCCCGCCTTGGGCCGGGGCAACTACCGGATCATCTCGAAGCTCCCTGGTGGATCCGTGGAGGGCACGTTGCCGGCCGTCGCCGTGGAGGGTGGTGGCATCGTCTCGGGTGGCCTGGCCAAGCTGGCCATCGTCTCGGGTGAACTCATCCTGACCGTGAACGCGGTCTCGCTCAACGTGAGCAGCACGCAACCGCCCGACGTCATCTTCCACCAAGGTTACCTGACGGACGCGACGGGCTCGCCGTTGGGCACGCCGAATCCCAAGAACTACGACGTGGCCTTCCGGCTCTACACCAGTGCCACGGGTGGTTCCCCCGTGTGGGGCGAGCGTCAGGTGGTGACGGTGGACGGTGGGCGGTTTGGGGTGCACTTGGGCGATGGTGACCCGTACCTCGGCGACCCCAGCACGGCCCTGTCGAGCGTCTTCATCGCCAACGACGCCGCGTTGTACCTCGAAACCACGGTGCGCGGCGGCGGGACGGATGGGGCGGACCTTGTCCTGAGCCCGCGGGCCATCCTGGCCCCGAACCCCTACGCCTTCCTGAGCCGCCATGCGCGAGGAGCGGGCAACCTGGTGAACAGCTCCAACCAAGCCGTCCTTTCCGTGGTGGGTACGCGCGTGGGCATCAACAACGCCATGCCAGCCTCCGCCTTGGACGTCGCCGGTTCCGTCCGCGTCACCAATGTCATCGGCTCCGGCACCGCATCCGTGGGTGGCACCATCACGGCCCAGCGATTCGAGGGCCGGGGCATCGTCCCGGTCGGCGGGATCATCGTGTGGTCCGGCACGACGCCGCCCGAGGGTTGGGCGTTGTGCGACGGACGGGTCGCCAAGGGCCGCCGCACGCCGGATCTCCGTG
Source organism: uncultured Verrucomicrobiota bacterium (assembly GCA_903880005.1). Taxonomy (GTDB): domain Bacteria; phylum Verrucomicrobiota; class Verrucomicrobiia; order Limisphaerales; family UBA9464; genus UBA6176. The sequence goes on along the minus strand of CAIRNV010000280.1, from coordinate 1,096 downwards.
GTCGCTTCGTGTTGGGGACGGGCGCCGGGACGGGCTTGACGGCCCGTGCCGCTGGCCAGGTGGGCGGTGCCGAGACGGTGACCCTGACCGAGGCACAAATGCCGCAGCACCGGCATGTCGTGGACGTCCCGCTGTTCATGACGTCGGCGGCAGGCGGCCACAACCACAGCAACAAGACGGGGGCGGGCAGTGGCGAGGGCCTCGGCAAGGACGATGACCAAAACCACTGGTTCGACGCGGGCGCCTACATCATCCGAAACCGATCCGGGGGCAGCGGAAACCACTACCACGTCGTGGACATCCCCAGCTTCCGCGTCGGCGCCGTGGGCGGAGGGAAGCCCCAGAACAACCTGCCGCCGTTCTATGCGATGGCCTTCATCATGCGCGTCGAATGAGGTCCTCGCGCTCCATCGCCTCGTTGGATCGGACCCCCGCATGAGCACCCAACTCCCAATCAAGCAACCCACGCGATCTTCCAGCCTCGCCCGCCGGCCGATGCTCGCCGCCACCTTGGCCATGGCTTGCTGGGTCGCCCTCGCCATGGAGATGTCGGCCCAAGGCACCGCCTTCACCTACCAAGGCCGCCTCGCTGACAACGCACGCCCCGCCAACGGTTCCTACGACCTCGCCTTCTCCCTCTTCCCATCGGCCTCCGGCGGCTCCCGCATCGGCGCCGTCCTTTCCTTCCCATCCACGCCCGTCACCAACGGCCTCTTCTCCCTCTCCCTCGACTTCGGGCAAGGCTCCTTCAACGGGCAAGATCGCTGGATCGAGCTCGCTGTTCGCACCAACGGCGCCGTCTCCTTCTCCACCCTCTCGCCGCGTCGCCAGGTCCTCCCCTCGCCCCAGTCCGTGTACGCCGGCACCGCCGCCAATGCCCAGGCCGTCCCCGCCGCCGGCGTCTCCGGCGTCCTCTCCCTCGCCAACCTCCCGCCCCTCGCCGCCGACGGTTCACTCCTTACTGGCCTCAACGCCTCCCAGCTCGCCTCCGGCTCCGTCCCCGACGCCCGCCTCTCCGCCAACGTCCCCCTTCTCAATGCCCCGCAGGCCTTCTCCGGCTCCAATCGCTTCAATGGCCCCCTCGTCGCCCAACATC
>CAIRNV010000279.1 GCA_903880005.1 uncultured Verrucomicrobiota bacterium | reverse complement strand
GCCACGCCGTCGGTGACGGCCACGAGCACCGTGTTCGTCGAAGGGCCTTGTGCCTCCGTTGGCGTCCACGCGAGCGCGCCCGAGGAGGCGTTGACCGTCATGCCCGTGGGACCGCTCACGATGCGGTACGACAGCGACTGCGCCGGGATGTCCACGTCGGTCGCGGACAACGACAACGAGAGAGGGGTCAGCTCGTCGAGCGTGCGGTTCGAGACCGTCGCCAGCACGGGCGGGTCGTTCACGGGCAGGACCGTCAATACGAAGCTCCGCGTGGTGGTCTGGCGGCTGTCGTTGGCGCCCAACGTGATCGTCGTGGTACCCGATTGGTCTGGGAGCAACGCCACGGTCAGCGAGCGGATCCCGTTGGCGGCCCGCGCGAGCACGAGGCCCGAGGTGGGGGCCAACGCGCTGTTGGAGCTGGAGGCGGAGACCACGATGCCCGCCTCGGCCACCACGTCGTCGGAGACCGTGAACGTCAGGACGGGCGACCCGTCCTCCATCGCCTCCTGATCCGCCACGCCCAGGAACGCGGGCGGCGCATCCCTCGTCGTCGTCGTCGTCCCGCCGATCACCGCCGCCGTGCCCGAGAAGTCGCCATCACCCGAGAACGCCGACACGTCCGCCGCACCCGTGCTGGGGACGGCCTCGTAGGTCAGCGAGCGCGCGGCACCGTCGCTGAAAGGCCCCCATTGAATCACCCTTCCGTCGGTCGAGACCGTCCCCGCATGGCTGGCGGCGCGAGCCGTCCAACCCACGGGCAAACGTTCCGTGATGGAGTAGGCCGGGGTGCCCGTGCCGGACGACGCGACCAGCAGGACGGACAGGGCCTCGCCCGGGTAAAAGTGGGGCGCCATCCAACGCGTCACGGTGCCAGGCACGGTCGGGCCGCTGACGGTCCACGGGGCCACGTGCACCTCCTGGCCCGACTGCAATCGTCGCCCGGTGCCCGCCAAGGCGCCGGAGCTGTCGGCCACCACCTGTCCCACCGTCCCGGACAGGGTCCAGGTGCCGGACGAGGCGCGGACCGTGCCGGTCGCCACCACGCCGCCGGCGGACGAAAGCTCACCGGCATGGGCGGCGAGCGCGCATGCGAGGAGCCACCCGACGAGCCCCGCAACGCGCCCGACCCAACGGCTTGCCCGGCCGGCTCCCCTCATGGCGCCCTTCAATGAACCTTCACGCGGAAGAACCGACGATCCTCCGGGGCCGACCCCGGCCCGACGCGCACGCGCAACGGCTTCACGTCGTCGGCCAGGTATCGATCCCGCTCCGGAGAGCCTGTCGCGTCGCCCGCAAGGGAGAACGTCACCGCCTTCCAGCCCGCCATGTCCGCCGACGCCTCCACCGTGTAGGTGCGCCCACGGAGCCCGAGGAACTCCAGCTCCGAACGCCCGTCGCGCACGCCCTTGGCCTGCAACACAAACCCGTCGGCGGGATCGAACGCGTACGTCCCGGCGAGGTACTCGTTGAGGTTGCTGATGCCGTCGCCGTCGTCGTCGTCGTTGGGCCGGATGGCGGCGAGGCCGCCGGGCTTGCCGGTGGCCGCCAGCAACGTGCGCTCCCAGGCGTCGGGGATGCCGTCGCCGTCGGCGTCCTCACCCAGGGTGAGGTCCACGCGGGCGGTCTTGCCGGGCTCGGCGACGAGGCCGTTGACGCCGCTCATCTCGATGGGAAGGTAGGTGACGTTGCCGACGCGGACCTTCAGACGGAAGGCGACGGCCGGGAACATGGCGGAGGGCTTGTACTTGGAGGCGGTGACGCCGCTGTCCATGGGGGCGAGGATTTCGTAATTGCCGTCCACGTCGGTGGTGGTGCGGATGGCGGCGGTGACGGCGGCGCCGCCGGGGGTCTCCAGGACGACGCTGGCCTTGGGGAGGTTCAAGGGGTTGCCCTGCTCGTCGCGCACGACCCCGTGCAACGTCTGGTGGGGCGCGGGCGGGAAGGCCTGGAGGGACGCCGCGAAGGCCAGGGCGCAGCCGGCGGCACCCAGGGCCAGCACCATGTCCCATGCCCAATGCGGGCGCCGCGCGAATGAGATGTCTGCTTTCATACGATGTGTGGTCGGTCCAAGCGCCATCGGCCGCCTAGTTGCCCGAGTAGGAGTACGTCACGAAGTGGAGCTTGATGTCCTTCACCGTCTGGCGGAACCGGTCCAGGCCCTCCTTCGGGTTGTTCAGCAACTCACGCCCGGGGATCACCAGCTTCCACTGGCTGTTCCAGACCGAGCGCCCAATGAGGCGGCTGTTCGTGAACTGGGACCGCTGAAGGTTCCCGCCCGCCGTGTAGATCTGCGGCGAGAACACCGACGAGGACGGCACCGGCCTGAATGCCTGGTGCTTGCGAATCCCAAACAGCGGCTCGCTCAGCGAATCCGCCGATTGATACAACTGCTTGGTCGTGTACTGCGACCCGCCAATGTTGAACGGCATCGGGATGGCCAAGTCCTCCACCATCCAGCTCCGCACCTCGCTTTGGTCTCCCAAGGGCGGGCTGCGCATGAAGTCCGTCCCCACCGGGATCAGGTACACGTAGGGGGTCGCGGCCAACCCCATCGGGTCCAAGAACCACGAGCCCGGGTCGGTCGGCGACGTCCCGCCACCGGTCGTCCCCGTGTTGGCCGTTGGCGAGGCCATGCCCCGGTAACCCTCCAGGGAAACACCCACGCTATGGACCTTGGTGGCAAACGCCGTGGGGCTGAACTTGCTGTCGCCCGAGGCCAGCGGCCGGCCGAAAAGGTTCAAGCCATCGGCGATGGTCGTGGAGAAGGTCAGGACCAACCCCGGAACCGGCAGGCCGCTGCGATTGTCGATTTGCATGCAGTGCCGACGGACATCGACGTCCGCCAACAGGTCGGACTGGTAGGCTTGGTTCAATACGTCCTTCCAGTTCGAGTCACCATCCGTCCCAGGAAGGATCCGAAAATTCTCCGTGCGCAACGACACCGTCGTGCCATAAGCATCCGGGTTGTTGAAACCAAGTCTCCCGCGCAAGACCTCCCAGTCGGCCTTCATTTCCGCAAGGGCGCTGGACAAGCCAGGATCACCCGAGTTGCTACCAGCGAATTGAGGCTCACCGGCCTTCATGATGCCCAGGGATCGCGACGACACGATCCGGTTGACGAAGTCACGGCCCGTGCTCGTGCCCAGCAACCCCGTTTCATAGTCATACGCATTCGCCGCCATCAAGGCATAGCGCGACGCTAGGTCCAACAACGTCTTGTAGCGCTCCAGCTTCTCGTTCCTAAACACCCGGAAGGCCGCGTCCCGGGTGCGGTAACCTTGGACGATGGACGCCGAATGCTGGCGGAAGGACATCCGCTCCGCCTGGATGCGGTCGCCCTCGGCAAGCACGGCACGGAGCGCCCGCTTGCGCTCGTCAAAGGCCAGCATCGCCGCATTGATCTCGTGGTAGCGCTTCTGGGTTTCCTCAACCATTTGGTTAAACTCATGCGACCATATGTGAACCTCCGCATTTCGATCCACGACATCGACGGTTTCAAATTTCACCTTGTCCTCGATGGAGTCCTGAATCATCCGCAGGGTCTTGGTGAGCGTGTTCCGGAAAATAGCAACCTTGTCCGAGACCGCCTTGGTCGTGCCACCCGCAGCCTTAAGGGCCGCGCGGCCGGCCGAAGTCAGGTCACCGCCAGAAGCCACGCCCGCGATGAACGTGCTGGGCAAGGCCTCCGCCACGCCATCTGCCGTGAGGATGATGTCCTCCTTGATGTTTTCCTGGACCACCTGGGCAATGTCGTTGGCAAATTCCGCCTTGGAGACGATTTGCTCTGAGATCCAAAGCCCTTGCTCCACTTGTCGCTTCAAATCGTAGTCCCTCTCGTTGACCTTGAAGTTGTTGATGTATTTGAACAAACTAGCGTGGTCATTCTTTAGCGAGTTAATCAATTCGGCCAAGGCTCCGTGGGCGTCGATTTGGTTATTGATGGCGATCTGAACCTTGCCAGGGGAAAGCCGAACACCCTTCCAGTCGTCGGGCTTGGCTTGGAATCCATGCGGGCCCAGATCAAACGAGAAATACAACCTGGGCTTGTTAACAAAGACCTCCTCTCCGGCCACCGTCTCCTTGAGTTTGTTCGTCACCACAACCATCCCTAGGCCCCATGTGGCTCGGTTCGTGGGATCGATCGAAACAAACGTGATTCGGATGTCATCCGAGAACTCGTAGTTGTCGGCGAGATTCATCAATGGAAAAGACCACCGGGTCGCGCTCGAGTAGTTCCAGACATCCGGAAAATCAAACTCAGAGGGATCGACGATGGAGTAGTTGATGAAATCAGGGCCGGCATACCCCTGCTTGTACGTCTTGCCCGGTCCAATGTCGTCCGGGTAAGGCGTTCCATAAACCTCGATGAGGGCATTGGTGTAGGCTCGTTCCTGGCTCAGGATGGACGCCTGCAAAGCCTCCAAGGAGTCCTGTTCGCTCCGCATCATTCGCGTCACATCCTTGGCGTCGTCGAAAGCGGACACCGCATTCTGGAGGGCAACGACGGCGCGCTGATAGATTTGCTCGAAGTGTGTTCCATTCTGGGCCGCGCCGATTTGGTTAGGGTTGAGGTCGAAAGCCAAGCCGCCCTCGGAGATTCCGAGCGGCGAGAGTCCTCCCTCGCAGTTGTCCACCGCCGTGTTCATGCCCGCAGCAAGCAGAGCAAGCTCCCGCAATTCAGGAACCGTCGTCCGATCCACTTTCTGGATGCCCTCGTGAGTTGGATCCGGATCGACCCCTGGTAGAATGGCATTGCCGACAACCCAGTTTAGGTAGGTGCCTTGCGATATCCGGCTTGCCCAATGGTCGGCACCCCATGCTCGGACCGGGTGATTCGTGTTCCCAGTAGAGGCATCGACATAGCCGCGCTGAGTGTTCTCGCGCGTCGGGGAAAGATGGGACCAGCCCACGGTGCGGACGGTCTTGTAATCCTTGCGCCATGTCAGGTCGAAGACCTGCCGGCCTGCCCGGGCCATCGCGGCGGCGGCGGCGGCGAACTTGCGTTCATCTTGGTAATCCACCGAGACCGGCTTCCCGAGGATGTTCACGGCCTCGATGCGCGGGACCCAGTCAAAGTTGGCGTTCAAGAGCAACGAGTAATAGCCCTTGATGGCCGTGAGGTAATGCCCATACGCGTCCCCGTGTCCTTGGGGGAACATGTTGGCGGCGTCCTCGGCATTGACGACGCCATCGGCATTGGTGTCCGACTTCTCCTTGATGTTGTAATTCAACGCGTAGATCACCTCGCCGGCGTCAATGCCCCTCGTGTAATTCCACACCAAGCGGTTGTACACCGGCGCCACCTCCACGCCGGGAAGGAAGAAGTCGTCGCGTCCTCGCAACAACCCGAGTTCCTCCTCCAGCAACGTGGGCACCTGGCCCTTGAAGCTGAACAAGGAGGTCGCGATGTCCCCGTAGTTCCGGTCGGCGGTGCCGATGCCAATCGTGGGGTTGGCCGCGTCGGCCCAGGCCTCGTTGCCGATCATCATGTAGAGATCGCTGAGGTATCCGGCCGCCAGCAGCAGGGCGTCGTTCGCCGGGCCATAGTTGTACCCCGACTCAATGCTCAACGAGCGCCCCCGCCTGAGCACCGTCTCATAAATCTCGATCAACCCATAGTTGTTGATCGTGTCGAGGTTCAGCGCCACGTCGCCCTCCCAGCGCTTCCCGGCCTGGGTCAGCATGCTCACGTCCGTGTTGACCCGGTTGTTGAACAGGTCCGTGACCCGTTGGTTGAAGGGGTTGATTCCCGCCAACACCCGCTTGATCCAGCCCTCGGCCAACGCCGGCGACGTCCACGCCGACCAATCGGCATCCGTCGGGCTTTCCTTGTACAACGGATGGGACGGCGAGATCGGGCGATAACGCATCACCACATAATTGTCGCCCAAGGCCTGAATGCCCGCGCCGCCAATCGTCACCCGGGGGATGTCGGGCCCGATGTCCCTGAGGGACAGGTAGCGTGACATCGTGGCATCGATTTGGGGAGGGAAACCATCCACCGGGGCCGCGATCTTCCATTCGTACTCAAACTCATCATATCGGGCGGCCATGTCGCCCGTGAACTGGAACGTCACCAACTCGCTGAGCGGGTTGGATGACAGCAGGACCTTGATCTCGCCACGGTTCAGGCCGCCGCCCACGCGGAGGATGTGCATGGAAACCGGCTCGCCCGGCTTGGTCCGCGCCGTGCCGCTGGCCTCCAAAACGGTCACATAACCCGAGCCCGGCCCCGTCGCGCTCAGGGCATAGCTATCGACCATGATGTTGTCGTTATCCACCTCCGCCAACTCGTCATGGCCCACCGTCTTGGTGGCATCCGGGTCCGGGATGTAGGTGCCCGGCACGTCGGGGTCTTCCATGAACGTCTCGACGTCCGTGCTCAAGGCACTCACAAAGGCAAGCCATGCCGCGCGCCCGTCCGCGTCGGATTCGGGACAGAGGTTGACCACGGCGTCAAAGTCACTGCCTCGCAGGACGTTGGGCATCAGGTAGCTCTCCCCGAGGACCTCGTCCTTGAACTCCCCTTGGAAGACCAATTGCCCGCGGATGCCCCGATTGGGATCGAGGAACACGCGCGTCGCCAAGTGCGGGGGCAG
>CAIRNV010000278.1 GCA_903880005.1 uncultured Verrucomicrobiota bacterium | reverse complement strand
GCATCCTCCCGCGGGTGCATGCTGGGCAAGCGGCTGGAAGCCGCTTCCACTTTCACTCGGCCTTCATGAAAGAGCAGCGGCATCCTCCCGCTGGACGTGATCCAACCAGAGCCGAGACGGCTCTGCCACGTTTCCGCCGGGTGAGGAGACCCGGCTCACCACCCTGACCGGCCCATTCCAACCTCACCCGCCGGGTGAGGTCGCAGATGGATCCCACAGGGTCTCTTTGCCGAGATAAGACGCCCATTTCCTTGCCTTGGAAGCTTCCTTAACCGCCGCTTTCAGGCTGATGCACGGCCCGTCCCCGCTGCACGCTTCCCGTCACGCGCAGAGGTCAGGCGGGCCGTGTTGTGCGTGGGTTATCTCTCGGGGGGACGCGGAGCTTTCGGATGCGATCCTAGACCGAGAACGGGGTCTGGGCTGCGAAGCTGGCGCTGGGCGATCCCGCGACGAAGTAGTTCGGGGTTTGGGACGCGGGCATCCGGGACGCGATGCGGTCCCGGAATCGTCGATAGGACCCGGTAAAGCGGCCTCCATCCCACACGGCGCGGAGGTTGGCGGTGAAGAGGCCGTTGCGTGCGCCGTCGAGCGAGAGCTGGTTGTCCTGGCACCCGGAGATCAGGATCACGGAAGCGAGGGTCCCCTTCGTGGAGTCGGCCCGCGTGGGCTGGGACGCCTGGATCTTGTCGTAGAGGCTCCGATGACTCTCGTAGGTCTTGGCCGCGACGGACGGGGGCATCAGGCGAGGCACCTGCCCGGCATCCAACCCGGCGGGCATGACCCGCGCCACGGTTCCGCTGTGGCAACTGTCGGACAGCACGAAGATGCGCACCCCCTTCGCAAAGGCCCCGAACAACGCGTAGATCTCGTCGTCCACCAACTGCCGGTCGTAGAGGACCCACGTCTCGTCCTGGCGATCCGGCTCGTCGCCGTTGGTGTCCGGCAATTGCCCACCATGCCCGGAGTAGGTGAGGAGGAAGATGTCCCCAGCCTTCAGCTTGGCGGCCGCGTTGCGAATGTCGCGGATGATCGTCGCGGACTTCGCGGCGGCGGTCAGGCGCTTCGTCGTGGCAAACCCCTTGGCCCGGGCAATGGCCTCCATGTCGTTCGCGTCCGCCTCGCAGGCGTTGAGGCTGCCGTCCCAGCCGCCGTAGTGGGCGGGATTGACCTTGTTGAGGCCGATGTGAAGCGACAGCCCTACGCGTGCGCGGGAAGGGGCGCTGGCTGCGGGGCGTCGGGACGGGCGGACGGCCTTCGTGGTGGTGGCCGTGGCGGACGGTTTCCTTGCGGTGGTCATGATGTTTCCTGGGATGAGTTGAAGTGACGTTTCACCCAGTTAACGGAGGCCGGCGTCCTGGTCTTGCACTTGGGTTGTGCAAGGCCGCCCTTGCATTGCCGCGTTCCGGCTTAGCCGTAACGATTCAGCCTAAAAACGGCCGTTGGGGCGGGGATCAGCCATCCCCCCGTGGAGCCGAAGGCTCGGCCCGTGCCGTAGGCCGCGTGCCCTCACGCGGCGGCAAGGATGCCCCACCTCCGTGCGCCGGCTGCAG
>CAIRNV010000277.1 GCA_903880005.1 uncultured Verrucomicrobiota bacterium | reverse complement strand
TAGGCCGCGAGAGCCAACTCGTCGTTAGCAGTTATGTTTTGGTCCGATGATTTACGAGGCCAACGAACCATCCTCGGCATGCCACCCCGGACGGGTCCACCAGGTCGAAACCAGTACGCCCCCAATTGTCCGAGACAACGTTGGTAGGCTCCCACCGATGTCCCTGCGGGTCAAAGGGATCGTTCACACAATTCCTGCTCCCGGTGCATCCCGAAGGTGTGGGGGGCATCTGGGCGGGCAGCGGGGATCCGACCGGTCCCGCAGGGCGGAAGCATGGAGTGGCGGCCGGGGACGGCCGCGCTCCCAGGGTTGAGCCCAAACGACGTCTTCGGGACCGCCCACGACTTCGGGATGCACGGTCCTCCTCCCGCCCGCCGCGTCCTGGTCGAGGTCAGGGCTCGAAGCGGGTCATCAGCATGGAGTCCTCCAGCCGGAGCGCGCGAAAGTCCGGGATCCGATGAAAGGTCAGGAAGTTCGCGTCGTGGGCGTTGTGCGCGCCGCCGTGGGCGTCGTCGAACGCGGTCCGGCAAGCCGCGATCAAGTCGGGGCCGTCAAAAAGCCAATCCACATATTGGAACCCGTGGTTGTGGTAGTCCACGTGGTGCAGGAGATGGCATCGGACGTCCCAATGGCGGAGGTCGGGGCTGTGGATCAAGGCGAGCGTGTTGCGCACGCGAGCGGGCTTGCCCGCGGTGTGCCAACCCCTTGGGACGACGGTGGCGACGGACCAATAGCCACCGCCTTGTGGATCGGGCCGGACGGTAAACTTCTTGGCCCCGCCGGGGAAGTCGATGAAGCCCGAGGCGGCGTCGAAGGCGAGGGTTTTTCCATCGGGGGCGACGCGAAGCCATGCGGCCTTCTCGGGAAGGCCCTGGGTATCGACCCGCATGAGGTTCGCGAGCGATCCGTCCGGGGCCACGACGACATTGCCTTCGAGCCATGCGCCCATGTCGCCGTCGTTCCACGAACGGTTGCTGGGGAGGAAGTCGCTGGTGGTCCACTGGCGGGCGTCGAGGAGGTCGGCATCGACGGGGACGGACATGACGCCGGCGCGGTAGTGGATGCCCCAAGCCTGGGGGGGATGGCGCGCCTCGATGGCGCGCCAGAGGCGGCCTCGGTGCTCGACCACGGGGACGGGAGCCCCGTGATGTTCCGGCCCGGGGCGCAGCACGCCGGATTGGGCGTCGATGGGACGGGTCCAGGATCGTCCGCCGTCGCGGGAGCGGCGAATCAGGACGCGGCCGTGGTGGCGGTCGGGGCCGATGAGGTACAGGGCGTCGCGATGGACGAACAACGACGACCAGAAGGCCCCGTGGATCTCGCAGGCGAGGCTCCATGAGCGTCCGCGGTCGCGTGAGCGATAGACCCGGGACGTGGCCTGTTGATGCTCGCCGGAGGCGGGGCCGAAGAAGTCATGGGATGCGACGTAGGAGCCGTCGGGGAGGACGGCGAGCGAGGGGGAGCCGATGTAGCGGCCGGAGGGGGCGGGGGAATGGGCGATGACGGTTCCTGGGGGTTTGGGCGGCGGGAGGTTCTTGGGCGGGCGGACGGGAAGCGATTGGCAGCCACCGACGGCCGCGACGACGCCGGCAACGAGCCAGGAACGACGGCTCACGAGGGGGTGATCACCCGGTTCGGGGGGGTGTTTCATGCGTGGGTGAAACGCTGCCATGGCGCTTGTGAAACCGGCGACAACTTCCCGCGAAGAACGTGCGAACTTGGCATTTGACACCTTGGAGGCATCGCGGGACGGTGCGGTCCGAGGAAAGCGCGTCTCAACCCTTCACCCCGCGAGCTGCTTCGTGGGCGAGCGACGGTCGGTGTCGAGGAAGATTTTTATGGCCAACATGGGGCAAATTCGGCTGGGACGACCTGCTGGTCGCCTGGGTGGTTTCACGTTGATCGAGCTGTTGGTGGTGATTGCGATCATCGCCATTCTTGCGGGGATGCTTTTGCCGGCCTTGGGCAAGGCGAAGCAGAAGGCGCAGGGCATCCAGTGCATGAACAACCACAAGCAACTTGCGACGGCGTGGTTCATGTACACCCAGGACAACAACGACCAGTTGCTGTTCGCCTCCGAAGGTTCCCCGCCGGATTCCGTGAAGTATGCGTGGGTCACGGGGACCCTCGACTTCAACCCGGCCAACCGGGACAACTGGGACCCGGACCTTTCGATCAAGAAGAGCCCGTTGTGGAAGTATTGCGGCAACAACCTCGCCATCTGGCGATGCCCTGCTGACTTGTCATCCGTGACCGTGGCGGGCCGGAAGGTTCCCCGGCTGCGGTCCATGTCGATGAACCTGTTCTTTGGTGGGTGGGGCGGGACGGATGGCGGCTACACGCAGGACGTCGGGCCGTATCGGATGTACCGCAAGATGGGTGACTTGATGGACCCGGGTCCCAGCGGCACGTGGCTGCTCTTGGACATGCGCGAGGACAGCATCGACATGGGGAACTTCCTCGTGAAGATGCGCGGTTTCCGCACCAACCCGGGGCTGTGGGGCTTCTTCGATCTTCCCGGTTTCTACCACGGCCGCGCGGGCGGCTTCTCGTTTGCGGATGGGCACTCGGAGATCCGGCGCTGGGTGGATGCGCGGACGACTCCGCCGTTGAAGAAGGGGTCGGTGGTCGTGGACGACATCACGACGGGCAACAACCAGGATGTGTCTTGGTTGCAGGAGCGCACGACCCGCCCGAGGTAGGCGGCAGGTGCCCACGGGTCGGGACAATTCAGCCTAAACACGGCAGTTGGGGCGAGGATCAGCCACCCCGCGTGGAGCCGAAGGCTCGTCCCGTGCCGTAGGCCGGGTGCCCTCACCCGGCGGAAACGTGGCAGAGCCGTCTCGGCTCTGGCTGGATCGCTTCCAGCGGCAGGATGCCGCTGCCACTCTGCCCACCGGCACGCAGAGGAGCGGCATCCTTGCCGCCGCGTGAGGGCACGCGGCCTACATGGGCCGAGCCTTCGGCTCCACCGGAGGGTTTGGCTGATCCCCACTCGAACGGCCGTTTTTAGGTTCAGTTGGGGGGGCAGTGATTGCGAAGGAGATCGAGCCGGCACGACCGATCCAACTGAATCCCTCCAACTCAGGTTGCCATGGCGGCTTTTGCGCGGGGACGAAGCCCTGCGGCGTCGAGGTCCCATCCGGGGGTCACCTCCAGCCCGGGGGCGTCGGGTTGGACGCCGGACATCCAAAGCTGTTCGCCGAGCACGCCGGCCATGGCGGCGTTGTCCGTGCAATAGGCGGGTTGGGCCAATCGACACGCCAGGCCGGCCTTGGCGGCGTGACGTTCCAGTTCGCGCCGGAGCCCCACGCTGCACGTGACCCCGCCCGAGGCCGTGATGCAGCCCACCTTTTCCCGCAGGGCCGCGCGCACCGCCTTCCCGACCAACGTCTCCACCACCGCCGCCCGCAGCTCCGCGCACACGTCCCGCAGGCTCGCCGCGCCGTCGGTGCATCCCGGATGGCGTGACAGGTAGGTGCGGACCGACGTCTTCAATCCGCTGAAGCTGAAGTCATCGCCGGGCTCGTGCAGCATGGGGCGGGGGAACAGGCCGGCGTCGGCCCGGCCTTCCTCCGCCAAGCGATCCACCAGCGGTCCGCCGGGGTAGCCCAAGCCCATGAGCTTGGCCGCCTTGTCGAGGCATTCGCCGGCGGCGTCGTCGAGGGTGCTGCCCAGGACCCGATGCCGTCCCACGGCATCCACCCTCACGAGCATCGTGTGCCCGCCGCTGACGATGAGGGACACGTGGGGCTCCAGCTTCTCCCATGCGGCGCGGGGGGGCGTGCCCTCGATCCATGGCGAGTACAGGTGGGCCTCGTGATGGTGGACGCCCATCAGGGGCAGGCCCGTCGCCAAGGCAAACCCTTGCGCCGCCGCATAGCCGGCCGCCAAGGCCGCCGGGAGCCCGGGGCCGCGCGTGGCCACGACCGCCCGGATGTCCCGGGTGCCGACGCCCGCCCGTGCCAAGGCCTCGCGGGTGACGGGAAGGAGGTTCCTGAGATGCTCCCGCACGGCGAGCTCGGGCACGACCCCGCCGTACTCGGAGTGCAGGGCGGCTTGGGAGGCGACGACGCTGGCCAGCACGACGCCACGATGGACGAGGGCCGCCGCCGTCTCGTCGCACGAGCTTTCGATGGCGAGGACCATGTCGCGATGGGCGGCCCGGGGGAGGTTACTGGACCTTGGCGGGCGCGTTGGTCTTGCTCCCGGCGGCGGCGCGCTTCCCGAACATCCCGATGCCCTTGAGCAGGTCCACGGCCCGCTCGAGCTGGGCATCGCGGTCGGCCTGCACGAGCTCGCGCACGGCCTGGCGGCGGGCGGCGTCGAACCCCTTCAAGGCATCCTCCAGGTTGGTCTTGCCCCCCGGCATGCGGCGCAATTGGACGGCGGCCTCCTCGTCCTCGCTCATGGGGACCTCGATGTCGGGCGCCAGCCCCTTCTCGTGGATGACCCGGTGGCTGGGCGTGTAGTACTTGGCCGTGGTGAGGCGCAGCGCGGAGCCATCGGACAGCGGCAGGATGCTTTGGACCGACCCCTTCCCGAAGGTTTGTTCCCCCACCAACACCGCGCGCTTCAGGTCCTGGAGGCAGCCGGAGACGATCTCGGCCGCGCTGGCGCTGCCGCCGTTGACGAGGATGGCCACCGGGAATCGCCGGACCTTGCCCCGGGACAGGGCAACGCGGCGGGTGTTGCTGGAGGCGGACCGACCCTCGGTGCTGACGATGAGCTGGTTGCGTTCCACGAACTTCTCGCAAACCGCCACGGCTTGGTCGAGGAGCCCGCCCGGGTTGCCGCGGAGGTCCAGCACGAGCGCCTCAAGCCCCTTCGATTCCATGAGCTTCAATGCCTCCTCCAGCTCGTCCGCGGTGTGCTCCGCGAACTGCGTGAGCCGCACGTAGCCGATCTTGTCCGCGCCCACGGGGAACGCGCGCCGGTTGTCGATGTCCTTGGCGGAGTACACCCGGATGTCCGCGCGGGTGAGGGTGATGTCTCGCGGCTCTGACTGGCCGGGGCGTTGCACGGTGAGCACGACCTTCGTGCCGGATGCGCCGCGCAGGCTGACGACGGCGTCGCCTTGGTTCATGCGCTCGGTGGTCTTGCCGTCGATCTTCGTGATGCGGTCCTGGGGAAGGATGCCCGCCTCGAAGGCCGGCGTGTCCTCCATGGGCGAGATGACCACCAGCGCGCCGTCCTTGGCCTGCACCTGGAGGCCCACGCCGCCGTAGGTCCCCTCGGTGTCCTGCTTCAGGTCCTCGTACTTGGTCGCCTCCATGAACTCGCTGTGGGGGTCGAGCGTGGACAGCATCCCCTTCAACGCCCCTTGGACGAGGTCGCGGTAGGACAGCTTCTCGCCGTCCACGTGGTCGCGCCGCACCCGTTCGAGCACCCGCGCGAACAACTCGAGCTGTTGGTAGGCGTCGTCCTTCTCGCCGCCCGCCAGCAACCGCATCACGCTGGCCCCGGAAAAGAGGAACAGGCCCAGCGCCAACGCGTAAAACCCAAGGACGACTCGCCGTTTCATGCTGACCCGCATCCTACCGGCGATGCCTTGTTCTGCAACGACGCATCCCGCGACGGAGGTCCCTGGCGGCGGCTCGCCCAGCGGGAACCCCCATCCCCGCCCGACGGAATAGTCACGCCGAGGGCGTTGCCGGGAGGTAGCCGCGTCGCCAGAGGTCCAGGTGATGCAACGCGGCCAGCGCGATGCTGTGGCGAATTCGGCCGGCGGCCACCAAGCGGGGAACGTCGTCGAGGGGGACCATGCGGACGGCGATGTCCTCGCCGTTGTCGAGGTCGCGAGGGCAAGTGAGGCGCGCGCCGGTCACCAGGACCGTGTGGCAACGATTGTTCATGATCGCCGCGTTGGCGTGCATGTAGGCGATGGCATGGGCGGACTCACCCGTGTAGCCCGTCTCCTCCTGCAATTCCCGGACCGCCGTTGCCACCGGGTCGGTCTCCCCGGGATCCATCATGCCTCCTGGCACCTCCAGTTCCACGGTCTCCGACCCGTGCCGGAACTGCTCCACCATCACCAGGTGCCCGTCTGGCGTGATGGCGCATGCGTTCACCCAGTCCACGCTCTCGATCACGAACAAGTCATGCTCGCGTCCCGTCCGCGGGTTCACGCGGAGGTCCGACCGGATGTTGAAGATGCGAAAGCTGCCCACGGGCCGGGTTCCCACCCGTTTCCAGGGCTGGATCGTGTCGTTCATGGCCGGGACATTATGGGGGACGCGCGGCGAAGGCACGCTCGCGCAGGTTCCTTGGGCCGAGGCTGGCCCGTCGCCTTCCGGATGCTTCAACCGTTCACCCCGACGCGCTCGGCTGGGACGACGCCCAACCTGGCGAGGGGTCGTGCGCGCTCTCGACGACCCGGGCTGCGTGGATACGATGGCGCCATGGGTTTCACGTACCGCAAGTCCGTCCGTGTCGGGCCCTTCCGGGTCAACCTGAGCACCCGGGGCGTTGGCTGGTCCGTGGGCGCGGGCGGGTTCCGCACCGGCGTGTCGGCGCGGGGACGGCGTTATTCTTCCTTCACCCTGCCGGGGACGGGCCTCGGATATCGGACGAGCCGCCGGGGCGGTTGCATGGGCATGGCCTTGGTCGGCATGGCAGGGACGGGCGGGCTCGCGTGGATGACCTGGACGCTTTTGCATGGCTGATGCCCTTGCGTCGAACCCCCTCACGCCAAGGCGGAGGCTTGGGCTTGGGATGGCGACGTCACGGTTGACCCCCAACAGAAACAACGCGGACAAGGAATCATGATGAAGGTGACATGGATGCGAACCCTTCGGACGGCGTCGTCCGAGCGACTGCTGGCGCGGGCCGAGGGCCGGGACGTGGCGGCCGTGGACCTGCACCATCTCGAAGGTGGCGTGGTGGCGGGGACCGTCGTGGTGTTGCGCGACGCGGGACTCAAGGAGTCGGATGTGCCGGCGCTGCTGTCGGACCTCGACGAGAACTGGCTACCGGGCGTCGATCTCGCCCGGGGCAACCTGACCTTCACGGTGGTGATGGGCGACGTCATGGGGAGCTACGAGGCCATTGAGGAAGCCCATGACTAGCCCGGAACGATGCAATGGGATCGGCCGTGATTGCTCGATCTGCTTGCGCCATCACCTCCCTACCAACGGCATCGTCCCGGCTCGGCCTCACCGACGCAGCGGTTGGCCGCGTCTGGGCCGGACCCTGGCTTTCTGGGCGGCATGGCTCGGCATGGCGTCGTCCCTGCGGGGCTTCGAGGCGGCACGGCGGCCGGGCGTGGCCGTCCTGACCACCGAGTACCGGCATAACTCCCATGCCGACGTCATCGCCAGCCGACTGGTCCTGACGGACATGCTGGACGGCACGGGGAACGAGCCTCGCCTCCGCATGGCGTCGGTGTACACCGACCAACGGCCCCCCAACGACATCAGCCGCCTCCTCGCGGCGTCGCATCGGTTCCGGGTTTCCACCAACATCGAGGACGCGTTGACGCTCGGGACGGGGCGGTTGGCGGTGGAGGGCGTGCTCTTGATCGCCGAGCACGGCCAGTACTCCAAGTCGGCCACCGGCAACACGGTGTATCCGAAGCGCCGCTTTTGGGACGAGACCATGCGGGTGTTTCGTGCGAGCGGCCGGGTCGTGCCCGTGTTCGTGGACAAGCACCTTGCGGACAACTGGGACGATGCGCGTCACATCCGCGAGACGGCCCGGGAGCTGGGCGTCCCGTTGATGGCGGGGTCGTCCGTACCCGGCTCGTGGCGACATCCCGCCGTGGACGTGCCGTCGGCCGCGAGGTTGTCCTCCGTGCTGGTGGTGACGTACGGCTCGACGGACCACTACGGATTCCACGCGCTGGAGTGCTTGCAGGCACTGGTGGAGCAACGCGAGGGCGGGGAGACGGGCGTGCTTCGGGTCCAAGGGCGCGTCGGGCCGCAGGCGTGGTCCGGGCTTGCGGAGCCTGGCTTCGATCCCGCCCTGCTGCCGGCCGCGCTGGCTCGCCTTGGGGTCCATGACGGCATCGCGGCGTGGAAGGCCAAGGTGGAACGTCCCGTCCTGTGGGACATCGAGTACAAGGACGGCCTTCGCGCGCGGGTGGTGGAGTTGAACGGCGTGGCGAACGGTTGGGCGGGTGCTTGGCGGCGCATCGGCGACCCGGGCGTCGAGGCGACCCGTTTCTGGACGCAGGAGGCCCGTCCCGCCGCGCACTTCACCCTCCTTCTCCACGGCATCGAGGACATGATGTTGTCGGGCCGGCCCACGTGGGGTCCCGACCGCACGTTGATGACCAGTGGTTTGCTGGATGCGTTGCTGCGTTCGGGTGTGGAGGGCGGGCACCCGCTTGCCACGCCATGGCTCGAATGGAGCTATGCCTCCTCGTGGCGATGGAAGGAGCCGCCCCCGCCGCCGCCGAGCCGGCCTTGGTCCGAGCAGTGACCGGGGACAGAACCCTTCGGAGCCGTAACGATTCAGCCTAAAAACGGCCGTTGGGGCGGGGATCAGCCATCCCCCCGTGGAGCCGAAGGCTCGGCCCGTGCCGTAGGCCGCGTGCCCTCACGCGGCGGCAAGGATGCCCCACCTCCGTGCGCCGGCTGCAG
>CAIRNV010000276.1 GCA_903880005.1 uncultured Verrucomicrobiota bacterium | reverse complement strand
GCGAGGCCCATCCGGCGTTCCCGCACGAGCCGACGTCGGACCAGTTCTTTGGCGAGCACCAGTTTGAGGCCTACCGCAGCCTCGGAGTCCATGTTGCCGAGATGCTTTTCAAGGACGCCCTCATGCGACTGCCAGCCCATGTCAAGCTGCCAAGGCCTACCACGGTCCAAGGAGTCCGCGACTGGTTCACACGGCTTGTTTCCAACCTCCAGCCGTCCATGCCCCGCGTGTCGCCATGAAATCCCGCGACTCATCCATGAAGAACGAGAACGTCATCCGGACGCCCATCCACATCTATGTCCTGTGGCATCCGCAATTCGCCCCGGGCAAGGACCTGGCTGGCGACATCTATCGTTGGTTCCGCTTGGACAACATCGAGGGCATCCCCGTGTTCTTCCGGTCCACCAACGCCAAGCCTGACCCTGAATCCAAGCCGGGCACCCCGCCCCCTTCCCACCCCCCGGCCATCCAGCAATTCGCCGACATCAACTACGTCATCCCCCTCGTCGATGCCCACATGGTGGCCGACCCGGCATGGAGGCAGTGGCTGGTGACATTGCACGAGGACAGCAGAGACTCCGTCACGATGGCGAAAGCCAAGGACGGCGCCGAAGGGAAGCCTTCCAAGCAACGCCTGTTCCCGGTGGCGGTGGATTCCTATGCCTTCCAAGCCCCGGCCGAGCTACGCGACCTCAACTTCATCCGACATGACATCACACGTCAGCCCACGCCGGATGTGGACGTGCTACTGAGTGTCCTCACTGAGGTGATGTGCCGGGACTTGCGATACCACCTCCATCGCAAGGAGGTGCAGCGCAAGGAAGCCAAGCCCAAGGAGGCGAAGGCAGCGCATGACGACGGAGGGCAGATCTCGGCAGGGGGCGCCGAGCCGGATGGCTTGCCCAGCAAGATCAAGATCTTCCTAAGCCATGCCAAGGCGGACGGCACGGATGTGGTGCGACGACTCAAGGAACACATCCAATCCCAAACCCAGTGCGAAACGTTCTTCGACGAGACCGACATTCCGTCGGGCCATGGCTTTTCGGAAGTCTTGGACCAGGCGATCGCCGCCGACTCGGCCGGGATGATCGTGATCCATGGGAGCCAATACGCCGAGCGGCCGTGGTGCCGCAGGGAAATCCGGAGGTTTCAGGAACCGCGGCCGGACCCGCACGACAAGGACGAGCCGGTGCACGGCTTCTTCGTGCCGCCCGTCGTGGTCGTGGAAAACCTCAACGGCGACCGCGTGTCCCGCAGCATCCCTGAGCTCGGGTTTGCGCCGTCGTTGCGCTGGAGCGCGGGGGCGGAGCGCCGCATCGTCAACACGTTGCTCCGCGAGGTCCTGTTCGGCTTCTTCCATCGCTTGCTCATTCACAACGCGGCAAAATCCCCGAAGGCCAACAGCGGGGACATCATGGTCAATCGTTCGCCGGATCCCCTTATGGTGCAGCGCTTGATCGTGGCGCTGGATCGGGAGCGGCAAAGGAAGGCGAAGACCGCCCCCGGCCAGCAGCCCATGCCATTCGCCGGGCACGTCTATTATCCAGGCTATGGATTGTCCCAAGTCGAGCTGGCGGCGATGGAGGCGGCATTTGGACGAGACCGATTCAAGACCCTGTCGGATCTCGGTGGCCCGCAGGAACCGACCGCCACCGACCTCACGCCTCCCGGTGGACGTGGCAAAGGCCTGCTCAACCCATTGGCCGGTCGCGTGGTCCGGCTCTCCGTGGGCGACTCCACGGACATCCTCGATGGCGGCTATGGCGACCAGCACAACCGGGAGTTGATCCTTCGACTGTTCCGGCCGCTGGCCCGGGCGGGCGTTTCCATCCTGTACGGCGGCATGATGCCCGACGCCGCGGGAGCCTTGCTGGCTTGGGAAAAGCACCCCAAGACCGGCGAACGCTTTGTCAACTTCACCTCCACCTGCGTCCACGTGCTCATCGCCGAGCGGGACCACGGCGAGGATGGAACCGGGGGCGAAGCCAAACATGACGCGGAACCCCGCCTCTTCAGCATGCCCGCTTGGCCCGAATCCAAGAAGGTCACCGCCGAGCTGATCGCCAAGTGGGTGGATGTCTGCACGTTCAGGCCCGTGACCCCCAACGACTTGCCGATGCCTTTAGCGCGGACGTCCGAAGGAAACCCGTCCGCATTGAAACCGGAGGAAGACCCCGAGGAACAGGCCCCCATCCGGACCGACTTCGATTCGATTGCTGAATGGAAAACAGCGGTGAAGGAACACGAGGAGAAGGTGAGGCGAGCCAAGGAACACAACGAGGTCCTCGCCGCATGTTGCCTGACGAAAATGCGTCGGATGGTCTGCGAGACCGTCAGCTTTCCCAACTTGAACCTGCGCGAGGGGGATGAGAAGAGCGTGCCCGTTCGTCCCATTGCCCACGTGTTCCTGGGGGGCAAGCTCAAGGGCTGGAGCGGGATCGCCCCGGGCATCTACGAGGAGTTCGCCGCCGCGGTGACCGCAAAGGTGAAGCAGCCCATCTTCCTCATTGGTGCCGGGCAAGGGGCCGCCGGTGCCATCGCGCGGTGGCTCATACGTGCGGTGAAAGGGCTGGCCCCCCGGGGGCGGCCGCCGGAGTTCGAGGAGAAAGCATGCCAGGCGAACGCAAAGAAAGAGCTACCCCCCAAGGACTTCGATTTGGCCAAGGCCTTCGCGGAACAGAAGACCAAGGGTTCGCTCCCCGAGGGTCAATGGGGCCTCAAGGAAATCCTCGATGCCATCGAGCAAGCCGTGGCCAAGGTGCGTGTCAGGAAAACAGCCAAGCCCGACCTTGGCGCCCTGCTGAACAATGGGTTGTCGCATAAGGAAAACCTCCAATTGCTCGATCCCGGCACCAGCCACGGGACGATCTGCAAGTTGATTCACCAAGGCCTGGTACAGCTTGCACGCCCAGGGTCGGCCAAGCGCCCAGATGGGACGGCTTCGCCGGGAAGGCCGTGATGGCGGCGCGGAGGTTGAACTGGTTGCTCGCTCATGTCTTAGCCGTAACGATTCAGTTGGATCGGTCGTGCTTGCTCGATCTGCTTGCGCAAATCCTTCGTCGTTCGCTCGTTACGGGCCTCGTACCGGCCCGCGCCTCGCTCACTCCTCGGCTTGCGCAAGCATCTGCGTCGCAATCACTTCCCTCCCAACTGAATCGTTACGG
>CAIRNV010000275.1 GCA_903880005.1 uncultured Verrucomicrobiota bacterium | reverse complement strand
TGTCAATAGTTTAGATGTGACCCCTTTGCCCTGGGCTACCCCTTTGCCTGTGCTTTGTGTCACTCATCGGACGACTTGGGGGCGTCAGGGGGCATCCATGCTGCGAAGAGCGCGGGCAGTGAACGCAATGGGGTCACATCTAAACTGTTGACATTTGTTCGAGTGACCATGGGTGAGACGCGCCCATGCTGGGTCCTGGTTCCTTCGCTCAACCACTCGTCTCCCGTCCGGACCGACCGTCGGGCCACCGGTTGCCCCCGGATGCCTGCCTCCGATTCGTCCAAGTGGAGGATGCCTCGCCGGGACGTCAGGTCTCAGCATCCATGCCTCGGCGAGCGGCTGGGTCCCATGCACCCGCCCTGATGCCTAGGGCCGCTGGGCTGGTGACTGCGGCCTGGGAGGGTCTCCCCCCGAGAGGGGGGCAGGACGCCAACCTTCCGCACCGCCTGAAATGTCAATAGTTTAGATGTGACCCCTTTGCCCTGGGCTACCCCTTTGCCTGTGCTTTGTGTCACTCATCGGACGACTTGGGGGCGTCAGGGGGCATCCATGCTGCGAAGAGCGCGGGCAGGACGAGCAGGGTGAGCAGCGTCGAGCTGGCGATGCCGCCGATCACGACGGTCGCCAACGGTCGCTGGATCTCCGCGCCGGCACCCGTCGCGACGGCCATGGGGACAAACCCAAGCCCGGCCACCAAGGCCGTCATGAGGACGGGCCGGAGACGCATCATGGCTCCGCCGACCACGGACACGCGGAGCGCCCGGCCCTCGGCACGCAGCTCGTTGAACTGGCTTACCAGGACGAGGCCGTTGAGCACGGCGACGCCGCTCAACGCGATGAAGCCCACGGCGGCGGTGATGCTGAAGGGCATGCCCCGGAGCCAGAGCGCCAGCACGCCGCCGGTCACGGCCAACGGGATGCCGGTGTAAACCAAGGCCGCCTGCCGGGCCGTGCCCAAGGCGAGGTACACGAGGACGAAGATCAAGAGCCCCGCCGCCGGCACCACGACCCGCAGCCGCGCCTGGGCCTCGCGAAGGTTCTCGAACTGGCCGCCGAACTCGACGCGGTAGCCCTCCGGCAAGCCAACCTCCTTGGCCACCCGTTCCTGCGCCTCGACGACCCAGCCCTCGACGTCGCGTCCGCGAAGGTTCACCAGCAACGCGGCCCTTCGATGCCCGTCCTCGCGGATGATGGGCTCGACGGCCGACACGGTCTCGATTTCCACCAGGCTTCCCAGCGGGACCACGGTTCCTTCGTCGAGCCGCACCGGCACCGCCCGGACGACGTCGAGGTTGGATCGTCCCGCCTCCGGCAATCGCACGACGAGGTCGTTTCGGCGCATGCCCCGGAACATGGATCCCACGACCTCCCCCGCGAGGGCCATGCGGACGGCTTGGTTGACCGAATCGGCCGACAGCGCGCGTCGGGCGAGGACGTCGCGGCGCGCCCGAATCACGAGCACGGGCACCCGTCCTTGCGCCTCGAACTCCACCTCGCCCTCGCCCTCGCGGGTCCCCGGGATGGTCTTGAGGATGTCCCGGATGCGCGCGGCCGTGGCGTCGAGGACGTCGTAATCGGTGCCTACGACCTTGACCGAGATGTCCGCGCGGACGCCTTCGAGCAGCTCGTTGAACCTCATCTCGATGGGTTGGGCGAACATGAAGGTCTGGTCTGGGGCCGCCTTCAGCATCGCGGCCTCCATGCGCGCCCCCAGCTCCTCCTTCGTCCATGGCACCCCGCTGTCGCCCCGCCACTCGGCGCGCGGCCGGTAGGTGATGTAGAGGTCGCTCTGGCTGGGAGGCATGGGGTCGGTCGCCACCGCGCTGGTCCCCAGCCGCGTGAAGGTGCCCGTGACCTCGGGGAACTGTTCCTTGAGGACCCGCTCGTTGACCTGGTCCAGCTCCAGCGACCGCGCCAGCCCCATGGAGTTGGTGCGGTAGGTCATGACCGTGAACGAGCCCTCGTCGAGCTTGGGCACGAACTCGGAGCCGAGGCGTTGCAGCCCGGCGAAGGCGAGCGCGGTCAAGCCGAGGGCGGCCAAGCCCACGACGACGGGATGCCGCACGGACCATTCGAGGGCGGGGCGATACAGCGCCTTGGCCAGCCGGAGCACGGCGTTGTCGTGTTCGTCCCCGGGGTCCGTTGCCCCGGGTTGGGCTGGGGCGGCGGGCGGGGCGCTGGGTGCCGTCGCGGCGTGCGCATGTCGCGTCAGCCGGGTGAGGACCAGCGAGCACAGGACGGGCATCAGCGTGACCGACAAGGCCAGCGCGGCGCCCAGGGCGAGCATCACGGTCACGGCCATGGGGTGGAACATCTTACCCTCGATCCCGGTGAGGGCGAGGATGGGGGCATAGACGAGCGTGATGATGAGGACGCCGAACACCATGGGGCGGGCGACCTGGCTTCCCGCCGCGAGGACGGTCTCCATGCGTTCGTCCCTCGTCAGGCGTCGTCGCAGCTCCGCCTCCCGCAGCCCGAGGCGGCGCACGACGTTCTCCACCATGACCACCGCGCCGTCGATGATGAGTCCGAAGTCAATCGCGCCGAGGCTCATCAAGTTGCCGGAGACGCCGCCCTTCCACATGCCGATCAACGCGCACAGGAACGACAAGGGGATGGCGAGGGCCACGATCAACGCGGCGCGCCAGTTGCCGAGCAACAGCAGCAGCACCGCCACCACGAGGAGGGCCCCTTCCATGAGGTTCCGTCGCACCGTGGCCACCGTCCTGTCCACCAGCTCCGACCGGTCGTACAGCACCCGCAGCTCGACGCCCGGCGGGAGCTGCTCGCGCACGCGTGGCATCGCCTCCGCGAGGCGTCTTGAGACGATGCGGCTGTTCTCGCCCGACAACATCATGGCCGTGGCCAGCACGGCCTCGTCGCCATCCACCGTGGCCGCGCCCGTCCGGCTGGCGGCCCCGATGCCGACGTCGGCGACGTCGCGGACGCGGATGGGTTCGACGCCGGGCCCGAGCTTGAGGGGCAGCGCGGCGAGTTGATCCACGGTCTCGGCGCGGCCGGAGGCCCGGATGACGTATTGGATGCCGTCCTTCTGGATCGTGCCGCCGCCGGCGTTGCCAGCGTTGCGCGCGAGCACGGACGCGAGTTCATCGACCGACACGCCGCGCGCGGAGAGGTCCGCAGGGCGTGGCATGACGACGAACTGCCTCTCGTGTCCGCCGGACACGTTGACCTCCGCGACGCCCGGGATGGAGCGCACGAGGGGCTTGACGACGTACTCGTGGACCTCGCGGAGGTCCATGAGGGCCTCGGTGGCGTCGGCGGGCCGGTTGGTGGCTCCCTGCTTCCATCGCAGGGCGTAGTAGAAGATCTCGCCGAGGCCGGTCGTGACGGGCGCCAGGCGGGGCTCGCTGCCGGGAGGCAACTGGCCGAGAAGGCCCTGCAATCGCTCCGTCACGAGCTGGCGTGAGCGGTAGAGGTCGGTGCCGTCCTCGAAGATCAACGTGACCTGGGACAGGCCGGACTTGGTGAGCGAGCGGCGTTCCTGCAGCCCGGGCAGCCCGCTTAGCTCCACCTCCATGGGGATGGTCACGAGCCGCTCGATCTCCTCGGGCGCGAGGGCGGGGACGCTGGTGTTGACCTGGACCTGGACGTTGGTGATGTCCGGGACGGCATCCACGGGCAGGTGCAACGCGGCGTAGAGGCCGGCGCCGAGGAGGACGGCCGCGCCGAGGAGGACGACGGCGCGTTGGCGCAGGGCCCAGGCGATGATGGCGTCGATCATCGGACTCCTCCCTCGGGCTGGGAGGCCTCCTCGGCCAGCCGCAGCCCGGTTGCCTGCTCCAGGTCCACGGCGGCCGACAGGGCGTCGCGACGGGTGTCGAGGAGGGTCTCGACGGCCTCGAGGTATTGCTTTTGAAGCTCCACGTAGGTGGTGGCGGGGACGGCCCCGAGGCGGTAGTGGCGGTCCGCCAGCTCGGCCGCCTCGCGGAAGGCCTTCACCGAGTCATCGCGCCAGCGGCCCATCTCGTCGCGCCGCGACGCATAGCGCTGGGCGGCGGTGAGGACCTTGAGTTCCACCTCGCGCCGGGCGGCTTCGAGCATCGCCTGGGCCTGTGCTTCCCGGGCCTCGGCGGCCGCGACGTTGGAGGCGTTGCTTCGCCACAGTGGCAAGGGGATGGAAACGCCCACGGTCACGAACCGGTCCACGGTGCTGCCATTCTCCTGGGAGAACGTCGGGTTGATCGAGATGGCGGGCCATCGCTCGTTGCGGGCGAGCTTGGTCCGGAGGCCTTGCTGGGCCATCTCCGCGAGGCGTGCTTGCAAGTCGAGGTTGTTGGTGGAGGCGGCCATGAGGAGGCCATGGGGCATGGGTGCCTCGCGCAGCACGGGTGCCTGCCATGGGAGCGACAACGGCGAGTCCGACGGGGCGCCGCGCAGCAGGTTGAGCTCCAGCCTTTGCCCGGCGGCCGCCAGCTCGTGGTCCGACGCGCGACGTCGCATCGAAAGCTCGGTCGCCTCGAGGATCCGGATCTCCAGCATGGGCGTGACGCCCGCCGGGTCGCGTTGCACCAGGACCTCGCGAAGGGCATGGAACCGGTCGGCCACCTCCCGCGCGACGCGTGCCTTCTCGGTCTCGCCCGACATGCCGAGGGACAACTCGCGGGCGCGTCCGGACAACGCCTGGCGGAACCGGGCCAGCCCGAGTTCCGCCAGGCGGACGTCGGCGTTGGCGATGGCCTTGCGCAGGGCGAGGCGTCCCGGCCACTCGAACGTCTGCTGGACGCTCGCCGTCCAGACCGCGCCCTCGCCCGCCAGGCTGCCATCGAGGTTCTGGCTGCGAATCCTGCCGGCCTCGCCCTGGAACGACGGCACGGCGGCCTTGCCGGCTGTGCGCAACTCCGCTCGGGCGGACTCCAGGGCCTTCTCGTAGATGCGAAGCTCGGGGTTCGACCTCACGACCTGTTCGACCACCTGTGCCGTGGTCAGGCCGTCTTGTGCCCGCGCGTTCCCCATCATGCCCGCGATGGCCAACGCCGCCGTCGTCCACGCCGTCCATCGCCGATTCGTGCTCCGTGCCTTCATGTGATCCTCCGAGTTTTCCGTCCATGTCCCGTTCGTCCTGGCGTGCGACGTTCCCCACGGGGAGGGCGTCGCCACGTGCCATGCACCGTCGCGGGCTGGAACGACTCCGGCCTCGCGGCGAGGTGGGGGCCGTCCGGGCATGGCAAGGCCCGGGAGCCCGGGCCGGGAACGAGGGCGGCGTTGGGGGGGGCACGCCCCGTGATTCAAGGGGTCGTGCAAGGGAAGGGGCATTCATGCCCGTGTCCCGTGCTTCCGCCGCGATCCCGGCTTGCGCGCGATGGGCGCCGCGGGTTCAGCAACGAAGGACGGTCGAATGCGCCACGGCCCCGGGAGCGCATCGTGGCGCCGACCGGTCGTGGCATGGGGGTCGTGCCGCCCGTGCGGTGACGGCGATCGAATCTTGCAGGGGGCAACGTTCGTTGAAATCGGGCGCGGGTCCGGCGCGTGGGTCATGCGCCCCTTGCGGGGTGTTGCCCAGCAAACCGATGCCGGACGGGAACGCGAGGACGTGGTCTGGGCCGCCGGGTGCCTTGGCGGACAGCGCGACCAAGATGGCCGCCATCACGCAGTGCTCGTGGCCGGGCTCCATCCCCTGGCGGGCGGCGTCGTGGGCGAGCACGACGCGCGCGCCCTCGCCATTGACGGACAACAGGACCTGGTGTTCGTGGTCCGAGGCGGCGACGAGGGCGGTGAGCAAGGGCGCCAGCCAACCGAGCCCGATCAAATGCGCCGCAAGGCAGGCCGCGCCTGCCGCACGCATCCACCGGTCCCTGGCTTGGCGAAGCCTCCTCACGACGTCAGTGGCCCTTCACGTCGTAGCAATGCAGGAGCTCCTGGTCGCGCAGGAACAGCTTCCCGCCCGAGACGACGGGGTGCACCCAGATGCGGCCTTGGGGTTTCCGCTGGGTGGTTTGGGGCGACAGCTTGAACTGGCACTTCTGCTTCCAGCCCTGCGTGCTGACCTCCACCAAGGCGACGGCTCCGGAGCCCTCTTCCACGCAGTAGAGGTGGCCGTCGGCGTAATGGACCGCGCCCTTTCCGAAGCCCTTGTGAACCCAGGCCTCCTTGCCCGTCTTGAGTTCCTGGCAAACCCAGCCGTAGCCATCCGAGTGGCCGTACAGGTGGTCGCCCACGCGGATGACGCCGCCGTGGTGGTTCTTCATGACCTTGTTGTCCTCGTACAAGGTTTCCATGGCGGACCCGTTCCAGCGGACCGCCTTGCAGCCCACGCCATACCCGGCGGTCACGTAGGCGACGTCGTCATGCACGATGGGCGTGGGGATGACGGCGACGCGCCCCGGGAACTCGATGTTCCATGCGACCGCGCCGGTCTTGGGATCCACGCCGAAGAACCGCTTCATGACCAACTGCACCACCTGTTCCTTGCCTCCGACCTTGGCGAGGATGGGCGACGAGTACTGGGCTGTGTCCGTGATGTCCTTGGTGCGCCATGCGACGGCGCCGGTCAGGGCGTCGAGCGCGGCCATGGTGCCGTTGGCCCCGCCTGGCGTGCAGTACACGAGGCCGTTGTGGACCAAGGGGGACTCGGTGTAGCCCCAGTCCTGCAACCTGCCGCCCAGGTCCTTGACCAGGGACTTCGTCCATACCTGCGAGCCGTCCTTGGCGTTGAGGCAAACGAGGTCGCCGCGCGCGCCCAGGGCGTAGATGCGGCCATCGACGACGGTGGGAGTCATGCGGGGGCCGTCGCCCCAGTTGTTCTCGTAGCGGGGACCCACGGGCACGGCCCATGCCTGCGTGCCGGTCTCGACGTCCAGCGCGATGACGTGCTCGGTTTGGTCGCGCAGCCCCATCGTGTAGAGCCGGCTGCCGACCACGGCGACGCCCGCGTAGCCGAGGCCGGCGTAGGAGTTGACCCAAAGCTGCTTGGGCCCCTCCGCCGGCCAGCTCTTCAGCAGGCCTGTTTCATCGGAGCGATCCTCGCGACCCGGGCCGCGCCACTGGGGCCAGTCGGCCGCCTGCAATGCATGACCCACGGCCAAGCCTGTCGCCAAGGCACAGCCCACCATCTCACGGGGAAACCTCATGGGCCGATTCCATGCCGAAGCGGGTCCAAAGGCAACCCCGCAGACGTGACTCAACGGCGTCGCCCCGCCCAAGGCGGGATCTGGCCGTCGCCGGTCAACTCGCCGTCCACGACCCAACCGAGGTTGAATCGCGCCACGGTGCCGCCGGTGTCGTCCTCGTGGAGCAGGTACACCCAGCCCTCGGCGGGGGTTCCCGGCCGGCCGGCGTCCAGCGAGGAATAGGCGAAGGCACCGGGCGTCACGAGCTGGCGCACGGGCCATGACTTCCCGCCGTCGAAGCTGGCCCACACGGTGCCGTGATGCCTTCCTGACGCGCTGGCGATGTTGCTGAACAGGAGGATGTCCCGGCCCTGGACCGGCAACCGCACGAGCCCGCCCATCAGGCCGTAGTCGCGGTCTTGGTCGCCGTCGGGAAGGGCCCCGCAGAGGGTCACGTTGGTCCAGGTGGCGCCGCCGTCCTCGCTCCAGCCCGTCCAACGTCGCCGCGCGTTGACGCCGGGCGGCGCCCAGTGGCGGCGCGAGTTGTAGTAGATGCGCCCGTCGGAAAGCTCCGCCACGGCCGCCTCGCCGGTGCCCATGGCCGGGAACGGCTCGCTGGCCTGCCATGAACGTCCGCCGTCGTCGCTGAAGATGGCATCCGTGTAATGGCGCGGGTGATGGGCCGGGTCGTTCCTGCCGTCGTACCAGCGCGACGCGCGGATCAAGCGTCCGCGGTAAGGCCCGTGGAGGAGGGTGATGCCATGCTCGTTCATGTGCATGGACGGGATGTTGCCGGCCTTGTTGGGCCGGATGGACGGCCGTTCCCGCGTCCAGCTCCTCCCGTGGTCGCGGGACCGAAACTGGGCCAGCGGCGCCGGCGGGTGCTGGTCCTCCACGAATGCGAGGATGTCGCCACCCAGGATGTCCACGGTGACGCCGCCGCCCATGAAGCCCTTCCCCACCTCGACGGGGGAGCCCCACGACTTGCCGCCGTCCTCGCTGCGCCGCACCTGCACCCCGCCCCAGAACGCGAGCACGCCGCCATCGGCCGCCACGACGACGTTGGGGAAGCGCCCGGAAGGAAACAGCTTTTGGCTCTCGAAGCGGGGCGTGCCGAGGAACGGGTTGACGGGTCCTTCCCATTGCCGCCTTGGGGTGACGCGCGCCGGGGCGCGGCCCTGGGCCAATGAGGATCGATCCGATGGAATCGTCTCGGCCAAGGCGGTTCCCGCCGCCATGCACCATGCAAGCCACGCGGCGGTCCATGGGGCCACGCGATTGGCCGGGCCCTTGTCCTGCATGCGTCGATTCAACATCCCTCCCCCAGTTCCCGTCGTGCCTGCGCCGCCATGTCGGCGCCCAGCAACGCCGCCTCGGAGGCGACGCGTCGGGCGGTGGACATCCACCAGCGCCCGCCTCGTTCCACGGCGGCCTTGAGTTCCACCTGGTGCCCCAGCACCCGCGCGTGCGCTGAGACGGGCGAGGCGCACCCGCCGCCGAGGAATCGGAGGAACTCGCGCTCCGCCAGGATCGACACCCACGTGTTGCGGTGATTCAGACGACGGGCCAACGCCGCCGCATCGGCATGGCCCGAGGCCACCTCGATGCCGAGCGCCCCCTGGCCTGGGGCGGGCAACATGGACTCGGGCCCGAGCACCGTTCCCAGCAAGCCATCGGGCACGACCATTCCGGGGGCGGCGGGACGCCGCGGGTCGCGAGCCAAGCGCCCGCCTGGGCCCACGAACAACCCCAGCCGTTGAAGCCCCGCCAACGCCAGCACCGCGGCGTCCATCGACGCCGTCGCGGCCATCCTGGCCAGGCGCGTCCCGACATTCCCCCGCAGCGGCGTGGCCTCCGCCGTGGGAACCGCCCGGCG
This sequence comes from uncultured Verrucomicrobiota bacterium, assembly GCA_903880005.1. Lineage (GTDB taxonomy): Bacteria > Verrucomicrobiota > Verrucomicrobiia > Limisphaerales > UBA9464 > UBA6176. The sequence goes on along the minus strand of CAIRNV010000275.1, from coordinate 22,941 downwards.
CACCCATGCGGCGCGCCTCGGGCTGCTCGTCCCCACGATCGCGTCCCGCGGCAAGCCGCCCAACGCCAGCCCGGGCCGGAATCCCCGCATGAGCCGTTGGCCTGGCGACCATTCCTGGGGTCCGCCGAGCGACCGCACCCATGCCTCGTCCCGGTACACGAGGACGTCGCGCACGTCGGCACGTTCCAGCACCCCGGCCAGGTCCAGCCCGTCCGGCAACGTCGTGGGCAGGTCCTTCAGGCTATGCACGGCGAAGTCGATCTCCCGCCCGTGCAACGCCTCCTCCAGCTCGCGCGTGAACCATCCCTTGGCGTCGGGCCCGCCCGCGGCCAGCGCCGCCTCCGGCAAGGCGTCGCCGGAGGTCTCGATGACGCGCAGCTCCACGGAGCTTCCCCGGAACGCGGCCCGGACCCGGCGCGCGAACTCCTCCGCCTGGGCCAAGGCCAAGGGCGAACCGCGCGTCCCCACGACCCAGCGGCGTCCTTCGAGGCGCGGGTCCCTGGGGTCCGCCTTGCGGGCGCTGGGCTTCATGGGGCGTGTTCCGCGCATGGGGCCCCTCAACGCGGTCCCGCCTCGGGCGCGGCGAGCCCGACGGCGCCCATCCATGCCTCCATGTGCGCCCGCACGATCTCGTCGCAGCGGGCCGCCTCGCCGCGCCGGATCTCCACCTGGGCCTCCACGACCCCTTGCAGGTCGTCCATGTCGAACAAGTGCACCCCCTTGAGGCGGCGCACCTCCGGGTCGATGTCGCGGGGCACGGCGAGGTCCACGAGGAGGAGCGGCCGCGAGGGGCGCGACGCGAGCAACCGTTCCAGCCGGGCGACGCCCAGCACGTGGTGGGGCGCGCCCGTCGTGCTGATGACGACGTCCACGGCCTCAAACTCCGACTCCAACGCGTCGAACCGAATGGCCTTGCCGCCCAGTTCCGACGCCAGGGACTCCGCGCGCTCGAACGAGCGATTCGCGACGAGCACGCTGGACGCGCCGCGCGACACCAGCGTGCGGGCCGTCGCCTCGCCCGCCTCCCCCGCGCCCAGCACGAGGACCCGGCGGCCGGCAAGGCCCTTGAAAAGCCGGCTGGCGAGATCCACGGCGACCGACGCGACGGACGTGTGCCCTCGTTGGATGCCGGTTTCGGAGCGCGCCTGCTTGGCGGCGGCGAACGCGCGCTGAAACACGCGGTTCAGCACCGGGCCGGTGGACCCACAGGCGCGGGCCGCCTCGTAGGCGCGCTTGAGTTGGCCCAGGATCTCCGTCTCGCCCAGGACCATGGATTCCAGGCCCGCCGCCACGCGGAACAAGTGCTCCACCCCGGCCGGGCCCTCGCGCACGCGCAGCAACGCGGCCTCGGCGGGGGAAAGGCCCCGCTCCCGCGCCACCCAGTCGCGAAGCCGGCATGCGGCCCCCGGCTCGGACGCGGGCACGGCGGCGTGGACCTCGACCCGGTTGCAGGTGGAGACCAGCACGCCCTCCGTGGCGAGGCCGGAGGATCGCAGGGCGCCCAGGAAGGCCATCGCGGCGTCGCCCCCGCAGGCCATGGCCTCGCGCACGGGCACGGGTGCGTCGTGATGGCTCAGGCCGATGACGACGAACGACGCGGTCGTGCGGTGCTGGGGGCGTTGAGGCATGGGGAGGTCCGCCCGGGCGGCGCGAGCCTAGAGGACGGCCTTGAGGGTCTCGGAGAGCTGGGCCCGGGACTTGTCGGACAATGGCACCAACGGCAGCCGGACTTCCTCCGTGCAAACGCCGAGCATCGCGAGGGCGGCCTTCACCGGCACCGGGTTGGTCTCGATGAACAGGTCCTTGAAGAGCGGGTACAACTGCGCGTGGAGGCGTTGCGCGCCGCGAAGGTCCCCCGAGGCGAAGGCCCGGACCATCTTGCACACGGGCTTGGGGGCCACGTTGGTGGCGACGCTCACGACGCCCTGGGCGCCGACGGCCATGAAGGGGAGGGTCAACGAGTCGTCCCCGCTCAGGATGGTGAAGCGCGGCCCGCAGGCGGCGCGGAGCTGGCTGACGCGGTCCGCGTTGCCCCCGGCCTCCTTGATCCCCACCACCGTCTTGAAGTCCTTGGCGAGCCGCGCGCACGTGTCCACGCCGATCTCCACGCCGCAGCGGCCGGGGATGCTGTAGAGCATGATGGGCAGCCGGGTCGCCCGGGCGACCGCCGCGAAGTGCTCGTACAAGCCCGCCTGGGTGGGCTTGTTGTAGTAGGGGGCAACCTGGAGCGTGGCGTCCGCCCCCACCTTCTCCGCCTCGCGCGTCAGCTCGATGGCCTCCGCCGTCGCGTTGGCCCCGGTGCCGGCCATCACCTTCACGCGGCCCCGCGCGAATTGCACGGCCAGCTCGATGACGCGGATGTGCTCGTCGTGGTCGAGCGTGGGCGACTCGCCGGTGGTTCCCACGGGCACGATGCCATCCACGCCGCCCTTGACCTGGCTCTCGACGACGCGGCGCAAGCCCTCCTCGTCCACCTGCCCGTTGCGAAACGGCGTGACGATCGCCGTGTAGATACCGGTAAGCATGTCCTTCACGATGTGGCCGGAATCGTCCCCAATCCGGCCCGGCCGTGGAAGCCCAAGTTTGGCGCCGCCGCCCCAGCCATCGATCGCCGGCCCCTGCTCACGGCTTGTCGCCTCGCCCGGGGCGGGCGCATGCTTCCGGGGGTGAGCGTTCCCAGGCATGACGTGGTGGTGGTCGGGGGTGGCCCCGCGGGGTCCTGTGCCGCGACGTGCCTTGCCCGGGCGGGGCTGCGGGTCGTGGTGCTCGAAAAGGAGCGGTTCCCGCGGTTTCACGTGGGGGAGTCCCTGTTGCCCTACAACCACGCCATCTTCGAGGAAATCGGCGTGTTGCCCAAGCTGCGCGAGGCCGGGTTCCCGGTGAAGCGCGGGGCGCAGTTTCACCTGGGCAACGGGTCGAAGGGGACGGGCTTTGTGTTTCGTTCGGGCCGGTTCACGCGTCACACGGAGGCGTTCCAGGTCGAGCGTTCCCGCTTTGACGAGATCCTGCTGCGTCACGCGGCGTCGTGCGGCGCCGACGTCCGCGAGGGCATGGCCGTCGAGCGGGTGGAGGCGTTGCCAGAATCCGTGCGGGTGACGGCGCGGGGCGAGGACGGGTCCGCGTGCACGATCGAGGCCGGCTTCCTGGTGGACGCCTCGGGCCAGGGCAACCTGACGGGTTCGGCGGAGGGGCTTCGCGACTGGAACCCGCGCCTGCGGAAGTGGGCGGTGTTCGGCCATTTCGAGGGCGTCCGCGTGGACGAGGGCGAGGCGGCGGGGGACACGGTCATCCTGAGGCTTGAGGACGGGTGGTTCTGGATGATCCCCCTGGGTCTGCCGGCCGAGGGGCGGCCGGCGCGGGTGAGCGTGGGCCTGGTCCTGGACCGAGCGGCGCGGGATGGCGCCTCGAGTGCTTCCCGTCCCGAGGCCTTGTTTTGGGAGCGCGTGAACGCCAACGAGGCCGTGGCCTCCCGCATGGCGGGGGCACGCCCCGCCGGGCCGCTCCGGACGGCGGGCGACTTCAGCTATCGCAACCGCAGGCTGTGGTCGGGCCGCGTCGTGCGGGTGGGGGATGCGGCGGGCTTCGTGGACCCGATTTTCTCAAGCGGGGTTTTCCTCGCGATGTTTTCGGCGCGGCTGGCGGCGGACGCGGTGCGGCGGAGCCTGGGGCGGGGTGATGCGGGCGCGGCGTTGTTTGCGGCCTACGAGCGACGGGTGCGCGGCGCGATGGGCCTGTACACGGAGATGGTGGAGAACTTCTACACGACGCCGTTCATGGAGCTGTTCCTTGAGCCGCGTGCGAAGTGGGGCCTTGCGGCGGCGGTCAACGCGGTCCTTGCGGGCGAGCTGGAGGGCGGTTGGCGGCTGCGTTGGCGGATGCGGTTGTTCTTTTGGCTGGTGCGGCTCCAGGCGCGGCGGCCCTTCATGCCGCGCATCTCGTTCGCGCCGCGCGCCGGCGTGGCGGCATGAAGGCGGGGCGCGCGGGGCTCCGACGGCGGGCGGCGCTCGCATGGCTGGGGGCCGCCTGGGTGGCGTGGGTCGCGGCAGGTTGCACAAACCCGCGCATGGCCCCGCTGAACCTGGCGGAGCCCGGCTGGCGGCTACGCGAGTCCGAGGCGGTGTGGCGCCCCGCCCAGGATGCGCCTGAATTGATGGGGGAACTGCTGGTGGCGCACCACCATGACGGGCGGCGTTGGATTCAGTTCAGCAAGCAGGGGCTTCCGTGGATCACCGCACGACAGGGCGGGGGGGCTTGGCAGATCGAATCGCCACTGCGTCGCCGCGGGGCGGGCGGGCGCGGTCGGCCGCCCGGGCGCGTCCCGTGGTTCCTGCTGGACGACCTCCCGCCCTCGGATCCGCCGGGCCACTCGCCCTGGCGGCTCCAGCGCTGGGCGTCGGGATGGAAGCTGTCGAACGAGGCCACCGGGGAGGTGATTGAGGGGTCCAACCCATGACGCGACGATGGCTGGCAATCGTGGCGTGCACGCTGGTCCTGGTGGCCGGGCTGGGCCGGCTTCGCTTCAACACGGACATCCTGGACCTGCTGCCGCCGGACCTTTCCGAGGCCCGGGGCTTGCAGCTTCACCAACGTCATTTCTCGGGGTCGCGTGACCTTGCGGTGACGTTGAGGGCCACGAACGCGGCCTTGGCGGCGGATGCGGCGAGGAGGGTGGCGGAACGCCTGTCGGCGTTGCCTCGCGTGGCGCGGTCGGCGCGTTGGCGGGCGCCGGAGATGGATGGCGACGCGGCGGCGGAGAACCTGGCCTGGCTTTGGTTGCAACAACCGCCCCCCGCCATGGCGGCGCTGGCGGAGGCCTTGGCCCCGGCGCGGTTGGGCCCGTTGCTCGCCAGCTCGCGGGACACGCTGGCGACGTCGCTGGACCCCCTGGAATGGGCGCGGGTGGGCAACGACCCGCTGGGGCTCACGCGCCTGCCGGGGATGGAGGCCTCGTTGCCGGGGCTGTCGGAGGGGAACGGCCTGTTCGAGGGCGACGCCGGGCGTTTCCGGGTGGTGTGGGTGGAGCCGCCGCGCGAGCGGATGAACCACGTGGAGGCGACGGAGTGGATCCGGGAGGTGCGCGGGGAGGTGGCGGTGGCGTTGGGGGCGGACGCGGGGCCGGCGGGAGTGGTGGCGAGCCACACGGGCGGGCCAGCGTTCCTGGCGGAGATCGGGACGGGGATGGAGGGCGACCTTCGCAGCTCGGTGCTGGCGACGTTGGCGTTGATTGGCGGGTTGTTTTGGCTGGCGCACCGGAGCTGGCGGCCGGTGGGGCTGCTGGTGTTGTCGTTGGTGCTGACCCTGGGGCTGACGCTTGCGCTGGGCGGTTTGGTGCTGGGCACGCTCAACGTGGTGAGCGTGGGGTTCGCCGCCGTGTTGATGGGCCTCACGGTGGACTACGGGCTCGTGGCGTATCAGGAGTTTGTCTCGGATCCGGCCCGCACGGTGGCGCAGGTGCGGCGGGAGGTGGCGCCCGGCGTGGGATGGTCGGCGGCCACGACGGCTGGGACGTTCCTGTTGCTGGGGACGGCGGGCTTGCCGGGGCTGGCGCAGCTTGGGGCGTTGACGGCGGCGGGGTTGGTCGTGGGATCGCTCGTGATGCTGGGCGTGTTCCTCCCGTTGGCCATGCGGTGGTGCCGGCCGAACCCGGCCCCGGGTCAGACAGGCCGGGTGCCCGTGGCGCGCGGTTGGCGCCCGGCGGCCTGGGCGTTGGCCGGGGTCGTGGCCGTGCTGCTGGCGCGGGGAGCGCCGAGGATGAACCCCGGAAGCGACCCGTTGCGACCGCGTCGGAGCGAGGCCTATGCGGCCATGGAAGCGTGGAAGCAGGCGACGGGGCGGACGGCCGAGACGGCATGGCTCGTGATGGCGGGCGAGGACCTTGGGTCCATGGGCCAGGCCTGGGAGCAGGCGGAGCGGGCGCTGGGGGAATCGACCCGGCGGGGTGACGTGCGGCGCTTCATGGTGCCCGCTGGCTTCTGGCCGCGGCCGGACCGGGCGGCGGCCAACATCGGGGTGGCCAAGGGGCTTGCGTCGCGGGCCGGGGCCCTGGAGGCGGCCGCGCGCGACGCGGGCTTCACGGACGAATCGCTGGCGTTGACGCGCAACGTCCTCGGGCGCTGGGCGGCGATCGACCCGACGGGGGCGAACGCCGCTCCGTGGCCCACCAACGCATGGTCGCGTTGGGTCACGTCCCAGGCGGTCGCGCGCGACGACGCGGGGCCGTGGATGTCGGTCGGGATGGTGGAATGGGCGTCAGGCGGGGCGCGGGCGCGGGTGGGGGCGGGCTTGCCGCCCGGGATGTGGATGGCGAGCTGGGAGGGGTTGGCCCCGGCGTTGATGAGGCGCGTGGAGGGCCGGGTGGCGGCGTTGATGGGTTGCATGGCGCTGATGCTGGGAGGGTGCTTGTGGCTGGCGTTTGGCCGATGGCGGGAGGTGGTCCTGGGTTTCTGCGGGCTGGGGATGGGGTTGGCGTTGCTGCTGGCGACGATGTCCTTGCTGGGGTTGACGTGGAACCTGCTGAGCCTGGTCGCGTTGCCCTTGCTCCTGGGGTCCTCCGTGGACTCGACGATCCACGTGCAGTGGGCGCTGCGCCGGCACGGGGCGGACGCGGGCCGGTTGTGGCGGACGACGGGCCGGGCGTTGCTGCTGTGCGCGGGCGCGAACATCGCCGGGTTTGGATCGCTGGCGTGGAGCAGCAACGCCGGGCTGGCGAGCATGGACTTGGTGTGCGCGCTGGGCGTGGGATGCGTGCTCGTGTCGTGCCTGGGGTTGATGCCGGGATTGTGGTGGGCGCTGGAGGGCAGGGGGGCGAGGGATGCCGCGGCCCGGCCGTCCTGGCTTTACCGCAGCCTCGCGTGGCGGGCGGGGACGTGGCTGGCGGCGCGCGGGCATCCGCGAGGCCTGCGCCGGATCGCACGCGGGCTGGCCCTGGGCTATGCGCGGGTGCGGCCGGGCAGGCTGGCGTTGGTGCAGGACAACCTGGCCCCGTTGCTGCCACCCGGGGCGAACGCCCGTGCGGCGGCGCGGGCCAACCTGGCGTGCTTCGCGGAGAAGGTCGTGGACCTGCTGCGTCACGAGGCCGGCTGCGTGCGCGAGGATGAGGTGCGGCTTGGGTCCGGCTGGGATCACTTCCACGGGGCGACGCGTTCGGGCCGGGGCGTGCTGCTGGTGACGCCTCACTTGGGCAACTGGGAGCTGGGGACGTTGGTGCTGCGCCGCATGGGGGTCCGGCCGCTGGTGTTGACGGCTCCGGAGCCCGGCGAGGGCCTCACCCAGGCCCGGATCGAGGCGCGAGCCCGGCAGGGGACGGACACGTTGGTGGTGGGGACGGACCCGTTCGCCTTCGTTGAGGTAATCCGGCGGCTCCAGGACGGCGGCGTCGTGGCCATGCTGGTGGACCGGCCCATGAAGTCGCACCGGACGCGCGTGGAATGGATGGGACGCGCTTTTGACGCGAGCGGCGCGGCGGCGGACATGGCGCGGGCCTCGGGATGCGTGGTGTTGCCGGTGGTGATCGTGCGCGAGGGGGAAGGGTATCGGGCGGACGCGCTGGCCCCGGTCGGCTACGACCGTGCACGGTTGGCCGCGAGGGAGGAGCGGGCCGCGCTGACCCAGGCCATCCTGCGTGCATTCGAGCCGGTGCTGCGGCAGCATCCGGAGCAATGGTTTCACTTCGTGCCGGTTTGGTCGGATGGGTCGGCCCCGGGTCCGGACGCCGGAGCGTCCTGAGCGCCGCGTGCGCGTTGCTGCGGCGGATGGGGGCCCTGCTGGCGGGAGCGCTGGCCGTGTCGGGCTTGATGGCGTCGGAGGGCGACGCCCTGCTGGCGCGTTGGCTGGCGATGCAGACCAACGTGGCGACGTGGTCGGCGGACTTCGTGCAAACGCGTCGGCTCAAGGCGTTGACGTCGCCCTTGGAGGCGAAGGGCCGGGTGTGGTTCGAGGCGCCGGCCCGGTTTCGATGGGAACTCGGCCAGCCGGCCCGCTCGATCGTGCTGCGCACCGACGCGGAGCTTCTGGTGCTGTCGCCGGGGTTGCGCCGGGCCGAGCGCTACCCGGTGGCGGCGATGGCGGCGGGCCCGGCGGGCGACGTGCTGGCGTTGCTGGAGGGCGGGTTCCCGCGGGACGCGGCGGGCTTCACGAACCGCTTCGAGCTCCTGGGCACGGGCTCGACCAACGGCCTGCAATGGCTGCGCTTCAGGCCCCGGAGCGAGGGCGCGCGACGGTTGTTGTCGGAGTTCAGCGTGCTCCTCGCGACGCCCGGCATGGAGCTGCATGGGACGGAGCTGGTGATGCAGGATGGCTCGACGATGCGGACGGACTTCGTGGGCGCGCGCTTGAACGGGCCGTTGCCGGCGGGATGGCTGGCGTCGCCGGTGGATGCGACCTGGAGGGTGACGCAGCCCCTGGGGGAGGGGCCGCGATGAGCCCGATGGACGAGGCGTTGCGGGCGTTGCCGCACGGGCCGGAGTTTCGGTTCCTGGACCGCATGCTGGAGCTCGAGCCGGGGGTGCGTGGCGTGGCGGAGTACACGCCTGGCGGCGACGAGCCCTTCCTGCGCGGGCATTTCCCGGGCGCGCCCATCCTGCCGGGCGTGTTGTTGATCGAGGCGGCGGCGCAGCTCGCGGGCGTGGTGGCGCAGGCCGACCCGGCCCATGCGCCGATGCAGGGCATGAAGCTGGCAGCCGTGCGTCATGCGCGGATTCACGGGACGGCGCGCCCGGGCGAGACGGTGCGCGTGGAGGCGACCTTGACGGGGAGGTTGTCCAACGTCGTCTCGGCCCGGGTCCATGCCCGGGTGGGGGACCTGGTCGTGCTGGAGTGCGAGGTCACCTTGGCGGGTGCCTCTTCCCGATCCTAGTCCGGTACGACGCAGTCCGGAGGGAGGGGGTGGCGCCGCGGATTCCTCGGCCCGACGAGCTGTGAGCGAGGCGTCCCGGCCTAGGATTGCGAGAGCATCCGGTTCATGACGCCCTCGATGGCGGCGAACACCTCGTCCGGGCGTGTCCCCGGACTGAACCTTAGGATGCGAGGCTTCTCGCGGCCGTTGATGGAGTACTGGACGCCGTCCCGGAAGCCTTGGAAGCCAATGACCTTGGAGAGCGGGTCGGCCCAGCTCTTCAGGTCGCCATTGAACACGAAGCGTTGCGTGGTCACCACCAGGTGTCCCTCGGACACCGGGACCATGTCCATGATTGGGGCGGACACGCCGGAGCCGCCCCCCACGCGCAGGGACATCCCCTTCGTCACGCGGATGCTCACGCCGGAGCCACCCCCCCGGTATTGGCGCCCCACGGCCTTGTATTCCATCGCCGTCATCGGGGCCACCAGCACGGCCCGCTCGCCGCGCGGCATCACGACGGCCGGGCAGGCGACCGGAGGCACGTCGGCCCGGCGCAACGCATCCAGGTAGGCGTCCCATCGGCGTTGCGCATCGGCGGCCTTCATTGCCTCGGCTCGCTCGGCTCGTGCGGCGGACAACAGCTCGTCGCCCCGGCGCAGGTCGTCTCCGCCCACCTGCAAGTACGCGCGAATCTCGTCCAGCTCGGCCTCGGCGGCAGGTGCTAGGCGACCGCCCTTCAACGCGCCCCGCACGGCTGCCAGGTAGAGGTCTCCCTTCACGTCGTTCCACGCATCGCCCGCGCCCAACTCCGCGTGTCGATGCGCCATGAACTCCCGCTCCTCGTCCGTCAGCTCGCCATCGGCCAGTACCGACCGCATCTCATCGATGAATTGGCGGTCGGCCTCACCATGGCTGAGGCGCGAAAGGAAACGGGAGAGGATTCCGCTCATGATGCCCGCCCGTTCAAGCCCACGGGCGCGAGTTGTGGCTCGTTCCTCCCCATGGCGGGGAGGTGGGGCGGCGGCCGTGTCAGGCCTCGAAGGACTTGCCGCAACCGCAGGTGCTGGCCGCCTTGGGGTTCTTGATCTTGAACCCGCCACCCGTCAGGGCGTCGCTGAAGTCAATGACGCTCCCGGCGAGGTAGTTGGCGCTGAACGGATCCACCACGACACCCACGCCATGGAATTGGACCGCTTGGTCGTCGTCGCGCTTCTCGTCGAAGACCATCCCGTACTGCATCCCCGAGCAACCGCCCCCCTCGACGAACACCCGAAGGCTCTTGCCTGCGTTCGCCGGATCGGACTCCAGCATGGACGCAATCTGCTTGGCGGCGGACTCGGTCAACACCACGACGGACTCGGAAACAGGGGCGGGGACAACTTCAGCGCTCATTGGGGCGCACGCTATGAACGATGCCTCCGGGTGTCAACGCGCCGTCGGGAGGCGGCCATCGCCGCCATCGATCCCGCCTGCGCGTCGCATGGCACGCGCCTGGCACGCGCCTGGCCAAGTTCCCTTTTGCCTTCCCCCCGACGCTTGGCCACCGTGCCGCCCGTCGTGACGAAGCCGCTCGCCATTGTCTTCTACGAGAAACTTCTCCCGGGCAGCCGCCTGTCCTTTCGTTTGGCCGACCTCGGCTGGCGGGTCAGCGAGGTGAAGCTCGCCAACCAAGTCATCCCCGAGGTCCGCGCGCAGATGCCACTCGTGGTCCTCATGGAACTCGCGCTGCGCACGGGCGACACCTGCCCGCTCATCTCCGAGATCAAGCGCGACCCCGGCGTCCGCCACATCCCCGTCCTCGGCTACTGCGACCCCAGGAACAAGAAGCTGTGCGACGCCGCCCTGGCGGCGGGAGCCAGCCTTGTCGCGGCGGAGGCAGGCCTCCTCGAGCAGCTTCCCCAACTCCTCAACCACGTCCTCGCCGTCGAGTAGCCCACGCCCATGGCGCCAACCCCGGTCCGTCACCTCTACGTCCACGTCCCCTTTTGCTCGCACAAGTGCGAGTACTGCGCCTTCTACTCCGCGCCGCCTTCCGGCGACCAGGTCGGGCGCTACGTCGAGGCCCTGGTGAACGAGATGGCCTTGGTGGCGCCACGCTGCCGGCCCGAGACGGTGTTCTTCGGCGGCGGCACGCCTTCGCTCCTGAGCATCCATCACTGGGAGACCATCCTCGAGGCCATGCGTCGCCTCGGGTTCCTCGGGGCGTCCGAGTTCACCGTCGAATGCAACCCGGCCACCGTCTCCGCCGACAAGGCGCGCCTCCTCCGGTCGGCCGGCGTCAACCGGGTCTCCATGGGCGTGCAATCGCTGGACGCCGGCCTGCTGGAGCGCCTGGGCCGCGTCCATTCCCGCGAGCAAGTGTTCCGCAGCCTCGAAATCCTGCGCGACGCGGGCTTCGACAACCTCAGCATCGACCTGATGTTCGCCATCCCGGGCCAGGACATGGCGTTGTGGGAGGCCACGCTCGACGAGGCGCTGGGGCTCGGCACCGAGCACCTCAGTTGCTACGAGGTCATCTACGAGGACGACACGCCCCTGTTCGAGCAACTGAAGGCCGGTGAAATCGACGTGGACGAGGAGCTGGCCTGCGCCCAGTACGAGCGTCTCGTCGAGCGCGCCCAGGCGGCGGGCTTCCGCCAGTACGAGGTCGCCAACTTCGCGCGCGACGCCCGCCCCGGCGCCCTCCCGCCCCGGCCCCTCCCCGAGATCCCCGCGCTGGCCTGCCGCCACAACGTCGCCTACTGGCGCGGCCTCGACTTCTTCGGCCTCGGCCCCAGCGCCTCCGAGTACGTGGATGGCGTTCGATCCCGCAACCGCGCCAGCACCGTCCTCTACACCGAGCAAGCCCTGCGTGGCCATCGCGCCAAGGAGTTCGCCGAGGCGTTGCCCCCCTTGGCGCGTGCCGGGGAACTCGCCGCGTTCGGGCTTCGCATGAACGCCGGATGGCCCTTCCAGGCCTTCCATGAACTCACTGGGTTCGACCTGCGGGATGGTTGGGCCGCGGACATCGCGTCCCTGGCGGACCAAGGGTGGGCCGAGGTCCTTCCCGACCGCCTTCGCCTGACGCCCCAGGGCCTTCGCTTCGCCGACGAGGCCGCGCGGCGCATGCTTCGGTCTTAGCCGTAACGATTCAGTTGGATCGGTCGTGCCTGCTCGATCTGCTTGCGCAAATCCTTCGTCGTTCGCTCGTTACGGGTCTGGAACTGGCCCGCGCCTCGCTCACTCCTCGGCTTGCGCAAGCATCTGCTTCGCAATCACTTCCCTCCCAACTGAATCGTTCCGGAGGAGTGTCGTGCCTCATCCATCGCGGGTGTTCCGTTGCCCCAAGAAGGCCGCGGCGCTCGGCGTTCGTGGAGTGCGTTTGGGCGGGGGACTACCACTTGAACGCTATGGACAATGAACCGAATGAATCGACGTCGGCCTGGCCGTGGTACTCGGGGGTGCGGACCTGGTGCGTGTAGGCGACGTCCCAACGTCGCCCCGAGTAAACCAGCCCCACCTTCAACTCGCCCACGACGCGTTGGATGGGCATCGAGTGGCTGTCATGGAAGAGGTTGCCCTCGATGAGGACGTTGTGGGCAAAGGCGCGGGCGTCGATGCCGACGAACGCGTGGAAGCCCCAGGTGGGCGGCGCCTGCGATGCCCGGCCCCCGGACGCCAGGATGACGTCGTCGATGCTTCGCCAACCAAAGTCCTGCGGCAGCCGGAGGCCGACGCGCCACTGCGCGCCGATGGAGACGAACGACTGGGCGCTTCCGGCCACGACGCCCACGTGGGGCAGGAACTCCCCCGAAAACTCGCCGCGCACGGGTGCCGAGTAGCGGAGGGCGCGTGCGTAGCGAAGGCCGACGTCGGGCTCGTTGCGCAACTGGTGGTCCCAGCCCTGGGCGAGTGGCAACGCGCGGAAGCGGTGGACCGAGTTCTGGGATTGCTCGGCCAGCGAGGCCGGCCCCACGACGCCCAGGTGCACGGACCATGCGTCCAGCATGGGCGTGCCGCCGGGCGACGCCCCGCGCTTGAGAAGGGAACCCGTCGCGTACAACCACCCGGCATACGGCCGGTCATTCGCGATGAGATCGGCCCGAGAGATGTCCTCGGGCGTGTAGATGTTCTGGGTGATGGAGGCGGCCGGCCGCCACGCGACGGGCTCGTTGCCCCACGTGGGCAGCCATGCCGCCAGGCGGCCCAGGGCCCCGGGGGCGTTGTCCTCGGCGGGGCGTTCGCCGCCCACGTGGGCGATCCGCGTGCCGTGCGTGTAGTGCTGGTCGGTGCGGACCACGAGGTCGTTCTCGAGCCAAACGTGGGACACGGGGCCGAGCAAGGAGGCGGGGTCGGCCGCCAGCGCGGCAGTGCCGATGGTGGCCGCCGTCGCAAGGACCGGCCCGGAGAGGTTCTTCAGGAACGAGCCCATGTTGGCTGGATCGGGAGGGTCACCCGGGGGCATGGGGGCCGAGGCCGTTGCCCGCCGGCGGGCCGCCCCCCATTAGGAAGCGAGATGCCTTGCGGCGTCGGCCGCGGAGGCGCCCTCGTGGACGATGGCCATCAAGGCGCGCGTCATCCCGGCCGGGTTGGCGTGCTGGATGATGTTGCGGCCATAGACGATGCCGGACGCTCCCTGGGCAATGAGCGCCTCCGTGCGCTCGAGGATCTCGCGATCGGCCGCCTTGCCGCCCCCGCGGACGAGGACCGGGATGCGCCCGGCCATCTCGACGACGCGGCCGTACAACGAGACGTCGTCGGTGGGGTCGGCCTTGATGATGTCGGCACCCAGTTCAACCGCCTGGCGGACGAGGGGCAGGATCTTGTCGAGGTCGCCATCCACCATGTACCCGCCGGCCTTGGTGTTGGGCTGGAAGACGAGGGGCTCGATCATCAAGGGCATGCCGTAGCGGTCGCACTCGGGCTTGATGCGCAGGATGTTCTGGATGCACTGGTCGGAGACCTCGGGCTCGCCCGGGATGCGGAAGAGGTTGACCACGACGCAGGCGGCGTCGAGGCGCAGGGCCTGCTCGACGGGTTGCTCAATCATGCGGCTGAACAAGGCCCTCGGGAGCTGCTGCCCGTACACGTTGGCGACGTCGGTCCGCAGGACGAGCGCCGGCCGGTCCTTGCCGGGCAAGGATTGGAGGTAATGCGCTTGCCCGACGGTCAGCTGGACGGCGTCGGGCGCGGCCCCCACGACGGTGCGGACGGCACGCTCGAGGTTCTCAATGCCGGCGAGGAAGCCGCGCTCGTTGAAGAAGCCGTGGTCGATGGCGACGTCGAAGCACCTTTGGGAGCGCGGGTGGAACAGGCGGTTGAGGCGGTATTGTTTCATCGTTCCTCTGGATTTCGGGGCGTCGGGGGCCGGATGAAAAGGGGAAAACCGACGGCCCGGCGCGGCCTGGGGCCGACCGGCGGGTTCCGTGCTGGGAGGCCCCCCCGGACTGGGGTAGCGTGCGTCGCATGTTCCAGCTCGGGACATTGTCGTTGCCGTCGAACCTGTTCCTGTCGCCGTTGGCGGGATACACCAACCTGCCGTTCCGCATCGTGGTCCGGGAGGTTGGCGGCGTGGGCTTGTGCACGACGGACCTCGTGAACGCGCGCTCCTTGATTGAGCGAAACCCCAAGGCCCTCAAGCTGGTGGAATCCGACTCGCGCGACCGGCCTTTCGCCATCCAGTTGTTCGGCTCGGTGCCGCAAGAGATGCGGGACGCGGCCCGGATGTGCGAGGACCTGGGGGCGGCGTCGGTGGACATCAACATGGGGTGCCCGGTGCGCAAGGTGTGCCGCGTGGGCGGCGGCTCCGCGATGATGACGGAGCTGGGGCGGACGCAGGAGTTGGTGGCGGGGATGGTGGAGGCGGTGAAGGTGCCCGTGACGGCCAAGATGCGGCTGGGCTGGGACGACGCGAACTGGACGGCCCCGGACTTGGCGCGGGCCTTGGAGGACGTGGGCATCGCGGCGGTGTTCGTGCATGGGCGGACGCGTGAGCAGGGGTTTTCCGGCGGGGTCAAGCTGGACGGCATCCGTGACGTGGTGCGCGCCGTGCGTCGCATCCCCGTGGTGGGCAACGGCGACGTCACGACGCCCATGGCGGCGGCGGAGATGGTCCGCCGCACGGGTTGCGCGGGCGTGAGCGCCGGGCGCGGGGCCTTTTATGACCCATGGTTGTTCCGGCGCACGCGCCACCTCCTGGACACCGGCGAGCTGCTGCCGGAGCCGACCTTCGAGGAACGCCTCCGCATCCTGCGACGGCACCTGGACCTCATGATCGAGGTCTTTGGCGAACGGCTGGGCTGCGTCTTGTTTCGCAAGGTCGCCCCGTGGTACGCGAAGCGGTTTGGTCCCGCCTCGGAGTTCAACAAGAAGGTCGTGCTGGTGTCCTCGCGGGCGGAGTTCGACGCGGTGCTCGACAACTACCTGCGTTGGCGGGCGCAGTTCTGCGACGCCGACGGTCAACTGACGGCCCGCTACCAGTTGTCGCCCATGGTCGCGAGCTTCCAACGCGAGGACGAGCCGCCCAGCGCGCGCCGGGAGGCCATCCCCGTGCCGAAGGGGCCCGTCGAGGTCTGGTAGCCCCCCAGGGTTGGCCGTGGCCTTCCACCACGGGCAACCCTCCCCGGCTCGGTGATGGACAAACTCGGTCGGCTCCTTCAAATGACGGCGAATCATGAGGCGAGCGCTCCCAGAAAAGGACCGGACGGCGACGCGGGCGTCGTTCGTGGAGCGGCTCCGGGACCTGGGCGATGACGCCACCTGGGCGAAGTTCGTCGAGCGGTACGGCGGCTTGATTCACCGGGTGGCCCAGCGCGCGGGCTTGCGGCCGGACGAGGCCGACGACGTGGTCCAGGAGACGGCCTTGTCCGTGGCCCGGACGATGGCGGACTTCGTTTACGAGCCCGCTCAATGCAGCTTCGAGGGGTGGGTTCGGCGGATGGCGCGGATCCGGATTGCCGACCAGTTGCGAAGGAGAAGCCGGGAGGAACGCGTGGGCGGAGGCGGCGACGGCGCGCTCGAACGGGCCTCGGAGGACGGGGGAGGCGGGTTGGGGGCGGAATGGTTGGCGACGCCGGAGGGGGACGAGGCGTGGGCGGCGGAATGGAAGCAGATGATCCTCGAGCGTGCGCTGGACCAATTGCGCAAGACGGTGAGCCCGGAGTCCTACCAAATCTTCTTCATGACCGCGATGGAGGAACGTTCCGGGGCGGACGTGGCCCGGATCTTGGACGTCAGCCAGGCGAAGGTGTACGTCGTGCGGCACCGGTTGCTGGGGCGGTTGCAGAAGGAGGTGGAAAAAATCCGCGCGGACGTCGAGTCCGGGGCGGAGCTGGAATGGGCCAGGTCGGCCTGGGCTGGAGCGGGCTCTCATGAGCGCAGTCCAGGCTGACGTGCGTGGCGCGGTGCCTGTGGTGCCGGACCACAAGGTATGGCACTGCATCGGCGAGGGCAGCCATGGGCAGGTCTGGCTCGCGCGGTCCGTGCTGGGTGTTTGGCGGGCGGTGAAGGTGGTCCGGCGCGGGTTGTTTCGGGATGAGCGGCCCTACGACCGGGAGTTTGCCGGGGTTCAACGCTTCGAGCCCCTGTCCCGCGAGGACGACGGGTTCGTGGACGTGCTCCACACCGGTCGGAACGACGCCGAGGGCTACTTCTACTACGTGATGGAGTTGGCGGACGACCTCGACTCCGGGCCCGCCTCCGGCATCGACCCCGGGACCTATCGTTCGTGCACGCTGGGCCGCGTGATGGCCCAGCGCGGCCGGCTGGACGTGGAGACCGTGGTGGAGCTGGGCCGGCGCCTGGCCGCAGCCCTGGGCCGGCTGCACGGGGCCGGCTTGATCCACCGCGACATCAAGCCGTCCAACATCGTGTTCGTGGGCGGGAAGCCCAAGTTGGCCGACATCGGCCTCGTCGTGGAGCAGACCGAGGCGCGGTCCTACGTGGGCACGGACGGGTACGTCGCGCCGGAGGGCCCCAACTCCGTGAAGGCGGACCTCTACAGCCTCGGCATGGTGCTCTACGAGGCCGGCATGGGGCTGGGCCGACACGAGTTTCCCAAGCCATGCGAGGCCATGGATGGCGGATCGGATGCCCGGGTCTTGCGCGAGTTGAATGCCGTCATCCTCCGGGCGTGCGCGGCCGCCCCGGCAGACCGATACGCGACGGCCGCCGAGTTGGGGGACGACCTCGCATGCATCGCCTCCGGGGGCTCGGTTCGACGCCGGCATCGGGTCCGTCGCATGCGTCGGGCGCTGGCTTGGGCCGCGGCGGTGGCGCTCGCCGCGGGCGCGGCGTGGGCGACGTGGGCATGGCAGCGCGCGGCGTGGGTCGAGGCCGGCCGCAGGGCGCGCGTCGCCGAGCAGGAGGCCCGGACCTCCCATTTGCTGGCGGCCTCGGCGACCCGCGCGATGCACGATGGGGACGATGCCATGGCCTTGGTGTGGCTTTCGCAGGTCATCTCGGCCAAGGAATCCCGAGGTCTGGCCGCGTTCCCCGAGAGGGTCCTCGCCCGCCAACTCAAGGAACGACTCCCCGAGCCGCGCGCGACGGTGGCGGCTGGCCTCGGGTTGTTCTCCGTTGCCTACGGACCGGACGGCAGCCGCTTGGTCACCTCGGACGACCGGGGCTTCGCCTGCGAGTGGGATGCGGCGACCGGGGCGCTGGTGCATGGGCCGATCCGGTGTGGACAACGGCCGATGCAGGTCGGGCTGTGCGCGGATGGGAAGCGGGCATGGGCCGCACCGCGCGTGAACCTCCCCTCCTTCGCGCGTCCCGTGGAGGCGACCGGGCACGTGGCGTGGTTCGACATGGCGTCCGGCCGGGAGACGGGTGTTCGTTGGGAGCGCGTGGGGTGGGCGGTGGAAAGCCCGGACCATCGTTGGCTTGCCACGGCTGATTCCGCCTACGGCGTTGGACTGGGCCGGGCGGATGGCACGGGTCCGCGCCTGGGTCTTCCCGCTCACACGGGCCCCGTCGAGGCCCTCGTCTTCAGCCCGGACTCGGCCCTCCTGGCTTCGGGTTCCCACGACGGCAGCCTGCGCGTTTGGAGGGTTCCGGATGGCACCCTGCATGGCCAGATGCGGGTCCGGGGCATGCTGAGGTCGATCGCATGGGGGCCAGGTTCCCGCACGCTGTTGACCCTCTCCGTGGACGCGGGCCAGCAACGATTCTTGCAGTCATGGGAGGTGGTGGACGCCTCCGAGCGCTTGCCGGCGATCTCGCTGGGCCAGGGGCCTTCCTTGTTGGAACTCTCCGCCTTTCGCGGGGAGCGTTGGGTCGTCAGCGGTGAATCCCGGGACCTCTCGATCTTCCAAGGATCGGATGGGCGCCGGGCGTTCCCGGACATCCCCATGAACGGCCAGCGCTGCCAGGCGATGGCCATCGGGTGGGACGGGCGCGCGTTGCTCACGGGTTCTGCCGACGGGCACGCCAGCCTTTGGAGCCTGGAGGATGGATCGCGATGGCTGACCCTTCCCCATCATTCACGGGCCGTCCGCTGGGTTGGATTTCACCCGACGGACGGTTCTTGGTTCACGGGAAGCGAGGATGGGGTGATCCGGTTGTGGCGGCAGCGGGAGGCCCAGGCCCCGCTGCCTTCGCCCGCTGGATGGACTCAATGGGGCCCCGCCTCGGCCTCTCCGCCGGACGGTCGTGGGCTGGACCAAGCCGCATGGAACGACCGGGGCGACATTTTGGTGACCATGGCATCCAAGCCCACGTCGCCAGTGGGTCCGGGGGCCGTCGTCGCCTTGGACGTGCGAAAAGGGCAATGGACCACGGTTGCGGAGGGATTGGAGTGGTCGAGCCCCGCCCTTGTGGTGCCGGGATTGGAGGGGGATTCCTGGGCCGTCTCAGGGATCGCCCCCAAGGATGTTCCGCGGTCCGCCGCGCCGGCGGCCGGCGAGGACGTAATGTGGGTCACGCGTGGTCAGGCAGGGTGGTCCTCCCGCCGCCTTCACCATGCCCGGGGTGTCGCTGATGTCCGTGTGGTGGGCCCGGAACGCCTTGTCTCGGTGGACGCCTCCGGGGTCGTTCGATCCTGGAGTCCGGACGGAGACTTGCCTGGGTTGACCGCTGGCCAACCTAACCAAGATCTCACGGCGCACGTGTTGTCAGGCGATGGCATGCGCGTGGCGACCTTCGACTCGATCCGTCGCCGCCTTCGGATTCGCCATTGGAACCAGCCCGAGTCCGCAGTCGTGGAGTTTCCGACGGAGCCCGGCATGTCCGGGGTCAGGTTGCTTGGCCGATCCAACGTCTTCGCCGCCAACAACATCATGTCCGTGGCATCCTTGTGGGACGCCAGCCTTGGCCTCCGCCTTCCGTTGCTGGAAACCAGCTTGGGCCGCGTCACGTGCACCGATTGGAACGATGCACGACATCTGCTCCTCGCCTGTCCCGACGTGGGGCCGCCCGTTGTCGTGGACGCAGTCACCCTTGGAAAAAGGTCGATCGGGGGCAACGAATTGGCCCGTAGCTCCCTCAGGGCCGCCTTGGGCCCCGACGGTCGTTGGGTCGTCACGGTGGATCAGCAGCAAGCCGTCCGCGTGTACGATGCCGCCACGGGGCACGCCGTGACCCCAGCATTGGCCCATGCCGGCCAGGTTTGGTGGGCAGGCATTTCCCCGGGTCACTTGCTCGTCACCCTCAGCGCCCCGAATCAGGTCCGAAGCTGGTCCCTCCTCCCGGACACAACCCCGGCCCCCGTCCTCGTACAACAGGCGATGGATCTTGCCGCCCGCCGCGTGGACGACTTGGGACGCGAACATTGGATCGAGCCCGAAGCCCCCCGCTCGGGGGGCACAGAAAAAAAGTCAGCGGGCCAGAAAGATAATTTGTAAGAAATCGGCCCCGGTCCCGATGCGCAATGTGGCCGGAGGATCTCGGGCGGCCTCACTTGGTCGCCCATGAACCCCGTCCGCATGCATGGCTTGGCACGTTTTTGGGCTTCGGACGGCAAGAGGGTCGGAAGGGTTTGGGAGGGCATCCACGAGGAGGTGGATGCCGCTCCTTGGCGTCCTTTTCAACCTCCTGGCCTTGGCCGCCGTGGCCCGCGCGGGCACGGCGTTCAGCTATCAAGGACGCCTCGCCGACGGCGGCAAGGCCGCCACCGGGGCCTACGAGCTGCGCTTCCGCCTCCATGACGCCGCCGTCGCCGGCAACCCCGTTTCCCCCGAGATCGCCTTCCCCTCCGTCGCCGTCACCAACGGCCTCTTCACCGTCTCCCTCGACTTCGGACCCACACCCTTCACCGCCGGGGCCGATCGCTGGCTCGAAATCAGCGCGCGCCCGGCCGGTTCCATCGCCGCCTTCTCCGTCTTCTCCCCGCGCACCACCCTGCACGCCGTCCCCTACTCGGTCTTCGCCCTCTCCACCCCGGGCGATGCCTCCACGCTCGTCTCCGGCACCGTCCCCGACGCCCGCCTGAGCCTCAACATCGCCCGGCTCGCCGACGTCCTCACCTCCAGCAACACCCTCTCCGACCGCGTCTATGCCACGCAGGGCGACATCCAAGCCCAGGTCAACGACCTCTATAATCGCGTCGCCCAAATCACCGCCGCCCTCCCTCCCCAATCCTCCCTCGTCGCCCCGTCCCTTCCCGGCGGCCTCGTGATCGCCTCGCCCCTCGCCGGCGACATTTCCCTCCTCTCGCAGGGGTTGGTGCAGTTCGCCGGCTTCGACGCCCCGAGCTGGACCAGCGGATCGTCCGTCGGTGCCCCCACCGCGCGCCATGGCCATGCCTCCGTCTGGACCGGCACCCGGATGTTCGTCTGGGGCGGCGTGGTGGGCCTCGCGGCCAGCAACACCGGCGGCGCCTACGAGCCCGGCAATGACAACTGGACCACCACCCCCACCGTCAACGCCCCGGCCGCGCGACTCCTCCATTCCATGGCATGGACCGGCGAGCGGATGCTCGTGTGGGGCGGCAAGGCGGGCGACGTCCTGGGCGACGGCGGCCTCTACGACCCCACCAACCGAAGCTGGTCCCCCATCACCCTCTCCGGCGCGCCCAGCGCCCGCGAGGCCCAGTGCGCGGCGTGGACCGGGGCGCGTTGGTTCATCTTCGGGGGGCGCAACGACGACGGCTTGCTCAACGACGGCGCCTCCTACGACCCGCTCGGCAACCTCTGGGACCCCCTGCCCACGGCCAATGCACCCTCCGCCCGGCGCTTCGCCTCCGCCACGTGGTGCGGCGACCGCGTCATCGTGTTCGGCGGCGAGGGCGAGGCGGGCGAGACCGACACCGGCCACGCCCTGGCCATGACCGGCGGGGTGACGCACGGGACGTGGTCGGCGATCTCCAATACGGACGCCCCGTCCCCCCGGCAGGGGCACACCGCCGTGTGGACCGGCTCGCGCCTCATCGTGTGGGGCGGCAAGTCGGGCGGCGCGCCCCTGGGCACCGGCGCGTCCTACGACCCGCAGACGGACGCCTGGACGGCCCTTCCCACCACGTTGGCGCCGTCGCCGCGATGGGGGCACGTGGCGTTCTGGACCGGGGGCGAGCTGGTGGTGTTCGGGGGCGAGGACGTGACCGGGGCGTTGTCCACGGGCGCGGCCTACGACCCGGCCCGCAACCAATGGCGGTACCTCAGCGGCACGGGCACGCCGTCGGCGCGCAAGAACTTCGCCGCCGCATGGACGGGGTCGGAGCTGGTGGTTTTTGGCGGGCAATCGGCGGGGAATCCCGTGACGACGCTAGGGACGGTCCAACGACTCGTCCCGGAGGCGGCGTGGTACCTGTACCGGAAGCCCTGAACCCGAACCTGAATGGGAGGATTTGAGATGAACGAGACGAAGACAGGGTGCAGGGGGCGGTTTCAGCGTCAGTGCCAGGGTTCAGGGTTCAGGGCCAGGGGGCTGATGCCACAGAGCCTGACGCTGATGCTGCCGCTGCCCCTGAGCCTGAAGCTGATGCTGATGCTGATGCTTCCCCTGGGCACGGCCCGGGCGCAGTGGCTCACGCAAACGCTGGACCTGAAGGCGGGCTGGAACGCCGTGTTCCTGCACGTGGACGCGAGCCACGCGACGATCGATGACCTCGTGGCACCGGATCCGTCGCTGGCGGTCGAGGAGGTGTGGATGTGGCGTCCGGAACTCTCGGCGCAGCAGTTCGTGGACACCCCGCAGTCGCCGGCCAGCACGGACAGCCGTTGGTCCAGTTGGACCCGCGCCAAGGGACCCAACTCGGCGATGAACCGGCTCATCCCGAACACGGCGTACCTGGTGAAGGTGAAGTCGGACATCGCCACCTACGCCTGGGCGGTCAAGGGCAAGGCCGTGGCTCCCCGCTACACCTGGACGACCTCGGGCCTGAACTTCCTCGGATTCCCCGTGCCCCAGGGCGCCGGCCCCACGTTCGACTCCTTCCTGGCCAAGGGACCCTCGGAGTTCAAGCAGGCGGCGGAGTTCTACCGGTACGTGGGCGGGCCGCTGGGCGCGGGCAACCCGGGCCAGGTGTTCGGGCTTCGCACCGCCACGATGAACCGTGGGCAGGCGTACTGGATCCAGTCGGGCAACTACTTCAATCGCTACTTCGGCCCCCTGGAGATCCAGGTGTCCGAGTCGGGCATCCTGAACTACGGCGACACGCTGCGGAGCATCGGGGTGCGGGTGCGCAACCTGACGGCCGGGTCCGTGACGGCGACGATGCGCATGCTGGCGTCGGAGACGGCCCCGGCAGGGCAACCATTGGTGACGGGCTTGCCGCCGTTGCTGGTGCGGGGCGCACGCAAGGCACCGACGACCCTGGCGTACGACTACACGGCGTTGGCGGCGAACAGCACGATGACTTGGACGCTCGCCCCGGCCGGGCAGTCGGGGTCGGAGGTGGAGGTGATCCTGGGGATGGACCGGTCGGTGAACGCGGGCAACCCGGGGGACCTGCTGGCGTCGGTGCTGCGGTTCACGGATTCGCTGGGTCACTCGCAGGTGGACGTGGGGGTGACGGCGAAGGTGGGCGTGTACAGCGGGCTTTGGGTGGGAAGCGCGGAGGTCACCGACGTGGGCCAGTACCTCAAGAAGTACCAACGCGACCCCGCGAACAACCCGGTGGTGGGGACGGACGGGAAGTACGCGGTGACGAACATCGACACGTCGATCACGGGGGTGCCGACGACGTACCC